>JAKSCG010000137.1 GCA_022360715.1 Halanaerobiales bacterium
ATTGATAAAGCAATCAATTCAAGCATCGAACTTCGTAGCAAGAAAGAACTTATTGAAGGGTTTATTAATCAAGTTAATACTTCCACGAACGTGGATGATGATTGGCGTAAGTTCGTTATAGATCAAAAGGAAAATGATTTAACAGAGATTATAAATGACGAGAAACTAAAGCCTGATGAAACAAAGAAGTTTATAGAAGGTTCTTTCCGAGATGGTTCATTAAAAACTACCGGTACCGATATTGATAAGATTCTACCTCCGGTTTCACGCTTCGTTAGAGTTGGAGCCCGCTCAGCTAAGAAACAAAGCGTCATTGAAAAATTAACAGCCTTTTTCGAAAAATATCTTGGGCTGATCTAGCTGAAATTAAATAAGGTGGTAAAAAAATGGCAACAAGAGGAAAAAGTATACATTTATTCTTGATGGACGGTACACCAAAAGGGAGGATAAAATGTACTCTGGCTAATTGGACCGGCATCGCTTATAAAATACCACGCACAGAGCTTGATAAGTGTAAGGGGCGCAACGATCTATCCCAAAGCGGTGTTTACTTTCTATTTGGCACAGCGGATCAGAGTGATGACAATATGGTTTATGTTGGACAAGCTGGAGTTCGGAAAAATGGTGAGGGTCTTCTCTGTCGTTTAATTGAGCATAAAAGAAATCCCGATAAAGATTATTGGACAGAGGCTGTTGTCTTTATTACATCTAATAACTCTTTTGGACCTACAGAGATTAGTTATCTTGAGAATCGTTTCTATGGGCTTGCTACGGATGCTGGACGGTATACTGTCGAAAATGATAATGACCCCACCCCTGGCAATATAACAGAGGAAAAAGAAAGTGAGCTGGAAGAATTCATTGATTATGCGAAAATTGTTATGGGCACACTTGGACATAAACTATTTGAACCACTAATAGAAAAATCTAAACCTTTGGTTACAGTAAACAGTCCTGAATATGAACTACTTCTCTTCCTAAAAAGAAAAAGCCGCAAAAGCGGTCGTGTCATAGAAGCTAGCTGTAAACAAACTAATGAGGGTTTTGTCGTGTTAAAAGGCAGCCACATAGAAACGATAGACTCTGAAAGTATACCATCTGGAATTAAAGAACGCAGAAAAAAAGCGAAAATTGATGAAAACGGAATATTACAAGAAGACATTCTAGTTCGGAGTCCTTCATATGCAGGCGCATTTGTAATAGGGGGGCATGTGAATGGTATGGTAGAATGGAAAACCAAGGACGGAGTATCTTTAAAAGAGGTTGAAAACAGCTAAGGTAATAGGGGCTGCTTACGATCTATCCCGTCTCCTCAACTACTATGAAAAGTAACAGAGAAACCTGGATGAAATTGATTGAAAATTACAAATTAAGCGGTTTAACAGCCACAAAGTGGTGAGCAGAAAAAGGCATTTTCATTTGCTTTTTGCCGAATTATTTATTATACAATGGAATTCCCGGGAATTGTAAAGTTGCAACCCTAAAAGTTTGAGTTATTATAAAAAAATACAATAAAATGCTAGAAAGGGGTTTGACAAAATCAATTGATTGATAGTATAATTATTTTATAGAGAGTTTGTGAAAAAAATAGCTAAACAGAAGATAAAGTGGATGATGATAACGGGAGAGAGCTGATTAGCCACCGAAGGGGTAAATCTACTCGTCACCATAACGAGCAGATGAAACTTTCAGGTCAAAGGACCGTTATCGGACAGTACTCTGGAAAGTCAAGTCTTAACTGACACCGAAGGAGCAGTCCTGAAGATTTCTGGATAATCTCTCAGGTAATAAGACAGGGTAGTAATGGAAGTTTATTTCTATTACTACCCTTTTTAATTACTTAAGATCTTTTGCTCAATAATTTTATCCCCAAGGTGATTAAGGTGTTAACTTTTTACCGGATTATAACCAATAACCCCCTGGTGCTTGAAGAAGTTAAGGGAGTAAAAATAGAATTGTGTTCTGACCTTACTGAGATCATGACCAGAGTAAGGGACTATATCCACCAGGGATATAGATTAACCAGTCATCCTTTAGCCGGCAGTGTTAAACCGGTTCAGAATCCCTACCGGAGTATTGTGATCAATAGCGGACCGGGGGGGCTGGATTTATTTTCCTTGCAGGTGCTCGAATCAGCCCGGAGCAAAGTGGAACAATTTAAGGAAAGCTATCAAAAACAGGATTACCATGCAGCCGTGCTGGCGGATTATCAAACGATTGATTTATCTTTACTAAAGAGCTGTCTTAAGAGAATAACAATTAAGAATTAAGGAAGTACTATAAAGAGGAGGGTAATGAGATGGAGCAGGTATATGATGTGATTATCATCGGCGGCGGACCCGGTGGCATGTCGGCAGCTATTTATGCCGCCCGCGGCCGACTGAAGACACTGATTTTGGAAGAGAAAAGAAAGGCGGGGGGACAGGCCAGGACTACCTGGGAGATGGAAAATTATCCCGGTTTTAAAGAGACTACCGGACCGGAGTTGATGGAAAATTTCCGGGAACATGCTGTGAAATTTGGTGCAGAATTTAAGAAAGAAACGGTAATCTCGATTAAACCAAGTGGGTTTTGGAAAATAATTAAGACTAAATCCGGTCAAGAATATAAAACCAAGGCAGTTATTGTGAGCACTGGGGCGGAACCGAGGATACTGGGTGTTAAAGGAGAAAAGGAGTTTCGGGGTCGGGGTGTTTCTTACTGTGCAACCTGTGATGCCGATTTCTATCAAGACCTGGATGTCGTAGTAATCGGTAATGGCAATACGGCGATCGAAGAATCAATTTACTTGACTAAATTCGTTAATAAGGTAACAATTATTGTCATTCATGATCAGGGCATCCTCGATGCTGATAAAATTTTACAGGAGCAGGCTTTTAGCAATGAAAAGATTGAGTTTGTCTGGTCTTCGGTCCTGGAAGAGATTAGAGGAGATGAATTGGTCGACCGGGTGCTGATAAAAAACATTAAAAACGGGGAAATGACCGAGCTTTCGGCCAATGGGGTATTTGTCTTTGTGGGGACAGTACCGCGGACGGAATTCCTGAAAGGACTGGTCAGATTAAGTAAGTTTAATTATGTTGAAACCAATGAAATGATGGAGACTAATGTCCCCGGAATTTATGCTGTCGGTGATGTCCGGGTAAAATTTCTGCGCCAGGTGATAACAGCGGCAAGTGACGGGGCGACGGCAGCAGTTGCCGTTGAAAAGTACCTCGAACAGGAAGAATATTGGCGGAAAAATGTGATGGAGGTAGCCGAACCAGTCTTAGTAGTATTCTGGAGTCCGGTTAATCAAGATAGTCTAAAGCTGCTGGGTCAACTGGAAGCACTGAAGCTGGCCGATAAGGGAGTAAAAATGGTTAAAATTGATACCTATAGAAATAAGCTGATTGCCGATCGTTATCAGATTAAAGAGATTCCGGCAGTAATTATCTTTGAGCATGAAGAAGAGGTTAAGCGAATCGTTCAACCAAGTGAGCCAGAAATTGAGGATTTTATCGCCGGGGTTGTAACTGTTTAGATATTACACCAGATCAATGGAGGGGGAGGTGAACAAAGGATGTTGGAACTGAATAAGGATAATTTTGAAAATGAGGTAATCAAGGCGGCCGGAACGATAGTTGTTGATTTTTGGAGTGAAAGCTGTGAGCTCTGCCTGGAGTTAATGCCTGATTATCAAAGAATAGCAGAAGAATATGGTGATAAGCTTAAATTTGCTAAACTGGATATTAAAGGTAGTCGACGACTGGCAATGAGTCAGCAGGTAATGGGGCTTCCCTCGTTCGTCTTTTATGTTGATGGAAAGAAAAGTGAACATTTAAGTGGGGAAGACCTTGATGCTGAAGAACTGGAGAAGACCGTCAAGGAGTTTTATGAGCAAGCCTGAGCAAGGGGGGTGAAACTATGAAATTAGAACTGGGTAAGATCAAGATTAAGGATATTATCTTCGCTAATAATACCGAAATAAAAGATGGGGTTTTAGCGATTAATCGTCAGGAATTGATCTCCCTCCTGGCTGAGCCCAGGATTAAGGAGTTAACGATTGAGTTGGCTAAACCCGGTGACCGGATTCGGATTATACCGGTTAAGGATGTCATTGAACCCAGGGTTAAAGTTGAAGGGCCAGGTGGTATTTTCCCCGGGTTTATTGCCGGGGAGGAGATCGTTGGCTCGGGTAAAACCCATGCCCTGAAAGGAATGGCGGTAGTAACTACCGGTAATATTGTCGGATTCCAGGAAGGCATTATTGATATGGCGGGAGTAGGTGCTGATTATACCCCATTTTCGAAATTATTAAATGTGGTTATAAGCTGTGAGGTAAGCGCCGGACTTCCTCAACATGAACATGAAGCCGTTCTCCGTATGGTCGGTTTGAAGGCAGCGGCTTATCTGGGTGAGGCCGGCCGGGAGATTAAGCCCGATCAAGTGGTCTGCTATCAACACAAACCGTTTTATGAAGCGATCAATGATTATCCCGACCTGCCCCGGGTTGGCTATATTTATATGTTGCAGAGCCAGGGACTGCTCCATGATACCTATGTTTACGGGGTTGATGCCAAGGAGATTTTACCGACCTTAATCTCACCGACCGAGGTGATGGATGGAGCGATCATTAGCGGGAATTGTGTCTCAGCCTGTGATAAAAATGCGACCTATTTTCATCAAAATAATCCGGTGATTGAAGACCTTTACCGATATCACGGCCGGGAATACAATTTTATCGGTACGATTGTTACCAACGAAAATGTCACATTAGCCGATAAAGAGCGGTCTTCCAGTTTTACGGCCCGATTAGCTGAGCAGTTAAAACTGGAGGCGGCAATAGTATCGGAGGAGGGTTTTGGCAATCCTGATGCCGACCTGATCATGAATTGTAACAAGTTGGAGGAAAAAGGGATTAAAACCGTGCTAATTACTGATGAATATGCCGGAAGGGACGGTGCTTCACAATCCCTGGCCGATGCCAGCAAAAAGGCTAATGCGGTAGTAACGGCCGGGAATGCCAATCAGTTGATTACCCTGCCCCCGATGGAACAGACGATTGGAGAGCAGAGTCTGGCTGACGTAATTGCCGGTGGTTTCGCCGGGAGCTTAAAAGAAGACGGAAGTATTGAGGTAGAGATTCAGGCAATAACCGGTTCAACCAATGAACTCGGTTTTACCAAAATGACTGCCCGGTCATATTAATAATCTGGAGGTGGATAAGATGTTAAAGGGTAAAAAACTTGTTATTCTCGGTGACCGTGACGGTATCCCCGGTCCGGCCATTGAGGAATGCTTAAAAACTACGGAAGCGGAAATTGTTTTTGCTACAACCGAATGTTTTGTCTGAACAAGCGCTGGTGCGATGGATCTGGAAAACCAGGCTCGAATTAAGGAATTGGCGGAAAAACATGGCCCCGAAAACCTGGTAGTAATTCTGGGAGGGGCAGAAGCTGAATCCTCAGGCCTGGCCTGTGAGACGGTTACTAATGGTGATCCCACTTATGCCGGTCCATTAGCTGGAGTCCAGTTAGGACTCGCGTGTTATCATGTCCTGGAAAGTGAAATCAAGGATGAAATAGAACCGGAAGTATATGATGAACAGATTAGTATGATGGAAATGGTGTTGGAGGTAGAGGAGATTATCGCCGAGACCAAGAAATATCGTGAGATGTATGCAAAATATCAATAAATCCCGGTGAAGGAGGGGGTGGAGATGAGTCAAGGAAAGCTAAAGATCATCCATTATCTGAATCAGTTTTTCGGACAGATCGGCGGGGAAGAAAAGGCTAATATAGCGCCGCTAATTAAAGAAGGTCCGGTGGGACCCGGAGGAGCGCTCAATAATGGCCTGGCCGGTCTGGCTGAAATTAGTAAAACGATGATCTGTGGGGATAGCTATTTTAGTGAAAACCTGGCTGCCAGTAGGGCGGAAATAAAACAGATGCTAACCGAGGAAAAACCAGACCTGGTTCTGGCCGGACCGGCATTTAACGCCGGACGATATGGGATCGCCTGTGGAAATGTGGCCGAAATTGCCACTGAACTGGGGATTACTGTTATATCCGGTATTTACCCTGAAAACCCTGGTTACGACCTCTTTAAACAATATGCCTATTTTGTAGAGACAGGTGATAGTGCGGCTAGTATGCGCCAAGCTATTCCCAATATGATTAAACTGGTCAAAAGCTATTTTGAACAGGGAGGTAAATTGGGTTCACCGGAAGAAGCAGGGTATCTTCCGCGGGGAGTCCGTAAAAACCTTTTTGTTGAAAAAAGGGGTTCCCTCCGAGCAGTTGAGATGTTGATTAAAAAACTTAAAGGAGAACAGTTTGAGACTGAATACCCGATGCCCGTCTTTGACCGGGTTGAGCCAAGGCCACCGGTCAAGGATATTACTAAAGCTACGGTTGCACTGGTTACTTCCGGTGGGATTGTGCCGAAAGGCAACCCGGATCGGATTGAGTCTTCCAGTGCATCGAAATATGGTAAATATAGTATTGCCGGGCTTGATGATCTAAGCACTGCGGAATATCAGACCGCTCACGGGGGATATGATCCGGTTTATGCCAATGAAGATCCCGATCGCGTCCTTCCAGTGGATACCTTGCGCGAGCTGGAAAAAGAGGGAAAGATAGGCAAAATGCATGACCATTACTATTCAACCGTCGGTAACGGGACAGCAGTTGCTGCCGCCCGGGCTTATGCCCGTGAGATTGCTGACGAGTTGGTTAATGATGGTGTGCAGGCCGTTATTTTGACTTCAACCTGAGGTACCTGCACTCGTTGCGGTGCAACGATGGTAAAAGAGATCGAGAGGGCTGGTTTACCGGTTGTTCATGTTGCAACAGTAGTACCGATCTCCCAAACGGTAGGAGCCAATCGAATCGTCCCGGCAGTAGCTATTCCTTATCCACTCGGTGATCCCAAGTTAGTCCGGGAAGAGGAAAAGTTGTTAAGGAGAGAACTGGTCGAAAAAACCTTAAAGGCGCTGGAGACGAATATTAGCGAGCAGACGGTTTTTGCTTAATATAAAGATGATAGGCAATGGTCTCAGGTACCATTGCCTATTTTCAAATTCGGAAAATGAGGTGAACTATTGATGATATTTCCAGTTTTAAAGGCCAGCAGTTATATCTTGATTCATACTCCGGATACCTTAAAACACTATGGGTCAACCCAGGTCACTACCAGGGCCAAAGATAGTCATGACGATTACCTGAAGCAACTGAATCGGCATTTAAGGGATTTTAAGCAGGTGGTTAATTATGCCCCCAATCAATGCTATATTGGCAATCTGTTACCCGATCAGTTGACTGAAATCAACCAGCCCTGGTATGCCGAGGCCAATCTGCTGGAAGGTAAGCGCTTCGGGGAGCTGGGTGAGTTAATGCCGGAAGACGAATTTTATGGCCTGGTTAAACACGTTGACTCTTTTGATCTGGTTAAACTGACGGCTGCTTTTACTAAACAGGTTCAGGAAAAGTTAGCCGAACACCCGATTTTTAGTCAACAAAACCTGGCCTTAGGGGCAGGTAATGAACTGTCTGAGATCAAGCAGTTACTGGCCGAACAGGATGCTGCCCCTCTTTATTTTAAAGATCAACTGGTCGGTTGTATTAAAAGGGCTCATGAAAGCGATGAGAATTTGAATTCTCATGTTATGCTGGAAAACTTAATGGCTAAGGCTTCGGCTTATCTGGCGATCATCAATCTCCAGGCGAAGAGCGGGGTTGATTTGTCGACAGTGGAATATGTTGTTGAATGTTCTGAAGAAGCATGTGGTGATATCAACCAGCGGGGTGGCGGAAATTTTGCCAAAGCAATTGCCGAATCCGCCGGTTGTATCAATGCTACCGGTGTCGATATGCGAAGTTTCTGTGCCGGTCCGACCCATGCCCTGGTCAATTCGGCAGCGCTGGTTAAGGCCGGGGTTTACAAAAATGTGCTGGTAGTAGCCGGTGGTTCTGTTGCTAAACTGGGGATGAATGGGAAGGATCATGTCAAAAAAGAGATGCCGGTGTTGGAGGATGTGCTGGGTGGATTTGCCGCTTTGATTACCGCCAATGACGGACTTAGCCCGGTGATTAGAACAGATGTGATCGGCCGGCATAAGGTCGGAACCGGGTCTTCACCCCAGGCGGTTATTTCCTCGCTGGTTACTGAACCCCTTGATCAGAATAAGCTTAAATTAGTTGATATTGATCGCTATTCGGTTGAAATGCAGAACCCGGAAATTACTAAACCGGCCGGAGCCGGCAATGTTCCCGAAGCAAATTACAAGATGATTGCCGCCTTGGGAGTAAAAAGGGGTGATCTGGAGAAAAAAGATTTACTGGATTTTGTGAAAAAACACGGTATGCCCGGTTTTGCTCCCACTCAGGGTCATATTCCGTCCGGAATCCCTTTCCTCGGTCATGCCATTAAAATGATGGCGGATAATACGATTGAAAAGGCGATGATCATCGGCAAGGGAAGCCTGTTTCTGGGCAGGATGACCAACCAGTTTGATGGGGTTTCCTTTTTATTAGAAAAAAATAGCGGAACAGTTGCCCCAGAAGAGGGTTACAATAGTGAGGAAGTAAAAAGGCTGTTTGCTGCGGCGATGCGTAAAGTAGCTGATTCACTCCTGGGCGAAGGGGAATGAGGTGAACCTGATGAAAAAAGAACTGGCTAAGACCCTCTATCAAATTGCGGACGGGATTGAACAAGGGCATTATGGAAAAAGGATTAGAATTGCTTTAACTACTATTGGCAGTGAACTGGGAGCGGAAGAACTGGTCAGGGGGGCTGAGCTTGCCGGAAAACGACTGCCCCAACTGGAGATTGTCCTGCTCGGTCCCCGGGTCGAAACAGAACTGGAATTGATCGAGACTGATTGCCTGGCCACAGCCCACCAAATCATGGAAGAAAAACTGGATACAAATGAGATTGATGGTGCGGTTACCCTACATTATACTTTTCCGTTGGGAATAGCTACGGTTGGCCGGATCGTAAGTCCTGCCACCGGTAAGGAGATGCTGCTGGCAACTACGACCGGGACATCAGATACCGACCGGGTCAGCGCTTTATTAAAAAATACGATCTATGGAATTGCTACCGCCCGGGCGCTGCAAATTGAGGAACCAAGTGTTGGGATCTTGAATATTGAAGGGGCCAACCTGGCCGAGCGGAATTTAAAAAAATTATATGAACAAGGCTATCGGATCAATTTTGCTGAGTCAGCCCGCGAAGATGGAGGAGTGACCATGCGCGGGAATGACCTGTTGCAGGGAACGCCAGATATCATGGTCGTTGATTCCCTGACCGGTAATTTGTTAATGAAGGTATTTTCGGCCTTCGCAACCGGCGGCGGTTATGAGGCCACCGGCTATGGTTATGGACCCGGACTGGGTCCAGGCTATCAGCGCAATATTGCGATTATCTCCCGGGCTTCCGGTGCCCCGGTGGTCGCCAATGCGATTGAGTATATTGCTCAGCTCAGCCGCCATCAGGTCAATAAGTTGCTGCAGGATGAGCTGGAGCGGGCCGAAAAAGCCGGACTGAACGAAATAGTCGCAGATCTTAAGCAAAGCCGGCCGGCTCAGGAAAGCGTAGTCAAAGCTCCACCGACTAAATCAGTCGGGGAGGAAATACCGGGAATTGATATCCTGGAAATTGAAGAGGCCAAAGAGAGTCTCTGGCAGGTTGGGATCTATGCTGAAACCGGAATGGGTTGCACCGGGCCGGTTATACTGGTAGCAGAAGAGGACCTCACCTTGGCCAGGGAGAGCCTGGCGAACAATGGTTATAAATAATAACCTGTGATATTTTACTATTACCTGTTAATATATTATACTAACGATAGGAAGAATCAAAGCGGGGAAGGGGGTGGAGAGATGAAAGAGGAGATCAAATTGACCAGTTATAGTACAACTGCCGGTTGAGCTGCTAAAATGGGTCCGGCGGACCTGTCACAAGTTTTGCGACAAGTAAAATTTAGTAGTGCTGCTCAAGAATTATTGGTCGGGTTAGATAAATCCGATGATGCAATTGCTTATTTACTAAATAAAGAGACGGTGATTATTCAATCGGTCGACTTTTTTACTCCGATTGTTGATGACCCCTATACCTTTGGCCAGATTGCCGCAGCCAATGCCCTCAGTGATATCTATGCGATGGGCGGGAAGCCGCTGCTGGCAATGAATGTAGTCTGCTTTCCCTCCTGCCTGGAAAAAGAAATATTGGTTGAGATTTTGCAAGGAGGGGCCGATAAAGTAGCAGAAGCCGGGGCGATTATTGCCGGCGGTCATACGATCAAAGATGATGAACCCAAATACGGACTTTCCGTGACCGGACTGGTTAAGCCGAAACATCTCTTAACTAATTCCGGGGCAAAGATCGGAGATCAATTAATCCTGACCAAGCCACTGGGTATGGGAATTATTTCAACTGCGCTCAAAGCCGGGTTGGCTGAGCAGGCGATTACTTTACCGGCTACAGAAGCGATGGCTACCTTAAATGACAAAGCGGTCGAACCGATGAACCGGATTGGCGCTAATGCCTGTACCGATATAACCGGTTTTGGATTCCTCGGTCACCTCTGGGAGATGGCCCGGGGAAGTGATGTGGCGATTACGATTAAAGCGACAGAAGTTCCAATCTTTAATGGGGTGACGGAATTTGCTGCCATGGGCTTAGTTCCCGGGGGGGCTTATTCTAACCGGGACTATCTGGCTGATCAAATTAAAATCGCCGCACATGTTCCGACTGGTTTAACTGATATTTTCTTTGATCCTCAGACCTCGGGTGGTTTATTGATCGCAGTGCCGGGCGGGAGGGTAGCTGATTTTATCACTGCCTTAGCTTCCGCCGGAGTAGAACAGGCCAGGGTAATTGGTGAGGTTACTGCCAATGGGGCCGGTATTAACGTTGAATAATTTGAAGGATTAAGTTATGAACGGAGTTCATCTGTCAAGATGGACTCTTTTTTTGCTGTGCCCGATAAGGATGACAGCTTTGTGGTAAAAGATTGTTCTAAGCTAACTCTGGTAGGGTGACTTGTTCTTGACAAAAAAATATACCAATAGTATAATTATATCACTGGTATAATAAGACAAAAGGAAGTGAAGAACATGAAGTTTCAATTTCCGGTGGGTTTTCAACCCTTTCATGAAAACAACCTATTAAATTTTCAACTAAACCGTTGGTACTCTCTGGGGATTTTTCCCTATGCTGAAGTAGAGGAAGCGGCCAAGAAAATCAGGGGGTTTGAGGATGCGAAAAACGTATTTAAAGAGTTAGCAGAAAAAGCTATTCAAACCGATGCCTGGCTTAAGGGGGCTACTTATCTTCGCGCTGCTGAATTTTTCTCCTTAGGTGAAGATCCTGAAAAGGGAAAACTTTATGACGCTTGTATGAAAGCATATAAAAAAGCTTATTCCGAAGAACCGATTATTAATGAACAAATTTCTTATGAACAAGGATATTTACCTGTAATGCGCGTTATGTCGGACAAAGAAAGTAAAGGATGGATCGTCTTACATGGAGGATATGATTCCTTTATCCAAGAACTTTATCCTTTTTGTCGAATTTTAGTTGACGTTGGTTATGATGTCATCATGTTTGAAGGCCCGGGACAAGGGGAAGCCCTTAACAAATATGGAATGAAATTAACTGAGCAATGGGAAAAGCCGGTGACTAAAGTTCTCGATCATTACGGAATTGATAATGTAACATTATTAGGAATCTCTTTGGGAGGCTATTTAGCAGCCCGAGCAGCTGCTTATGAAAAAAGGGTCCAGCGGGTCATTCTTTATGATATTATTTACGATTTCTATCAAGCTTTCTTAAGTAAAGTACCCCAAAAAGCTCAGGAGATGGTTGAACAGTTTTTACCTTTGGCAGATAGCCCATTTTGGAAAAAAGCAGAGCAGCAGATCTCGGAAAATCTCTTTTCGCAATGGTTACTTTTACACGGGTATCATGTCTTTGGCGTCAACACGGTTCCCCAATATTTAAAAACTTTGCAGAAATACAATACAAAAGAGATTTCCAAATATATAACTCAGGATGTTCTGCTGCTGGCCGGTGAAGAGGATATTTATACCCAGTTTTTTGAAGAACAAAAAAATGCTCTGATTAACGCCAATTCTGTCTCCGGTAGAATCTTTAACAAAAGTGAATCAGCTTCTCATCATTGTCAAATAGGAAATATTAAACTGGCCTTTGATTATATGTTAGAATGGCTTGAGGGGAAGAGAAAATGATCGATTCCTGGGTAGCCAAAAAAGGTGATCTCCGCAAAAAAGAATTTATCACCACTGCGATTAAAATATTTACAGTCAAAGGTTATGAAAAGACGTCGATCAATGATATCTTAAAAGAGATGAAGATTACAAAAGGGGCTTTCTATTACTATTTTGCATCAAAAGAAGCACTCCTCAACGAAATAGTCAATAATCTAGTGGATGACATTGAAATAACTGTTCAAAAAAATGCGGCACGAGATGATTTATCTACAGTTGACAAACTGGAACGAATTTTTTATGCAACAAATCAGTATCGAAAAAATAATCAATCAGCATACCTGCAGTTATATGAGTTGCAGAAAAAAGATGAAAATGCGTTCATTGCAAGAAAATTTCTCCAAAAAGCATTAGCGGTAACTCTAGAGCAGATGCAAGCGATCATCAACCAAGGAGTTGCCGAAGGAATCTTTAACACGGCTAATCCGAGAGAAGCAGCTGAACTATACATCCGGTTAAGCTCTCTGGGCAAGGAAAAAGTGATCGATACTCTGACCAATAGCTCTAACAGTAACGACAGTAAGCGGCAGTCTGAGCAGATTAAAGATATTATCATTTTTTATCAAGAAACCATGGAAAGAATACTGGGAGCAAAAAAGGGAACCCTGGATTTTTTTCAGACTGAAAATGGAATAATTGACCTCGTCCAGTTTTTTGATAAAGATAAACAGTAATAAATCGTCAAATCATGTTTACATAAACACTAAATATATATTATACTATACTTGGTTATGGGTGGCCTATGCCCATGATGCTTTTCACAACTGAAAGGCGGCTCATAAATTAAAGAGGGAGGAATCATAAAAGGTGAGTTCATTAAATGAATCGTTTTTTAATCATATTGTAGAAAAAATGACCACAAAAAGAAATGTTTTTGGAAGTGTGCTATGTGTTGAAAAAGGTGATAATACTATTTCTTGGGTTGGTGGAGCGGGAAATATAAAAGAAGATGATCAATATTTTATTGCAAGTGTAACTAAACTTTACATAACAGCAGTCATTTTTAAATTAAAGGCAGAAAACCAACTAAAATTAGAGGATAAAATATCTAAATATCTTTGTGATGATCTTATTCGAGGGATACATGTTATGAACGAGAAGGAGTATTCTAATGACATTACAATTTTACAGCTTATATCTAATACATCAGGAATCCCAGACTATTTTTCTCAAAAACAATCTAATGGAAAAAAACCTGCTTTAGAGCTATTAAACGGAAAAGATGAGCCCTGGCCATTAGAAAAAACACTGACCATAGTAAAGACAATAAAACCCAAGTTTAGGCCTGGCCAAAAAGGAAAAGTTAATTATTCGGATACAAACTATCAGCTTTTAGGTAAAATCATTGAAATTATTACCGGAAAGAGCATTCAGGATGTATTTAAAAAGTTTATTTTTGATGAATTAAATCTCTCCAAAACTTATGTATATGAAGATGTAAAAGATTCAATACCTGTACCGATGTACTATAAATCTAAAGCTATTCATCTCCCCAATTATATGGCTTCGATTACTCCTGAGGGAGGTATTGTATCAACCGCCAAAGAAACAATGATATTTTTAAAAGCCTTTTTCAGTGGATATTTTTTCCCTAAAGCAGAGATAAATGAAATGAAAAAATGGAATTTAAACTTTCCTCCCCCGGGACTATTCTTTTATGGGATTGGATTAGAAAGATTATGGGTACCGAGATTTATAACACCTTTTAAGCCGATTAAAGAAATATTAGGGTTTTGGGGTCAATCTGGGGCTTTTGCGTTTTTTAATCCTGAAACTGACTTATACTTTACTGGAACAGTTAATCAACTAAGTGGATTTGGACATAGTGCCGCTTTTAAAGCAATGATAAAAATAATAAAATCCATATAAAAAGTTATATTCTGCACGACATCGTTGTAAACATAAATAAAGATTATCAAATAACAAAATAAATTGTCAAATCATGTTTACAAACCGCTTAATATATATTATAATATACTCGGTTGTGGGGGTGGCTGTGCCCATGGTGGGCACCTCGGACTTCAAATCCGGTGGCAGGACGGTAGACCGCTCTGTGGTGGGTTCGATTCCCACACATTCCCGCCATTGTTATATCAAAGAATAAAGCCCGCTAACACATGTTATGTAAGGCGGGCTTTTGATTAAAAAATATATTGGCGGTGCCCAAACGGTGCCCAAAAATAATAAAAAAAATTTATGACAGTACTGAATCGAGTTTTTCAGCTGCTTCTTTTTGCATGTTTGGGGTAACATGAGAATATGTATCTAAAGTGGTAGATATAACAGAATGGCCTAACATTTCTTGAACTATTTTGGGATTGACATCTGCTTTTAGCATCATTGTTGCAAATGTATGTCTTAATACATGAATAGTATACATATCTGATAATCCGGCTTTTTTTCTTGCTTTCCTATATCGTTTATTAACGGTGCTTGGATTGTATATAGTGCCGTTTTCCTTACAAAAAACAAGATCTAATGAGTTGTATTCAGATTGTAGGAATAACCGAATTTCTGTCTGCCTCTTTTTATGTTTTTTTAAAACATTAATAACAGCATCAGTAATGCTTATTGATCTGGTACTAGACAAGTTTTTAGTTCCTTTTATCATCGTCCCTGTACCCATTTTTGTTACTAATACCTGCCTTACTCTAATGGTTTTATTTTCAAGATCAACATCTTCCCATCTAAGCCCCAATAGTTCGCTTCTTCTCATACCCGTCCGTAAAGCAACAAAAATAAAAGAATACATCCAGGGATCATTTTCTACAGTGTTTAATAATTTTTTAACCTGGACTTTTGTCATGGCTACTATTTTGTTTTTCTTCTCAGGTTTTGGAGCATCCACAGCCCTTATAGGGTTGTATTTTATTCTTTGCCACTTTACGGCCTGATTTAAAGATTTTGATAATATCCTATAATGTTGTAATAGTGTTTTTTCCGAAAGGCCTCCAGGCTGTCCATCTTTCCTTCCTTTAACACGTTTTTTGTTTAAGTATGTTTGTATATGCATTGGATGAAGCTGATCCAACTTAATAGCACCTAGAGCTGGTATTATATGAGTATTTACGATCATAGTATATCCATCATAAGTAGTCCCGGCTAATTGGGATTCCGCATAGTTTTCAAGCCAATACAAGAGGTATTCCTTAACAGTATAACCCCCAGGATCAACTACAATTCCCTGGTCCCTTTCAGCAATCTTTTGGGCTATCCAAACCTGGGCATCCCTTTTCCGGTTAAATGTTTTCGCCTTTCTTTTTCGCCGACCAGTAGATGGATCTTTACCCATTTCAACAAAGGCTTTATATTTGCCATTTTCTTTTTCGGTAATTCGCGGCATTATTATCCTCCTTTAATCTGATAATACAGAATATATTTTGACTGCATAATCGCTATCTTGATACTTAGGCAACACAAAATTAAGAATTGTTTTTTTGTCTTCAGATTTCAAATATTCTTTCCAAGTATCAGAAAAATGATATAAAACTTCTAAAATACTGTTTTCGTTGTTTCCTAAGCCTATAGTAATAAAGGGCTTGTTTTTGTTATAAGTATAAAGAAAAATTAAAGGAATATTTATGCTTTCTTTAGTAAGATAATATTTAGAAATAATAATATATTGATTCAATATATTTGCTACTATGTCATAATTGGTTTCATTAATTTTCTCTATATAAAATTTATGATTAATAAGATGTTTATAATAAGATAAAAAAGACATAAATTGTTTTAACCAGGCCAATTGCTCTTCTTTTTTGTTTATATTTTTTCGATAATAATCATATGAAGTTTTTAATAATTTTTCAGGTTTAACTTTGATTTTACTAAAGTCTGCTTGAGACAAAAAATAGTCAGGATATTTAAACAATTGATAATATCTAATTGTTTTTTGATTAAAGATTTTATTCTCATAAATAAATTCTTTTTGATTTATTTCACCAAGTAATTCATAGTATGTTAAAAATAATCCCAATCCTTGATTTTTTTCAATCATGACTTTCCATCTGAAAATTTCATCTTCAGTTGCCTTTTGATATTGATTTTCTGGTATACTATCCAGCCAATTGTCAATAGAAGCAATTGCTATTTCATATAATTCATTTGAAGCATACATTCCAGCTGGCATAATTATTAATATCAAAATCAAAAGGACAACAATTTTTTTGGTTTTCTTCACAATAATCCTCTCCTTATTTTTAATTGTTTGTCGAAAAAACACGAACTGATGTTTGTTTTCTTTAGTTTAAAAAAACTCTACCATAGAGTATGTCCTATTATTTCTCCTATTTTTATTTTAACTAATTGAACCGGCACTTCTAATTCCGAAGCTATTGAACTTAAATCCCCTCCTAATAAATCTTTTAAATTTTTTTCATTGATCAATAAATTTGCCGCAAATTTGTTGGCTTCTAACTCAAATTTTCCTGGTGCAAAGCAAGTATACTCATCAATAAAAAATTTACTTCCATTATCATTATGTAATACGGCGTGCCCTAATTCATGGGCTAATACAAAACGATTCATGGTATATGACATGCCAGATTTAATTCCGATTATTCTTTCATTTTGCCGTGTATCAAATGTATATATACCCTTAATATGTTCGCTAAATGCATGAAAATAGACATTTATCCCTATATGGTTAGCAATGTCAAATGGGTCTCTGGAAGAGGTTGCCGATACAAGTTCGCTAACTTTTTTGCTTATGTAAGATATATTTTACACCTCCTTGTTGGTTTTTTTGTCCCGGTCTCTTAACATCCTGAGAAAATTAATAACACTTTCTTTATCCTCCTCGGTAATTATCTCACCATCCAGGAATACATTATAGCGGTTTAAAAGTTCCTTTACCTCGGTGTTATACTCTATTTTATTTTTAATTTCAGATAACAATGCGTCAGGCGGTAAGTTAAGTGCTTCTGCTAATTTATTAAGATTGTCTAACCTGGGTTTTCTCCGGCCATTTTCTATATCAGATATAAAAGAAATTGATAAACCCGTTTTTTTTGATAAATCTTTTAAAGTAAAATTGTTCTTTTTTCTTAATTTCCTTATTTTGGCACCTATGTTCATTGTCTATTCCTCCTCAACAAATTAATTATATGTTATTACGCTCTGAGTGTAAAGATTCGTTTTTAACGTAAACTAAAGAAAAACTCCAAGAAACGAAGAATTTATACGATTAGTTCACTTATTCTTAAAATATAGGCTTATAGCGTAAAATTATAGCAATATTGAATGTTGATTTTACTCATGAAGAGTAATATACTATACTCATCACGCGTAAACGAAAGGGAATGATTTACTATGAAAAGCGATTTTAGTTCAATCATGCGAGAAAAAAGAACAGAAAAAGAATTATCACAAACCGCTTTAGCCGCAATAATAGGTAAAAGTCCTCAATTAATTTGTGATATAGAAGCAGGCCGGAGATCTCCGAGTATAAATACTCTAGTTGATATAGCAAAAGTTCTCAATATTTCTCTCGATAAAATTTTTTTAAAACAATAATACGCGTGAAGAGTAAATTTAAGAAAGGAGTTTTTTATGAAAAATTTAGCGTTAGTCGAAAGTAAATCTCTACGTGAAGAACACATTAACCAGATAGAAGTATTAGAAAAAGTCAAGGCTATAAAATATTTGACTAATGACATGATAGTAAGTACAAAACAAGCAGCAGATTATTATGAGGTAGGAAAAGAAGCAATTAAAGCGGTTATTAATCGTAATTTTAAAGAAATAAAACGAGATGGATTAAAAGTTTTAAAAGGAATTGAATTAAGCATATTCAAAGGTCAGTTGCAGGATGCAACTCACCTCAAATATGTTTCAGCATTCACCATCATCCCCCGTCGGGCATTACTTAGAATCGGCATGCTTTTAACCGAATCCAGAGTGGCGGAAGAAATCAGGACACATCTACTAAATAGCGAAGAAAATAAGCCAGAATTCACACCTGAAACGGCAATAAAAACATTCCGGTTAATCAATAAGATCCTGGATGAAGTTGCCGCTCCCCCTGAAAACAAACTCGAAACAGCCAAAAATATTTTCGGTAAAGCCGGTATAGATATCCCGGTGACGATCGATGAAATCAATACCGTAACATGTAACCAAAAACTATATCTAAATGCTAATTTTTTTGAAAATCTAATGAAAAAAAATAACTGGAGTAAAGTTGATTTAGCTAAGCGCGTAGGTACAACCAGGAACCATATCTGGCGGCTTATAAGCGGGACTTCAGCTGTAGGCCCTACATTAGAAAGAAAGTTTATTAAAGCTTTTCCGCAATTCCAAAACAGTTTATTTAAAATTAAGTAGGAGGGATAGGGGCAAATGGAGATACTACCAACAGTTAAAGAAGTGTTGCTTGAACTAATTAAAGATAACCGCAATAATTTGCCCTTTGCTTTAGGAGTTAAAGACTTAATGAGGTTAATTCCATTTTCACAAAACCAAATATATCTTATGCTAGACACCAAACAAATCCCCGGCAAAAAAATAGGCGGAAAGTGGGTTATACAAAGAGATGCTTTTTTAGCCTGGTATTACGGTGTGTATCAAGATGACGAATTTGCAAGGGAGGTGAAAATCTAATAAAGGCAATCTTCTACATATATAAGCGAATCAACGGAGAGGAAGAAATATTAGGGATAGGCAACCATATGGTTCGAAAAATTATGGCCGCGAAAAAAGAAAAAGACCCAGCTGTCCAAAACAGCTGAATCAATGCCCAACTTCATTGTACCAGAAAAATTTATATGGTGCAATGAAAAAATAAAACAGGAGGAATCAAATTGGATAACATAATTTTAGGCGACTTCAATATGGACGAACTAGAAAGTAGGATTAATCAAACCCAATCTGTTATAAATAGAATTCTGCAAAAAATAACAGAAACAAATATATTAAAAGCCCAGGAAAAACATCGGAATTTTTCCGAGATGAGTGAAGAATACTTAAAAATTAAAGACAAACTTTTAGGCTTCCCCCATGTAATCCAAAAACAAAAAGAAAACATTGCCGGACTAGAAGAGATTGCCGATCAAGCCGACCAAGAACTGAGATTATTGGAAGATACACAAAAATTACAAATTATTAATGAAGTTGATAGCGCCGGGAAGAAATTTTATTCCAACGATACAGCCCGGAATGCCGCCCTGGGTCAATGGAAACAGCACGATCTAGATTACCAGGAAGCCTGGGATGAATTGAAGGAAGCAAAAAGAAACCTGGAACAGGCTAAGTTTGAACTGGACAGGGCATATAACGAATACAAGTCATATCAAGCCATCGCCGGGATGTTAAGTGCCAGAATAAAAATGTTGGCATAGCTAATTCTTGATCCCATAAAGGGCATAAATGAACTAAAAAAATGATGTGGCGACGATAGTTACTGGACACAGTAACCGAGCCTCAGGCGCATTCCTTGGTGCAGAGACGGGATACAGCAAGGGGAACCCGTAAGACCTGATTTATGACCAGGTTTTTAAGGCGATAGATAAGACCTACGGGCCAGCGAGAATCATTTTATTATTTAATGTATGCCCTTTATGGGAGGGAAGGGAGCAACAACCATGATATGTGTTGGTGATATCTTTACTGAAAAACAAATTGAAAATAAGTTAAAAAAAGAGGGGTTTCCTGTTAATAAATCAGAGTCGGATGATGGAAATATCATTTATCTAGATAAAGATGATATTATACTTGTTGTTCTGGGAAAATACAGAGGTGGTGTTCATAAAAGAGTTATCGCTGGTTATATGGCTCATTTTTATCGTTAATTATTACAATTTATAGGCATAACATGGAGGAAGGAGAATTGAATGACTTTCAAAATAAAGGAAGTTTGCATGAACACCAAATGTAATTGTGGTCAGTCTTTTAACTTTACTTGGACAGAAGGAAGTCAGTTTGATTGGAGTTGCCCAGAATGTGGTAGAAGGTTGGGTATAGATAAAATGAAGGTTCAGCAGGAAGAATTATAATTACATAATTTAAGCCGGGGTAGCAGAAAGGAGAGAACATATGAAAGCTACAGGTATTGTTAGAAAAGTTGACCAATTGGGCAGGTATGTTATACCAAAAGAGCTTAGAAAAACAATGAAGATAGAAGAAAACCAGACTAAATTAGAGGTTTTTATAGTAGACAAGGACACAATTGCCCTTAAGAGATTTGAATCTCAGCTTGCTTGTTCTATTTGTGGAGATCCTTTTGTAGGCTCAATAATGTACAAGGGTAAGCGTTTTTGTGTAGATTGTATTAAGGGATTGCAGGAAGAGTTATAATTATATAATTCTGGCCGGGGTAGGGCTATGGAGCCCGAGCAGCGCGCAGTCAAAACGGAAAGCTAGGAGCAGGTTCAAATCCTGCCCCCGGCCTACTATAAAATTAAGGAGGTGGAAAAAATGTCATATATTCTATACATAGCATTGTATTTGTTAATAGGAGCAATATTCTGCATAGTGACAGAAGGAGTCTTGGGTAAGAACGACATAATGCTAGGTGGATTAATAGCTGTTTCTGTTTTGTGGCCTATATTGGTAGCAATATATATTTTCGTGCTTGTTGAAGAAAAGTTGAAAAATGTTGTAGTGTTTAAGGGCGAGTGGTTCAGGAAAAGTTAGGAGGGAAGCGAGGAGGTGAATAATTAATGGGAAGAACATTAGAACAGCGCATAATTGATTTGGAAAAAAACGTAAAAGAAATAGCTAAAATTACAGATGGACATTTAAAAAGTTTAGATAATAATGTAAGGGATTTAAAAAGTAAAATTTTCAATAATAATGATAATGAAGGTTTTGACCCCGCTTAATCGCTTTAAAAATTATTTAAAGGAGAGATAATATGTCAAATGATTTAGTTGTTATTGATAATAAGTTAATGGAATTCGGCTATTCGGAAGAAACCCTGGCTGAATTGAGTCAGGAAGAAAAGCAAGACTTAATTGAAGCCCTTAACATTGATATGCAAGAAGCCCTGGAAGGAGTAAATCTTAAGCCTGCTAAATTGAAAATCAATAAAGACATTCAGCAATTTGCTGATCCGTTTGGCGAAGTCTTAAAAGAAATTAACGGCGTCCTGGTCCATAATCATAAAACCAGAGGTCACTGGCCAAAGGGAAGTGGTAAAGTCCCTGAATGCAGTTCAAAAGACGCCATTACCGGTACAGTGTCTGAGACCGGAGAAAAAAGGAAATGTGCTGGTTGTCCATATGATCAATGGCGCAGTACAGAAACGGACGCCGGAGAAAAAAGAAAAAGTAAGGCTTGTAAAGAAATGCGGAGATTATTTATAGATCTAAAAGACTATGCTCTGCCATTAATGCTGTCATTACCGCCGACCTCCATTGGCGAATTTGATGATTACATTAACGCTCGTGTAACAAAAGGCATCCCGCTACTTCTAAAAGAAATGGTAATTAAACTTAATAAAGAAGAAAGTCATGGTTATACTTATGCCGTGGCGGAATTCAATATCGGTGATTTAATTGATCCTAAACGAGCAGCCAATGTGGCCAAACAGCGCAAAAGCATCAAAGCCTTTGCGGCTCAGGAAGAAATTACCCAGGATGACTATATTAATGACGATGATGACGGTAATATTAATCTTGATAGTATTTCAACTGAAGACTTAGCATAGGTGGTTATATGAGAATACTAAAAAAGATTACAATTGAAAACTTCCAATGCCATCCTAAAACAGTTATTAAGCCCTCTCCGGAGGGCTTAACTGTTATCACTGGACCAACAGATCACGGAAAATCAGCAATTGTCCGCGCAATCAAATGGTTACTATACAACCGACCACTGGGTAATGATTTTATCAGGCATGGCCAAAACGAATGTAAGGTTGTGTTTGAATATGAGGACGGGACTACAGTAACCAGAAGACGCACAGCTTCATTAAATCAATATTACATAAACAATCAACTATATGAGGGATTCGGTAATGATATTCCTTTGGAAGTTCAACAGGCAACAGGTGTATATCATTATAATGTTGCTGATGAAATTTTGAAGCTAAACATTGCCGAACAGTTGGCCGGGCCTTTTTTAGGTAGCTCAATATCCGCACCGCTTAGGGCAAAGATATTAGGGAAATTGGCCGGGACTGAGGATATTGACCGGGCCAATAAGAAGCTGGGGAGCGATATTTTTCGTGGTAAGCAAAATAAAAATGCATTTGAACAGGCGTTATCTGAATTAGATAACAAAATAGATATTTATAATTGGGTTAATCCATTAGGAGAAACCCTGATTAAACTGGAGGCGATATATGTTCAGATTCAGGATGATAATAACAGGTTGGAATTACTACAAAAAAAGAAAGAACAGCTAAATCAACTAGATGATAACATACAACAGCAAAATAAGTTGCTTAAACAATATAGAGGATTGCCTGAAACATTTAATATTATCAGAAAAATTGAGCCAGATATTAAATCATACATTGACTTAACTCAAAAAAACAATAAATGGAATTTATTAACCGGACAAATAAGCAACCAGGAACAAATAATTAAAAAATCCGGCAGTCCGGATAAGGCGATCAAATATATTGACAAAGCAGGCGAACAATTAACAATATTAAAATCAATTCATCGAAATAAAAAACAACTTAAAGATGTCAAAATTTCTTCGATCCTTAATAGAACAATAATTAAAGAGACCGGCAACCCATCTGAAGCATTAAAAATATTACATAACTGCAACAATGATATTAATCAACTTATTTATGTCAACAAAAAAAATGTTGAACTTAAAGATGCAAAAAAACAAATTGATTTAAAGTCCAAGATATTAAAACAGCATCAGGGGATAAAGGAAGCCAAAAACATTATTAATTCTACAGAAAATAAGATATCCAATTTATTAGAACTAAAAGCTAAAAAAATTAAACATATTGATAAATCAAAAGAAATGGCAATATTTGAACGTAGAATTAAAGATATGAATAAAGTTATCAGACATTACAATAGCGAATTAGAATCGTCCAAAAAACAATATAAGAAACTGCTCAAAGAAGCCGGTGTCTGTCCAACGTGCGGAGGCAAGGTTAAAGATGAATGTCTTAAAACTGTAATATAAGGAGGTATTACTTATGTTGGAAGATGTTATTCGTATTTTAAGCAATAAGATTGACCAGCTTCAAAGGAAACGTGATTTTGAGAAAAGATGCAATAATCAACCCAATGCTGAAACTTTTAATTATTTTCTTAAGGAACTTAGGGAAATAAGATTACTGATTGCCCGAGAAATCAAACAAAGGGAGGCGTAGCAGGTATGGAAGATAAAAATTATATTGACAGGCTAAACACTTTAAAGGCATTGGCGGAACAAAAGCAAGAAGAAAAGACCAGGGCTGAAGCTACCCTGGAGAGCTTGGAAAAAAGAAAGGATGAAATAGAGGCTGAACTTAATGAAATGGGCGTTAAACCAGAGGACTTAGAAGAACAGATCCAGGAATTGCGGGTTAGTATTGAGGACGGGCTGAATAAGGCGGAGGAATTGTTAAAGCCTGTCGAAAATGAACAGGCGGTGTAAAAATGGCAAAAATGACATTAATGCCACCAAAACCCGGAGTGTGTCAAGAATGTGCAGTGGACCATCATCCCGCTTTGCCGCACAACAAAGACAGCCTATATTACCAATATTATTTTCACGGCAAACATGGACGTTGGCCAACATGGAAAGACGCTTTAGCTCATTGCAACGAAGAAGTTCAAAAGAAATGGGAAAATGTGTTGAAAGAAAAAGGGGTCGATATTGAATGAACATAACCAACCTCCAACTTCACATTAAACAATACCGGAGCAAATACGAGCAGGGCAAGGGCCAACTTGCCCTGCTCAAGTCTCAACGAAAAGAAAAGAAAGCACAGCTTGACCAGCTTATAAGTGATTTGCAGGATTGGGAACTGGTCAAGGTCCTCTTTGCCGAAACCTCTGAATTTGCCCGGGAGCAACTGAAAAAGAAAATCGAGAACACAGTAACAGCCGCTCTACAATCAATTATAGATGATTCTGACCTTAAATTCAAAGTTGAAATTGATAGAAAAGCAAACCAGCCGGTAGCTGAATGGAAGATTATTAGCCGGTATGGGGATGAATATGTAGCTGAATCCCCGGAAAATGCCCGGGGAGGAGGAATATCTGACATAGTAAGTATCGCTTTGAGGCTTGCATCTCTGGAACTGGCCAGGCCTCAAAATGAAGGCATTTTGACCGCGGATGAACCGGGAAAACATGTCTCGGCTGAATATGCTCCTAATTTGGCGGCGTTCCTTAAGGAGTATTCAGAAAAAACCAGGCGACAGAGTATTATGATCACTCATAATCGCGACCTGGCTGAAAGCGCCAATAAAAGGTATGAGGTTGGTCGTGATAGTGAAGGTAATAGCGGGGTGAAAGAATTATGATGCATATACCAGAAGCATATAATTGTCCATGTTGTGACGGTAAAGCAATGTTAAGTGTACAACACCTAATGATTATCGAATGTGAAAGTTGCACCAGATTCTCAGTATCATCTGAAACTATTTCAGGGGCGGTTAAGAAATGGAACAAAAACGTTGACTCAATATTAGAATCTGATTTAGGTTGTGATATCAATGAATGATATCAAATTCATTGTAACTGGCGATCTACACTGGACCGGTAAAAATCCTAAGGCCAGGCTGGATAATTACAAGGAGGCTTTGTCCCTGAAGCTTAAAGAAATATTTGAACTGGCGCTTCATCATAAATGCAAAGGGGTAATTATTCCGGGGGATATTTTTGATAGCCCAGGCGCTTCATTATCAGTAATAAGCGAGCTGGGCAACCTTCTATATCAAGCATCTAAAATGGATGTAAAAACAAATCCAAGTGTTATACCGGACCCATTGTGTCCTATGGATATATTCACAATTGCCGGCAACCATGATGTGTATTCTGGCAATAAAAATACTTTAAATAGAACACCTTATGGGCTGTTGAAACAATTCCGTATACTCACCCATATAGAAGAGTTCGTATTTCCGGGATTTGGACTGGTATTACAAGGGCATAGTTATAATGCGGAAATTACCGATAAAGCTCTAAGTTATTACTTGCCGCATGATAGCGATTTTTATATTGATGAACCCAGAATTAAAATGTTGGTCACGCATGGAATGTTGCTGGATAAAGCCCCAGGTTATGAGCTTAGACATACATTAATGTCAGACGTAGCAGAACACCCCAATGCCCCTGATATACTTATTAACGGCCATGAACACAATGGATTCGGTATTAAAAAAATTAACAACACCCTTTTCATCAACCCTGGGTCCATTGGTCGGATTAAAGCCACCGAAGAGAATATCAACCGTATTCCCCAGGTTGCACTGCTGACAATACCGACAGAAGGAAAAGGTGATCCATTCGCTGAGTTAATACCTCTAAAAAGTGCTAAACCTGGTCATGAAGTATTATCCAGGGAGCACATTATAGAAGAAAAGAAGCGGAAAGAAATGACCCAGAAATTTTTAGAATTGTTGGCTGAGGAAGGCGAGAGTAAATACCAGGACCTGGAGCAGGTTGTCAAGGGGATTGGTAAACGTAAGCACCTACCTAAGCCCATTGTTAATGAAGCATTGAAGAGATTGGCTGAAGCACGAGAGGAGGGGGACCATGAACAAAGGTCGAGGTAATTGGTTTGTTGTCGGCGAGATATATCTAAGATATAAAATAGATGAAAATTGCCGGATGATATTAATAAAAAAAGCCGGGGGACTACATCCCACTTGTAGGCAAGGCAAACATTTAGGTTTAATTATTGAAACTGAAAATAAACATTACTATCATTTTATCCATTTAACAGGAACACCAACAGAGGGAAGATGGAAATGCGTTTCAGAACATTGTTAAAGCAATATCAAAAGGAGGTATTTAATGAATTTTGCTAATGAAGTGGAAGAATGGGAAAGAGAGACTACTGAAAAAAAAATTAAACTAACTGAACTCAAAAGCCGGAAAGAAATAATCGGCGTACTTGACAGAATAGTTTTCTCTAGTCCCAAAAGCGGATATTGCGTCCTGAAAATTGACCACAAAAACCCGGCGATGTTAATTACTGCCGTAGGATATATGAGCAGTCCGCAGGAGGGATCAGAGTATAAATTCAAAGGAAGTTGGAAAGAACACCCGAAGTATGGAGAACAGTTCCAGATAGAGGAATTCGAACTGCTTCTTCCTACCAACAAAACGGGAATAACAAAATATCTAGAAAACACCATTTTCGGTGTAGGACCGGTAAAAGCCAGACTGATAGTTGATGAACTGGGGGTAAACGCCCTGGACCAAATCAAAGCCGATCCGGGGATATTGGAGCAATTTAATTTTATATCGGAATACCAGATCAACCAGGTCCGGGATGACTTAACCCATAATTCTGCCCAGGCTGATTTTATAGCCAGTATTTGTCGCCGAGGGGTAACCCCTCGTCTAGCTTCCCGGATTTGGGTAACATATCTGACCAGAAAGATAGCACCGGACGAGATCCAGAAAAAAATTGAAGAGAACCCTTACATATTAATTGACGACATTGACCGGATAGGGTTCTTAACCGCCGATAAAATTGCCCGAACTGTAAGAATAGATAAGAATTCTTCATTCCGGATTCAAGCAGCAATCAAACACATACTGAAAGAAGCTACCAATGAAGGTCATGTTTATTTGCCTTTTGCTGCAATAGCCAAAAGAACCAAAAAGCTGCTTGATATCATAATCGAAGATATGACTATTGCCGTGATGGTTAAGAAAATGGCTGATGATATGGAACTGCTAAACCGGGAAGAAAACGATGTTTATTTAAAAGAGCTGCATAAAGCTGAAAACCAGCTGGCCGATCAGCTTAAAATGCTCCTGGAAGCAGAAGATGATTTAAAAGCAAGTGATAACATAATCAATTATGAGCAGAAGGTCCAGGAAATTGAATATGCACCAGAGCAGATTGAAGCCCTTAAAAAAGCTATTGAAAATAAAGTTTCAATTATTACCGGCGGACCCGGTACCGGGAAAACCACCGTGATTAGAAGCATATGCAATATCTATCATCGTAATTTGCCGGAGAATGAAATATACCTGGCCAGCCCAACCGGGAAAGCGGCTAAAAGAATGGAGGAATCGACCGGGAGAGAAGCGATGACAATCCATAGATTGCTTCGCTATAACCCCAACATTGAGGCCTTTACGTTTGGGTATGATGATCCATTGCCCGGCCCGGGACTGCTCATAGTAGATGAATTTTCTATGTGTGATCTTCTGCTGGCCCGGGATTTATTCGCGGCGGTTGAACAGGATCTGAAAGTTGTTCTGGTCGGGGATGTTGACCAGTTACCCAGTGTAGGTCCCGGGAGCGTACTAAGAGATATGATTAACTCTGATACAATCCCGGTAACCAGGCTCAAATATAATTATCGCCAAGCCAACGGTTCTGTGGTAGCCCGGATGGCTAACGAGATGACAGAAGGAATTGTCCCTGAACTTAAGGATGACGGAGATTTTAAATATACAAAGGTTCTTGCCGATGATATAGCAGAACAGGAAACACTTAGCTTAATAAAACAATTAGTAGCCAATGGTAAAACAGTAATGGACTTTCAAATATTATCTCCAATGCGTAAAGGCAAGTCCGGAGTTAATAACCTAAATGAAAAAATTAGGGATATTGTTAATCCCAAAAACGACAAAAAGCCAGAATTAGGTTCTTATAGGCTAAGTGACAAGGTAATGGTTATCCAGAACGATTACCAGAAAGGGGTTTTTAACGGAAACATCGGAAAAGTAGTAGCAATTGAAAAAAACAATCTTTTCGTCGATATTCTTGATAACGATGACCCTGAACCGGTTATTTTTAAGGCAGAAGAACTGGACTTGCTACAACTTGCTTATGCTACTACCATACACAAAAGCCAGGGCAGCGAATTTCCGATTGTAATAATGGCACTAACCAAGAGCCATTTCATTATGTTAAAAAGAAATTTGCTTTATACCGGTATGACCAGGGCAAAGGATAAACTTATCCTGGTCACAGACCCTTGGGCGGTCAGGAAAGCTGTTAAAGATAACAAAGTGGAAAAAAGATATAGTAAGCTCGCTGAAAAATTAAAGAGAGGAGTTTAATTATGAATTTTGATTATGTCCCCTGGTGGTGGCTGATAGTGTTTTTTATCCTGGGTGGATGTTTTGGAATCTCGATTATGGCCTTGATGTTCGCATCGAAAGATGCTGATAAGAGATCCGGCGTGATAGATGGCGTTAAATTAGGACAGAGGTTTAGAGGACGGGATCGATGATGTTGGTGATACAAAAAAAGGATTTTGACAACTGGCTCGACATTGATGAATGCGAAAATGTGATTCAAGCCAAAAAATATATTAAAAATATAGTAGAAACCGAGGGAGAAAAAGCGGAAAACTATAGAGTAATCATGCCGATCCTTCGTTGTGTTACCACTATAGAATTCATAAGCGATATGCCAAAAGAAGAGAAGGAAGCTGAAGAAACAGAAAAAAAAGAATCTAAGCCGGAAAAAACGGATGAAAGTCCAAAACCCAGAAAACCCGGATTTACTCAAGTTTATACTGACGAACAGTTAAAATTATTGTATTTTGAACGGTCCTGCCAATTGAATCGTTGGGCTAGAACCAGAGATTTTTCAGCTTCAGCTGGGGATAAATTTCCTACATGGGCCACTTTCCGCAGCCGCTTGGGAAGCATAAGTAACGTGAAGGATATGGTTGCTCATGAACTTAGAAAAGACCCGATTTCACTTAAATATCGGGAAATTATTGACCAGTATTATACTAATGGTAAGGAACGTCATACCGGGGTATATGTCATTAAGAGATTGAACGAAATATGAAACCATTAAAAATTAACCTCACTAGCAAAAGGGAGTTGGATAATGAAAATTAAAAAACTCATGAAAGAAGCCAATAACATTTCAAGAGAAAAAGGTTTTTTAGAATACGAAAATATAATCGGAAAAATGATACAGGGCAAAATTCTTTCGAGTAAAGAAATATTAGAGGTGGAAAGAGCTTTTGAAGCTCAAAAAATTATGCTAATCGTTACTGAATTAAGTGAGTTCATAGAAGCCCATAGGATTGACGATTATGAAAACATGAAAGAAGAAATAGCTGATACTTTTATAAGGCTTGCTGATTTTAGTGCAATCCACGTTCCGGATATCGAAACTGTTATTCGCAAGAAAATAAATAAAAATAGGCAACGCTCTAGAAAGCATGGAAAACAATATTAGTGTCATGGAAAGGGGTTAATGTGTTTAATGGACTTTAAAAAGCTAGAACGAGAATTAAGAAACAATCAACTGTACAAAGATATGAAGGTTGTGGCTACTGTAATCGGCAGTTTTTATTCCGGGTGTAAAGATCATGCTAATATCGGAACTAAAAATGCTCATAATTTTACTTCGCACTTAATACAAGCGATTTTTGCCAGAAATAAATCAAATAAAAATCAGCAACCAGATTTAAAAGAAGAAAAACAACCGGATCTGAACGAAATAGAGCAGGAACAAAGAGAGCTGGCCAACATAATTTGTAGTTATTATTTAGAATGCAAACAACAAAAAAATATCACAAAAAATGAAGCCCAAAAACTTACCAAGACTTTTATATTTAGTATGATTAATTGTAATTAACACCTATATACCACAAAAGGTGGTGAATTGAATTGTGGCAGACAATATATCAATAGAGATCTATACAAAGTTCCTTGAAAAAGCAAAATTAACTAAAGTTGACCGAGAAACCTTGAAAGTTACACGAGGTTTCTCGGACGCAATTATTGATAAATTCAAGTTCATATCCGGAAGGAAGCAAAACCGCCAAATTATTAATGACCTCCGGAAAGAATATGACGATCCGGTATTGCTTAAAGCCGGAATCCTGGAAGAGGTTAATAATAATCTTCGGCCATGCAGCCAGTTGCTGGATAGTCGAATAATCATCCCCTATCTTGATAATAATGAAAAGGTTACTCTTATCAGACCGCATAAGTTAGGGCTGGGTAATGTGCCAATACAAATTTATTGTCAATTATTACTTAAATCAAAGCCAGAACACATTATCATAACAGAAGGAGAGTTTAAAGCGGTTGCTCTTAATCAATGGGATATTCCTGGAATAGCAGTTCCGGGAATTAGTTCTTTTGGAGGGAAATACTTTTCTAATTTGGTTGACCTGTTAAAAGAATTTGAGGTCCAGAAAATTACCGTAATATTTGATAATGAAACAAAGGATAATCCACGGTATAAAAGCTATAAAGAAAAACCCGAAGACCGGTGGGATACTCCATACTGGGCTTACATTATTGCCCAAAGATTATTAAAAGAGAATTTCAAGGTGAAGATCGGCCAACTACCCAAGGATTGGATAGAAAACGGGAAAATAGACCTGGACGGAGCTCTGGCCCAAGGCAAAAGTAAAGAAGATATTATTTCAATAAGGGATAACGCTCTTTCCAGAACTGAATTTTTGAATTCTCTATCCGAAGAAGCTCAAAAGGTTGTTAGAAGAAAAATTGCAATGTATTTTTCGTCTAGTCCAATCTGGCGAAATTTTAATAAATACATGATTAAAAGAAAGAAAGGTGATGCCGCATGGGATGAACAAATAAGTAATTTTATAATTGATATCAAGTCATCTTTTTTCACTCCTGATGGATGTAAAAGGCATGTCCAATTTGCAAATGAATTTGGAGAAAAAAGCCGGACATTTGTTTTAGAACCGGCTGAAATGGCCGGAGTAGGAAAGTTTAAAGAATATTGTTTCAGTCGGGGTAATTATGTTTGGGAAGGTTCCGGAACCGATTTACAGGAGGTGTGGAAATACGAACTGATGAGAGATACAGGCGATATGATTTATATGCCGGAAGCAATTGGAGAAATAGAACCTGGATTCTGGTTGTTTGCTAACGTCGCAATTAAAGAAGGAAAAGTTTATCAACCTGATTCGGACGGCATTTTCTGGATTGACGGAAAAGGGTATAAACCCCAATCACTTAATATCGGTCCGCGCGGCGAAGAGATGGAAGATGCTATACCGTCTTTATACACGGACCCGATTAATATCAAAGAAATAGCTAAAACAATTAAATTGTCGGTAGGCGGGTATCAGGCATACATAGGGCTAGGTTGGGTTGTAGCGACAATTTTTAGCAGAGTAATATTTGATGAGTTTAAAAGTTTTCCTTTTATTTTCCCGCATGGTAAACGAGAAGCGGGAAAATCTACTTTCATGCGATGGATTATGAATTTTTTTGGTATTGAAACAGAGGGAACCAGTATAGCCGAATCATCTCAAAATTACATTATGAGAGCTCTTAGCTACTATTCATCAATGGGCGTGTGGTTTGATGAGTATAGAAATGAAAGGAGAATTACAGATAAGGACGGATATTTACGCTCTGCCTATAACCGACAACTTTCCGGGAAAGGTGTTAAGTCGGCATTTGGTACCCGGGCTTATAAAGTGAAAGGAACACTGGCTATCTCTGGAGAAGAATTGCCGCGGGATTCGGGTTTATATACCCGGTGTATTCCTTTGTATATGTCCGCCAATCGGAGAGAACGACAAAACTATGATTGGCTTAACAGAATGAATGAAAAATTCTCGGGCTTTGTTTTTAAGTTGATCAAAGAATATGACCAGCTTAAAAACGACTTGCTATATAATATCAAAAATTTAAAGTCTAAATTAATAGAACAGGACATCACGGATCGGACCGCAGAAAATTGGGCTATATTAGCCGGCGCTTATGTTACAACAGTTGAATTTGATCAGGGTTTTATCGACTGGGTACTTGAAGCCTGCCAGGAGGTCCGGGAAGTTGCTGAAAACGAACATATTCTTAATCAATTTTGGTCCGATATTGCTATTATGCAAAGCAATAATGAAATTGGACTTAAAGAACTTAGAGTGCTTTACGAAGGTGGTAAAAGACTTTTGGCAATATGGTTTCCATCGGTTTATGATAAATGGGCTGTTAAATTCCGACAAAAAACAGGGAAGGAACCTTTCGATAGTGCTTCCATTCATCAATACATTAAAGATGAAGCTTATTTCAAGGATTATAAGTCTATTAGGTTAGATGGAAAAATAAGAAAATGTTTCGTTCTCGATCCTGAAAAAGGCCCAGGATATCTTAAAGAAATTAGAAGATTTATTCGGGATGATAATGTCTAAGTTACAAAGTTACAAAAAGTTACACTTCAGGTTACACTCGTGGGCGTTGTTATAACAGGTCTCGTAAGGCCCTGTAACTTTGTAACCTGAAAACCGGCTCTATATAGAAATTTTAAGTTCCTTTAATTTCTTGCAGATTTACATCTTAAATATAATTTTATACGTTTTTAATCCCCAGCCAGGTTACAAAGTTATACACCATTTAAAAATCCTGATATAGCAGTAATTATGGGCGTAACTTAAACGTAACTTTTTGTAACTTTGTAACCTGGAAATCGGCCTTTAAATGAAGGAGTTGGAAATAATGAAAAAATATGACTTTTATTTTTCTGCACATAAAGAAAATAAAACTAAAAAAGATAAAACTTACAAACAAGATCTTGATGATTACCTACAAAAAGAACGTGAAAAAAACAAACATGACCCACGGCCGGATATTGAGCCAGATCACTATATCTGGCTTTTTTTATTACGGACCGCTGAAAAGGTTGACCGGATGACTTACGGTCTTCTTCATGGATTGAGATGTGCGGGGTGTCGTATCCAAATTAACAGAAATAAAAACACGATTAAACTGGACCTGGATAATAGCCCTGAACTTTTGAAAATGTATTTGCCTGGAGAGAAACAAAAACATGAACAAATGAAAATATTTCAGGGGGACTTTGAACGTCAAAAAAATATCGCAGAAGCAAAAAGGGAACAAGAGCTTCTAGATTCAGCTAAAGATAAAATACTTAATGAAGTGCTTCTACCCATGAAAGCTGAACTGGGATTAGTGTTCAAAAAAATTGCACCGCTGATCAAGGTTGCCGAAAATGAAATCGGTATACATTTTTTTAATCTTAATCAATTAAACAATTATTTGAAAAGAATGGAGGAGTTAAAAAAAGATGGTTAATGCTCGTGATAAAGGAAATCGGTTCGAAAGAGATCAGGGGAAATGGTTGCTTGAAAATGATAATTCATGTCCGGTTTTAGGTAGCCTGGCCAGTTCCTGTGCCCGGGTAGGACACATAACAGAACTTGGTATTGATTTGCTTTCATTACACTATGTCGGGGAAGCAAAGAACCGGGAATCGGTGCCAAAATGGCTTATTGGAGCCTGGGAACAAATTATTCAAAGATCTAAAGAATTAAACGAATATAATAAGCTGGACAAATTAGGAGCTCCTAAATCAGCTTTCCTGGCCATAACCAAAAATAGAATGCCGGTTATGCATGTAATCCAACCAGAAAGACATGCAGAGCTTTTGGCCAAGGAAAAAAGGCTTGATATATTAACCGCTGGAGAAGATGCAAAATGACTGACCGGGAAGTAAAACTGCGGTTTATGGATATCTTTTTGTCTTGGATGTTAGGACTGTCCTGGCGGGAAAAAGCTATCGAGTTACGAGAAGAGATCAAAAACAAATTAAGCGAAAGGTGATGACTAAATTGAAAAAAACACCATTATGGGACATAAAAAGGAAGATGAATCAATTACAGCTGGAAATAACTTTATTAGCCAAAGATCCTTCGACTAATCATGATGAAATTGCTACCCGCGATGCTGAATTAAGCGTTCTGAAATTGGAATATGCAAAACGAATTTCGAGATTGTTGGATTTCAGAAAAGCAAAGGCGGTGGACTAATGCCGCTAGTTAGGGATTATAGGGAGGTTGGTGTTTGTGCTTTGATTGTCGCGGCTTTGGCCGGCTATTCAACAGAAGTGGCACTGGAATATATAGAAACTGGGGAAAAACCAAAACAAAAAACCAATTCTTTTAATTATATTGGTGATGATGTTATAGATATGGTCGTAATGAAGGTAAGAGAGGGAAAAACATATAAGGAAATTGCCGAATTCTATAACATTAAAACACTTAATGTTTATTCTAAAATAAGAAGGTTGAAAAACAAAAGAAAGTCAGAAGACATGTATAAATTGCGTCAGGCCGGTCTTTATTATTATGAAATTTCCGGATTTTATGGTTCTATAACCAGACAAGCCGTCCACCAGAGAATCCAAAAGATAAAAAACAAGGAGGGCTTGGATTGATAGAGTTGGTTATAAAAGATGGTTTTATCTTTTTTCCGAAAACAAGTTTCCATAAAACAAGCCAACAGGATATTTTAGGATGGATCATAGAAGAACATATCTGTTGTTGGCTTAATCATCTTAATAGGGCTTGCAAATCAAATATTATGGAAGTCGAGGAAAGGTCAGGAGTAAATCCTGACCATATTACTTTATATGATGTTAAGAATAATATTTTACTTGGTTGGATTGAAGAGGAGTTTCGGGACGAAATAGAGGCTGCTCTTTGGGAATATATGAAGGTTAGAAAAATCGGGGAAGAGGTCAGCGGAGAAGAAACAGGAGAGAAGAAGAGGGGGCAATTAAGTTTATTTTGAGGGGGGAAGATGTGGCTGTATTAGATGAAATAAATGGCAGAAGATATTTTTACTGGACCGATGATAAAGGTTTGGAAAAGGATTTGATCGAATTACAGCTTCCAGACCGCATCTATAAACCCGGAGATGTTATAGTGGGTTGGGAATATAGTAAACCGGTAATATTTGCAGGATATGACGGAGAACGGGTTTATTTTGAACTGACCAAATATACTCCACGCCAAAGAAATCTGTTCTCTCAACAAAGACAGAGATTATTTGAACCTGCCGGAATAGTGGGAGATAAATTAATAATTGGAAGACATTCTTTACCGGAGTTAGTATTTTCCGTAAATTATGCAGCTTTCTACTATGTTTATGATGCCACGGTTGGTGGGTGGAGGTTCCGCGGACGTCCGTCATCGCCGGCGATAAAAGTTAAGGTAAGGGAGTAATATGAGTATCTATATGACTGCTCCAGACGATTATTTGAGCTGGGTATTAGGCGAAACTTACTATTCACCCAACGAAGAACAAATAGATAAATATTTTATAGTCAGCTTGAGCGGAGGAAAAGACTCAACCGCCCTCTTATTAAAATTATTGGAGCATGACATATTAATCCACGAAGTGGTTTATGTTGATGTCGGCAAAGAATTTCCGGAAATGATACAACATATCAAAAAACTAAAGAAAATAGTGGAAGCAGCCGAAATCAAATTTACTATTTTGAAACCAGAGAAAAATTTTCGTTATTGGTTGGGAGAACATATTAAAACCAAGGGCAAAAACATTGGCAAAAAGGGTTATGGATGGCCTGATTTTAGAAACAGATGGTGCACTTCTCAGATGAAGATTGAAACTTTAAAAAAATATTACCTAAATTTGATTAACAACAAAAACACCGTTGAATTCGTTGGTTATGCCGCTGATGAAATTGAAAGAATTAACAATAACAAAGACAAGAGGATTAAAGAATATTCACTTGTTAATTTTGATATGACGGAAAAAGCGGCATTGGAGTATTGTTATTCAAAAGGCTTCGACTGGAACGGTCTCTATGAAAAATTTAATAGGGCGAGCTGTTACTTATGTCCGCTTTCAAGGCTGTCAGAGCTAAAATATGTTTTTGAAAATTATCCGCATTTGTGGCTAGAAATGAGAATGCTCGATGATATGAGCTTTAGAGATTTTCGTTCTGATTACACCTTAAAAGAATTAGAAAAAAAGTTCATTAACGAGTTTTATGAAGACATGTGGGGTAGAAAACAATTAAAACTTAATTTTTTAGAGGAGGGATAACCATTGGGTGATGAATACAAAATCAAATTTACTGTTGTACTTGAAGTAGAAACAAGTTTTTCCGATGAAATTACTGCCGACGGGGTTTTACTATGCTTGGAACAGGATTTTAACGAAATGCAATGTTGGGATCTTTGGGATTCGAAAATAACTAAATTTAAATGCGAAAAATCGGAGGAGGAGGAATAAGAATGAAAAATGAGCTTGAAAAATTAAAAGCTAGGTTGGTTTTTGAGGAAGTGGAAAATAATAGGTTAGACTTTATGTTGGATATTAAAATGGAAGAATGTAAAAAGTTAGAAAATATATTAAGAAAGATTAACATGATACTTGATGTGTCATTGATTAAAGCAAAAGAAAGGTATAACAGTACTGATTGTGACAGTTACAGGGAATTAAACTATTATCAGGGGCAGATAGATGCCTTAGATGAGTTTAGGGATATTATTGATCGTATTATGAAGGATGAGAAATAAGGATTACTTATCTTAGTATTTTTAGGAGGTGCGACAATGCCCAATAAAAATATATACTACATAGAAAAAGTTATTAAAATGTATTTTAACGGCAAGCTTAGGGCTAAGTACAATATAGAAAAAAAACGCAGCGAACAAGATTATAATCCCCAAGGAGTGCGTTTTAGCGAAAGCAGTAAAACTAATTATATTTCTCACGAAATTGAAAATTTTATGAGTGTTAAAACCGAGAGCGAACAACGGACGAGTTTCCTAAAACTTCTTATTGATGAAATTGAAGTTGCTCTGAATACACTTATTGTTAAAAATGTATTGGAAGACGGTACGGTTGAGTTTTGCAAAGATGACTACAATCTGTTGAAATGGAGCTATCAGCGGATACCAAATTATTCTGATGCAGAGGTGGCGGCCAAGTTTAATATTGCTAGAAGTACGGTGTCTTACCGCCGCAACAAACTATTTGTGTATTTATATGATTTGATTAATATAGATTTTTACATTAATAACCCGATTAAAGATATCGCCAGTTTTTTTGATGACCTTATTGACGGTTGACAAATTTTAGACAAAGTCTGGCTAAAGACTGACAATCATTATACCAAATTTGCTTTTTGGCGTGTTATACTATTATCATAAGGAAGTTGTAGAAAGAGTTCATTATTTATCTCCTTTTTTTGATAGCGGGGTGAGGACCTCAATCCAATGAACCCCGCTTTTTGTTCGGGCGTTTGCCTCCTTAAATATACCCGCTCCCTTTGGTCAGGGGGAGCGGGCTTAAATTTATTATGGATTATGTGAGTTGAGCTATTAATATATATATATATTTATATATAATAATAATAATATATAATATAAAGGAAAAATTTTACAGATTAATTTAGGATGATAGATATGGAAATTAGAAGTAGTGTCGGTGAATGTCATAATTATATAATGGAGGTGTTGATTCATGAAAAGAACACGCCCAGGGCAACCAACAGCATATAAAGAAGAGTATGCAAAAACTGCTTATAAACTGTGTTTGTTAGGTGCTATTGATAGGGATTTGGCTGATTTTTTTGAAGTATGCGAGTCCACAATAAATAATTGGAAAAAAGAACATCCAGCATTCTTGGAGTCCATAAAAAATGGGAAGCAATTGGCAGATTCTAATGTGGCGCAAAAATTATATCATAGGGCAATCGGGTACAAGCACAAGGATACTAAATTTGCCACTCATGAGGGAAAAATCACCGATTCTAAAGAATACATGAAACATTATCCCCCGGATTCGGTAGCGGCTATTTTTTGGCTCAAGAACAGACAACCCAAAAAATGGCGCGACAAACAGGAAGTTGAAGTCAGCGCGAAATCTAAGCTCGAAGATTTTTTTGTTAACCAGGAGAAAGAGGAATCTGAATAATATACATAAAAATATCGGCAAAATATAGCAGACGCATAGTATAATTATACATAAAAATACTATAAATTAGCATAATTATACTATATAATAATAAAGTTTAAATAAAATATACAAAAAGCTTCGTAAAGCAGAGATTTTGCGAAGTTTTTTAGTTGGTGAGATAATGGTTGCCAAATTGCTTTCCTGCCAGGATATTATAGATAAGCGCTGTGATTTATGGTATCAAAACAAAAACATAAAACTGGACCGCAAGTATCGGGAGGCAGTAGCTGAAAAAATAATTGATGAAAGCCCTCAAGGGGAGAAATTAAGATCTGAAATTAACGCGGAACCATCTCTGCTTATTGAGATGGTTTTTACTATTGTGGATAAAGAAAAACAAACTGTGCCTTTTTTCTTAAATGAAGTCCAGCAAACATTTCTTAATCGGCTGAAAAAAGCAATTGCAGATTATGAAGCAGGTAAAATAAACTTTATTCGCTTCCTGATTCTTAAAGGTAGACAGCAGGGGTTTACGTCTGTCATTACAGCATATCAACTGGCTTGCACAATAACAAAACAAAACTTTGTGGGAATGACCGTAAGTCACGAAGACGATTCAACAAATTCAATATTTGAAGATAAAGCTAGGTATATGTATGATCATTTGCCGGAGGAGATTAAGCCGGTTGAAAAATATAATAACCGCAGAGAGCTGTTATTTGAAAAACTTAATTCAAAATGGAGAATAGCTACCGCCGGTAACAAGGATATTGGCCGGTCAAAAACAATGAATTTCTTTCATGCCTCGGAGGCAGCTTTTTGGAAGAGTATACAGGACATACTATCCGGGCTTGGTCAGGCAATAACCAAAGACAGTATCATTATTCTTGAAACCACTGCCAATGGCTATAACGAATTTAAAGAATACTGGGATGATGCTATAACTGGCCAAAACAATTTTATTCCTTTATTTTTCGAATGGTGGCATACTCCTGAATATAGACTAGAATTTGAGAATGAATTAATAGAAAGTGCATTCAAAAAAGCTGTTATTGATGGATATGGATATAAGGGCGTTAGTGCGGATTTTTTTGAAAAATTAAATACCCTTCGCAAAAGCAAAAACTTAGATTGGCAGCAGTTATATTGGGCTTTCAATAAAAAACTAGAACTTAAAGATAAATTTGAGCAGGAATATCCCTGCACCCCGAAAGAGGCGTTTTTACATACCGGAAGACCATACTTTGATTTATCCAAGATCGATAATTTAATCATAAGCTTGGATAAAATTAAGCCTGCCAGAATCGAAAAAGGCGGCTCCGTTAGCATTTGGGAAACCCCAATTAAAGACGAATTATATTGTATTGGTGGAGACCCAGCCGAAGGGACTGAAGACGGCGACAGTTCATCGGCGATTATCTATAAACTATCTGACTGGTCTCAGGTTGCAAAAATACACGGTCTTTTTGCTCCGGATCGGTTTGGGAATATTCTTGTCGATTTCGCTCTGAAGTACAATAATGCCTATATCATCATAGAAAACAATAATCATGGGTGGTCCGTTCTAAATACTGCCTATATTCAGCGCAAATACAAAAACATCCACTTCAGTACCATCCAAAAAAGCAAGAATGATAAAGAAACAAAAAAGATGGGGTGGACTACAACCGAGGCCAGCAAATATTTGATGCTGGACGAACTTGACGCAGCAATCAGAAACGACGAATTAATTATCAGGGACAAAGATTTCCTGGAGCAGTTGCGCGAGGTCGTATATGACGAAACAGGTAAGGTCAGTATTACTGGAAAAGACATGGTAGTGGCGAACGCTTTGGCCTGGCAGGGGCGAAAATACATAAAACGTAATATTGCTACTGTCGGCAATTATAGCAACTTTGGTCGTAAGGGGCGAAGGTAATATGATCAAAATATTATTCTTTATAATTGGGTTATTTTGCTTCCTTGCCGCTCTGGCGGGAGCTTTTGATATCAAGCACAACTATGACAAGATGTCTAACATCGAGAAAAAAAGTAGTTTTATTGCATTAATTATGTTTTTAATCTCGTTTTACAATCTATCAAGATGGGTTATCCGGGGGTAATATTATGACTGAAAACGAAACCTTAAAAGCACTATTAAAGACAGTTTCTAAACCTGCCCGGGCTTGGGCGTTCTATGAAAATGAGATCTATAAAAGTGAATATGTGTACCAGTATGGGCTTTTTGACGAGATAAAGGAAATATTCAACCCGGTACCAAAAATTGTATTCATTATGAATGCTTTAACGATGCAGAAACAGCTTGATATAGAGATTATAGACAAAAAAGATAATGATTCCGACAATGATTCCGAAGATGCCCAAAAACAATTGATTGAGAAAATTTGGGAAGACAACAGCTTTCAGAATATGAAATATTTGCTTGCAGTCTGGCTGATTTTGAATAAAAAAGCAATTATCGAACTAAATAAGAAAACCCTTTCCAAGGGAACTGAACCCAGCATAATAATCACCCTACATGATCCGGATGATGTAAAGATTGAAAAACAGGGTAATAAAATTATCTATGCCAAAATTAAAGGTAAGGCTAAGATCTTCAAAAAAGATAAAGATGGCATGGGAGGCCATTTTGAAGATGTAAGTGTGACCAAAGAATTTTATAATATAGAAGGATTCAAGCGCCGTAAAGAAACTTATGACGGGGAACCAAATAAGGACACTTCGGGACCGCTAGGGTTTGACTACATTCCAATAATAGAATTTGAGACAGATTACAACCTGGAACCCCTTTTCAATAAAATTGATCAATATAATCAGATCGAAGCTTATCTGGACAATATTTTTTACCTCCATGGCGATCCGCTTATTTGGGATACCAAAGAAGGGGTCCAAATGGACGAAACAACAAAAGAAAACATTCAAAAATCGAGGTTTAAACATCAAGTGATGCTGCATATGGGGTCCGATGCCAAAATGCAATATCTTGAAATGCAGGGAAATATAGCCCAGTTGATGTTGCAAAAACAGGAAGGACTACTGGAACTAATTGAAAATGATTATCCAGAATATGTTTTTGCAAAGATGCTATCGAAAGGCGATCCCTCCGGTGATGCAGCAGAGATCAAAGCGACTGAAATAGTAACCAAGGTCGAAAGCTTAAGGGGCGATATCAACGATGGTATTACTAAAATGAATAACATGGCCCTTAAAATGCTGGGCAAGTCAGAAATTGATCATAAACTTAAGTTTGGAGACATCTTACCTAAAAGTGTAAAAGAACTGGTCAGTATGATAATGGAGCTAAGAAGCACAAAGTTGATCACCCGGGAGACAGCTCTTAAAAAATTCCCGGAAATAATACCGGATCCGGAACAGGAATTAAAAAATCTTGAAGAGGAAGAAAAAAAAGCCCTGGAGGATATTCACCGGGGGTTGAGCGACCATGATCATACGGAAGATTGAGAACCGGCTTAATGAAGAAGTTTATGTTCAAAAATACTTAAAAATGCTCCATGGAACCATAGATCGAATAGACAAAGGAGTAATGCAGATTTTTGCCCGGGTCAACAAAGCTGGGAAATGGTCTAATAAAGAGATGGCCAAGTATAACCGGAATCTGATACTTAGAGAACAGATCAGAGATGAAATAAAAAAATATAAAACATCGTTCGTTTCCGGAATGAGGAATGACCTAGAAAAGCTATATAAAGGAGAATCTCTTTTTACTCAAAAATTACTTAAAACAGAGTTAAACATAAAAAAATCATTTACCCACTTGCCGGTACAGGCTGTCAAGACCCAGGTTGTTGATGCAATCAAAATTAAAGGCAAAACAATGGCCGATTACATATCCAAGTATTCTACCGACCTTGTTTTCCGGATAGAGCAGGAAATTTTTGATTCAATTGCCCTGGGCGAAAATCCCCGAAAAACAACCAGGCGATTAAAGGATATATATAGTACCATGGCCAAACACCGGGTTGATATGACTACCCGCAGCTGGACCAACGCTATCTATAATCAATCCAATCTTGATGTATATGAGCAGGCCGAGTTAAAAAAAGTAAGATACCTTGCAACCCTGGATGCTGTTACCTGTCCGATTTGCGCAGCAGATCATAACAAAATTTACATATTGGGTAAACAGCCGTTTTTACCTCGTCATCCTAATTGCCGGTGTGCATATTCACCATACATTGATGAAGAATTAACCGGCCCGGCAAATAGTTATGAGAATTGGCTGATCGAAAGCTCAATAAGCGATGAAGAATTAGAAAGAATCCTAAAAAGAATAAATAATTATACCGAGAGAGGACTTATTTTAAGTGGCGAAGGACGTCATTTAGAAAAAATAATAGAAAATATAATTTTAATGCGAATGGGGATTATTGATCCTGTTCGTAATGAAAAAATTAAAAAGATATTCGGTCAGCTGTTGCCTGATGTTGATGATCAAACTTTATACGGTCTGGCCGATGCCCATAAAGCAGTAGGAGAACGCGGCCGTGTAACAGGCAACGAATTTGCTGTGACAATAGAAAAGGGAACCGGCAAAAAGACTTATTCACTAACAAGCAACAAAGCTGATCAAGTTGAATTTACGGAAGACTTTCAAAATTATTTGCAAAACCAAAAAAGAGATAGTATAATAGCAGTACATAATCACCCTTGCAGCAGTAGTTTTTCATCTACCGATTTAGGGGTTATGTGTAGTTATAACAGCATTTATGCTATTACTGTCGAGGGGCACAACGGCGTTAAATATATGTGTAGAATTGGAAGTGGGCACAGGCCGACACCGGGAATAATTGAATATAATTATAATTTATTTGAAAAATTAATATTAGGAAAATATTTGAACAAAGTGCATCAGGGCAAATTAACAATAGATGAGGCAGGCTTTAAACTGTTTCACGAGGTAATGACTGAGGTTGCTAAAATGTTCAATTGGGAATATAGGCGTGTTTTACCATAATGTGTGGAGGTGATCGAAATTGTAAAAATTGGTTTTGATATTGTGGATGAGAGTATTGACTTCAATAAATCGAAGGAAGAAAACAATAAATTGTATAGAGAACGTTATAAAAAAGTACATGGGGAATATCCACCAACCCTTGAAGAATTGAGGGAGAAATATAAAGATAGTCCCGAAAAGCTAAAACTGTTAAATGATAGTCTTAAAAAAATTGATAAATTACAACACCCTTAAAGGGTGTTTTTTTATTAATGTAGAGGTGATAAAAATGCCAAAATACAGGAAGAAGCCTGTTATTGTTGAGGCTATGCAATTTAATGAAAAAAATAAGGATCGAGTGTTTAATTGGATTACTTGTACTACTAAAGAGGCGATTTTTGTTGAAGGCAAACCAGCATTAAAAATACAAACATTAGAAGGTGTTATGACAGCTCAATTAGGCGATTATATTATCAAAGGTGTAAATGGAGAATTCTATCCATGTAAATCGGAAATTTTTGATAAGACATATAAACTTGTGACACCTTAATGGGTATTATTTATTTGGAAGGCAAGAAAACAGTTTTACTTTTCCGGCGATCTATAGAATACGGTCCAAGGACGGATCTATAGTGAAGACGGTTTTTTTATGTCACCAAAAATAACCGGCGAAGTTGGAGGAAAGAAACAATTCTGTCCAAAAACCGAAGACGGAACAGGAGGAAATATATATGTTGATTAATGGCAAATGGGTACCAATGGGAATTTACTTTGATGCTGATGGTGGCGGTTCTGGCGGCGGGGGTGGTGGAGATGATGACTTACCAGATCCTCCGACTACTGATGATGATATTGATGATGATAATAACGATTTAACTTTAGAAGAACTCAAAAAAGAGCATAAAAAAGAGCTTGATCGCTATCGTAATGAAGTGGGCAAGTTAAAAAAACAACTAAAAACGGCTGAGGAAAAAGGGATGTCTGAAGAAGAAAAACTGGAAGCGCAAAGGAAAGACTTGGAAAAAAAAGAAAAACAACTCAAGGTTAAAGAATTGATAGCATATAAAGCCCAGAAAGTAGCCGAGATGGAACTCGACAAAAGGCTTGCCGAAGGAATAAAAGTAGAACAATTACATTTGTCCAATCCGGAATTATCCGAAGCAGATATTGACACAGCCATCCAGGAATTAAAGACGGTCCAGGACGCCATGAAGGAAGAGGTAATAAATGAACTTCAGGAAAACGGGACCGTCTTAAATGGTTTTGGTGGAGAAAAAGATAAAAACTCGGGTAAAGATTTGCTTGGCAAGAAATTAGCTGAGTTTGATAACAAAAACAACAAGGGCGCTATTGATGCGCAGGATCATTACTTTGGAAAGGGTGAATAATTTATGAAATTTGTAGAAACGACATACAACAATACTGAAACTATTTTCAAATACGCCAACGCTCCATACGTTGGCGTGTCGGTCATGGTAAGCGATGCCGGTATAACTGCCAACGCAGACGGCAAAAAGATTGTTCCGGCCGGAACAATAGTTGGCGGGGACACTAAATCGGTGTTGGATAATCCCGGTGAACCGGTTGTTAAGAAAAACACTCAAGGACTTGCCACCGGAGCCGCGGGGGCTGCTGTGGATGCGGAAGGTGTTTTGGCAAACGCTGTAGATGTAACTCACGGCACCGCCCCGGGCACTATGTTAATTCATGCTTTTATTGATAAAAGTAAATTGCCGGAAGTTCCTGCTGCTGAAGCTGTTGCCGCTTTAAACATGATTAAGTTTATTGTTTAAAGCCTTACAATTTTAAAAGAAAGGGTGAAATATAAATGCCTACGATTTTTGATTATGTAAATGCCCGAGAAATCGGAGCATATTATACTGAAAAAGCTGAAAATAAAATGCCATATTTAGGCCGAACTTTATTTCCGCGGAAAAAGAAAATAGGCCTTGATTTAAGTTGGTTTAAAGGAGCCGGTGGATTGCCGGTCACGTTAACCAATGCCACCTTTGATGCGGATGCGCCACTAAGGGACAGAATTGGTTTTGGTAAGATTGAAACCGAAATGCCATTTTTTAGAGAAGCTATGCGCATTGGAGAAAAAGAGCGGCAGGAAATTCTAAAATTAATGAGCGGAAACAATGTACAACTGATTATGCCGTATCTGAACAAAATCTTTGATGATATTACCGGGCTTGTTGAGGGAGCTGAAGTTAATGCTGAAAGAATGAGAATGCAGTTGGTATCAACAGGGCTTATATCAATTGTTTCTAATGGTATTGCTTATGATTATGATTATAATTTTGACCCCAACCATAAAGAAACATTGGCGGTTGATGCCCGCTGGTCTCAATTCGCGACCGCTGATCCCGTTGAAGACATTAGAAAGGCGCAGCAGAAAATTGAAGATGATACCGGCCGTCGTCCTACCAGAGCTATCTGTACCAGAAAGACATGGAATTACTTAGTTAGGAACACAAAGATTCTTGCCGACATGGACGCTAAAGCATATGTGAAAAATACAAACGCTGTTGTTAATGATAAGTTGCTTAAAAAATATTTATTGGAAGAACTAGACTTAACTGTAGCTGTATACAATAAAAAGTTTGCAACCAGTGTTAAAAATCAATTAGCACAATTGTTTTTTCCGGATGATGTTTTTACATTAATTCCGGAAGGGACGTTAGGGAATACCTGGTATGGGACTACACCTGAGGAAGCTGATTTATTGTCCGGCCAAGTTGCTGCTGAAGTTAAAATTGTTGATACAGGGATTGCTATTACGACTATCAAAGACCCGCATCCGGTTAATGTTCAGACAATTGTTTCCGGAATTGACATGCCTTCATTTGAAAGAATTGCCGAAGTATACATTTTAACAGTCCATTCATAAGAGAGGCTATAGATTAGTCTCTCTTTGTTTAATCTTAAAGGAGGTGTTTTGATGCTTCGCGTAATATTGAATACAAAAGTAAAGTATAAAGACAAAACTTATCCTGTTAACTCTAAAGGGGTAACTGAGCCGATACCCGCAACTAAGAAAGATGTTAAGTTTTTTCAGGATAGAAATATGATAGTTGACGTAATGGATGAAAAAGGTCAAAAAATGTATTTGGACAAAAAAGATGAAACTATTAATGAATTAAAAAAAGAATTAATTCAAAAAGACGAAACTATTGCTGCTATGCGAGAAAAAATTAATCGGTTGGGCGAAGTTTATGAACAAGAAAAAAATAATTCTTCTACTTCTGGAGAGGAACAATCAGTTGATAATTCTTCTGGGAAAATAGATCCCCTAGAAGAAAAATCGCTTGAAGAATTATTTGTTATGGCTGGCGAACTTAAAATTCAAGGTAGAAGTAAAATCCGTACCGATAAAGAAAAGCTTATCAAAGCAATTAAAGTTGCTCAGGCTGGCCAATAACAATGGCTACCGCTGAATTTGCCACCCTTGCTGATGTTAAGAACTATTTAGAAATAGCTCCAGATGTAACTATACATGATAACAAACTCAACATTATTCTTGCTGCCGGCAATCAGAAATGTGCTAAATATACCGGGGAAGCTGATACTGACGCCCTTCTCAAATACAGTATTTGCCGGTATGTAGAGTACAATTATATTAAAAAAGCCGGTGTCGGAGCGGAAAAAGATGAAGATTATAATATTACATTTGCCCGTGGTAATGATGGCCAATTTTCGGACGTGCCGGCAGAAGTATTAGAAATTTGGAAAGAATATATTGACGAGGGCGATGAGTTGCCAGATAAAATAATGGTTGATTTTATTTAGGATGGATGTGATAACTAATGCGCTGGGATCATTATGCTAAAATTACAAGAAACGAAGAAACTCAAAATACTAATCCTGGTTCCAATTGGAATTTTGATGATGGAAGCGGGACGAATCCCGATCCCGGGCCAGCAACAATATATGAAAAATATTCATGTACTATAATTGAAAAAGTCGCATCTTATGATACTTCTGAAAAAGGTCAATCATATACCGGCAAGGCTAAAATGAAGGGAATGTTAACCGACAAACTTAAAAAAGGCGACATTATTGACGGGGAATATAAAATAGCAGGTCGGATAACACATCCCCATAACAAATATACCCAATGTAATTTAGTCCGGATCAAATAAGGTTGTGATTTAAAATGCCACAGAATAATTGGATAGAAGTCGAGTTTACTGGTCTTGATAAGACGGTACGCACTCTAGAAAAAATCAAATCCGATATACTAAACGAGACGGACAGAATAATGTTAAGAGCCGCCTTGATTCTTGAGGCAGAAGTTAAAAGACTGATAACGAATATGAAACTAGTGGACACCGGCACGCTTCGGGCTGGTGTCCATTCGTTTGTTCGCAGTCAATTTGGTTATGTTGACGGAGTTGTAGGGACCAACATTGAGTATGCTATATTCCCGGAATACGGTACCGGGCAACGGGGCGCGGCTAATCCTCATCCTGAATTACCTAGTTGGTACCAGTATGGAGATAGTCCCGGCATTCAGGCTTACAAATACATGTGGACAGCCTGGGAAAATGTCAAGGGTGTCATTATGGCATATATCAGTGCGCAGTTTAGAAAGTTGGTGAATGTTAATGCTCGACTTATTCCAACGACTTGAGTCAAAATTGCTTGCAGACATACCCGTTTTGGACAAAATCAGGCCAATATCTAAAATAGATGAATTAGAACCAACGGAAGATGGGGCTTTGGGCTTTGATAAATATGCAATTTGTTATGAAATTATCAAAGACAAAAAGTATAAAAACAGGAAAGGTAAAAACGAGACTTCTTTATTTCTTAACGGTTATTGTAATGTCCAGAACGGCGATATCGCCGTTCTTTGGTTTATGTCTGAAGTGGCAAATGTTTTGGATGAAACTGATTTGTCTAACGTTTCCATAAAAACATATAAAATCGTGTATGCGGATTCCAATCCAACTCCTCAGTATAATAAAAGGTTGCAGGCCTGGCAAGCAGTTATCAAAGTAGATATAAGGTGGGAAAGCGTATGATGGAAGTTGTTCAAGCGGCTAAAAATATTTTAACTGCTAATCTATCAATAAATCACCTATTTGTTGGTGATTATGATGATTTCATCCCTGAAAATTATCCGGCCGTTTGTATTCAGCCGGAAGCGGATACAGCAGTTCTGGAAGATAATCTAAGTTTTGATTTTGACGATATCCCGCGCTTAAGTATTTATTATGTTGAAAAAGCGCCCGAAAACAGAGATAAAATTAATTTTATTCAAAAGATGGACGAATTAAAAGCAATCTTGAAAAATAATCCGACACTGGATAATAGCATTAGTTTCGGGGCTCAGTTTACCTTTGTTTATTCTAGAAGAAACACGGAAGACAACATTGAATTTATCACCAAAATTGAAGTTGAAGGGAGGAGGGTTTAAATGGCAATAGGTCGAAATTCAATAACAGCATTTGGTGAACAGGATGCTAAAGGCACTCCGGCAGCATCAATGACTAAATTATTGGCCACTTCCAATAGTTTGGAAAATAATGTTGAGACTTCTCAAAGTAATGCCTTAATTAGCAATCGTTTTACCGAGGACAATTATGTCACTAGTTTCGGGCCTGGTGGAGATATTGGGGTTGAAGTTTCAAAAGAAACTATACCAGCAATTATCAAGCACACCATTGGTTCGGAGCCTCTAGATCCAGTTGATTTGGGGGTTGGAAGTGGGCCGTATAAACATAAATTTCAACCGGCCCAAACCATCGAAGGTTGGTTGACGTTCTTAAAATATTTAAAAGACGCCGGTTATCATGAGTTATATAAAGACTGTAAGGTTAACCAAATGACATTTAATCTTACAAGCAAGGCTGTAATCACTTATGCTTTAAGCATTTTAAGTATATTAGCCGAAAGTAAATTGGGGGTTCCGACAGTGACGCCGGCAGATAATGTTGGCGGAAAACTGTTTGCTTGGGATACTAAAGCAGTTAACTGGAACGGAGCAGATATTTTCAGTTTAATAAACGAACTCAATTTTACGCATAACAATAATATCGACGGAGATGATTACGGTTTAAGTCGAGAGCGGCGATCGCTTGAAGTTCAGGGTAGCGAGCATACTGTTAATTTTACTACCAAGTTTGATGCTGCTCAATATTTCAGCCTAAAAGATGATTTGGTTAAAAATAATATAATTCCTGTAAAGATCAATATTGGCGAAGTTAGCGGAGAAACCGATCCATATCTGGCAATTGATTATCCTAAATTAAAATTAACCCAGGTCCAGGCTAATATAGGTGGACCTGATCGGGTTACCGTTAATATCCAGGGGATAGCCCTATGGGATAATGTCCAGGGATATAATGTTGCGGTCGAAATTGTTGACAACCAAGCTACCAAATACTAATTCCAGGGGCCTGTAACGGGTCCCTAAATTTATTTTGAAAGGGGAAAACCATGAATAAAGATAAAGATTTTTTAATTGATGATGAATTGTTGGATGAAGCAGAACTGGAAGAAGATGACGAATTGTTACCAGTGGAAAAAGATGAGGAAGAACAAGGGCCAATTAAGGTCATATTTTTGGAAGCTGATGAAAAAATTAGGGTTGAGCATAAAGATGGTCGTTTTATTGAGGGCCATGCTTATCCGGATTTTTTCACTGATCGGCATATAAGAACAATGATCACCCCGCCAAAGGTTAGGGTAAAAGGAAAACAGGATACTATTGCTTATTTAAACAATAAATATAATCCGAAAACTGATCAAACTTTATATATCCTTAAACAGATGTTAACATCCTGGTCTGAGGATAAAAACATTAGTGAAGTTAATATTTTGTCTTCCAGAAAATTAAATCAATTATTTTATGAATTTGTTGATAAATTCAAAGAAATAAATGACATGAATCCGGAAGATGAAGAAAAAAAGTAAACGAAGATGAAGAATTAGAATTAGCGTGTAATGCTTACGTTAAACAACAAGAATTTTTTAATTCCCAATTAACCGGAGAAATAGATGATGCAAGTAAAATGTGTCATAGCAATTTTAATGGACATTGGGAATTGTTCTTTTTGCCTCGGGCTGGTGGATTTGATGATCAACCGGCGTATCGAATAAGGCGCATATTTAAAATCATAAGATATGTGAATTTAGCTATTGATAAAAACAAACCCGGGGGGTGAAAGGCGTGGATCGTGCAACATTAGAAATGGTAATCAGAGCACGACAAGAACTAGCCGGCCTGGATGAGACCATTAGAAAGACCAGACAGTTTGGTCTTGCTTTCGGAGAAACAGCTCGTAAAGTTAACGCATATGCTCGGAAAATTGTTGCTGCTGTAGCTAAAATGCAAGCTGCTATAAAAAAACTACATAATACATTCCGTACATTGCGCAATGTTGCCCTTAAAGCCTTTACGGCCATCGTTGCCTTTAATGCTATTCCTATAGTCTTTTTTGCAAAGTTTGAACAGAAGATGGCGAATGTCAACACGCTTCTTGATGTTTCGGAGAAGAAATTTCATCAATTGGGCCAGGGTGTAATTGACATATCCAATCGAATCGGGGAAAGTGCCGAAACCTTATCTGTGGCTTTATACGACATTGTTTCGGCCGGTGTTGCTGCTGACAATTCACTTGGAGTACTGGATATCTCTGCCCGGGCGGCTAAAGCGGGGATGACTAATGCCCAGACAGCGGTTAAGGCTGGACTTGCAACTATTAATTCATACAATCTTTCTATTTCGGAATTATCCCGTGTTTATGATTTGCAATTCCAGACAGTACGCAAGGGTGTTATCACTTATGAGCAATTAGCCGGCGCTCAAGGGCAACTGCTTCCCAGTGCTCGAAAACTCAATGAATCGCTCGAAAACATGTACGGGTCCTTGGCCTTTATTACAAAACAGGGGCTTAGTGCTGAATTAGCCAGTATTTCTTTAGCCCGGGCCTATGACGCGTTAATTGAAAAGACAGATAAGTTAGCCGCGGCCGGGGTTGAAGTTTATGATGAATTTGGTAACTTTCGGGGGATTGTTGATATTGTTGAAGAGTTGTCCCAAAAACTTGAAGGACTTAGCGACGAACAGATGCAAGACGTTCTTGAAGGGATTGGTTTTGAAATAAGGGCTGCCCGGGCTATAATTCCGATGATCAAAAATATTGATGGGCTTCGGGAAAGTATAGAGGCAATGGACGATTCTGCCGGCTCGATGGAAACCGCTTTTGTAAAAGCCACTGATACGATTGCATTCCACTGGGATCGTGCTAAAGAAAATGTTATTAATGCAATTCGAGACATGGGTTCTGGCTGGCGGGAAGAAATCAATGAACTATTAGATAGGGTTTCCGCATGGGGCAGGGCACTTCAAGATTTTGTAACTGATAACAGAGAAGCCATAAAATCAATATTGACCTTTGCAATAAGATTAACGGCAACTGTGGCAGCTTTTGCTATAGTTGCTACCGCGATCATATCTCTAATGACACCGATCGGTATGGTCACAGCCGGCATTGCGCTGTTAGGCTCTGTTTGGTATTTGAATTTATGGGATATACGGAGTGTTACTGAGCGGGTTATTAGTTATGTTCTGGGAAAATGGGACGAATTAAAAACATGGTGGACTGAAACTACCTGGTTAGAAAAAGCGCAAAATATAGGAGCCCTCGCATTAAATATTGCCGACTTCGCATGGAATTCTGTCAAAGATATTGGTAAATCATTATGGAATTGGATTAAGGCTAAATTAGACGCCAATGACGATGGAGAAGTTTCTATTAATGAAATAATTGAGGTAGCTTTAAATGTTTCTTTAGTTCTTGGAAGTATAACAGTCGCTTTTACTTTAGCATTATTAATGAAAACAATTATAAAAAAATTAATTGCAGCTGGTATTTTGGTAGCGAAAGGTTTAGCCCTCGGCGGGTTAGCACTAGCGGCAGGTCTCGCGATCGGGGCTGCTCTTTTAGTAGCACTTGATCCGGAAATAAATAATATTCAAGAATGGAAAGAAAAATTTATCGAAGGATTGCAGTATTTGTTTTCTAAAGAATTCTGGCGTGATATCTGGACAATCGCCAAAATTGAATGGCAATTAATGTGGAATGATGCAAAAGATTGGTTAAAAACATTTTTTGGAAGATATTTCACTAAAGATTTTTGGTCCGGCATTTTCGACAACATGAAACAAGCCTGGCGAGATGCCTGGAAAGATATGTCGACTTGGCAGACAACTCCCACAGGTGGTATATGGGATTGGTTTAAAGATAACAGCGAATGGATACCGCCATTTACCCGCAAAGCTTCTGGAGGATACATATCCGGGCCAGGTACATCAACCTCAGATTCCATTCCTGCTATGCTCAGTAATGGCGAATTTGTTGTTAATGCTGCGGCCACAGAAAAATGGCTGCCAATATTAGAAGCTATTAATTCGGGAAATGTCTCTGGCTTCTCAAGCGGCGGGGGAGCTAAAACCGACAAACAATGGTTTGCCTGGGATTATAATAAATTTAGCAACACTAACTTAAGGGCGTTACAAGATGTAAATCTCCAAGATAATCCAATACTATATTATCTTTCCCAAATTGCTCATGATACCCAGAATTTCAGGCATGTAGTCGATTTGGTTTCCGGAGTGCAACAGATGGTCCAGGATGTCAAGGATAATTATGCCGAGCTTCAAACTCAGGCCGAGGAACTCCAGAAAAAGCTGGAAGAAGAACGTGACAAACTAAAACAATCAGCCGATACCAAAGTGGATTGGAATAATTTTGTTCCAATTTTAGCCAATATAATGGATAATGCGCTCTTTGACCTGGAAGGAATAATTGATAATTCTACTGCCGCGCTTCTTTCTGGTATTGTTTCCGCTCTTAGATCGTTCTCTGAAGTTGAAGGTGGTTTCTTGGGTGCCTGGGGCGAGCTTAAAGTTGCCTGGGATTTAATTAAAACAGGTGATTTTAAAGATGCGATCGGTGTACTATCCCAGGGCACAGTTGAAGGAATTGCTTCTATTTTTGAGGGCATTAAAAATGCTATTATAGCCGGAGTAGAGGAATCGGCGAGAAAAGCAGCAGAAGCATTCCAGGAAGCAATTAAAGAATTCAATGAAGCGGTAGATAAATTTAAAGAATCAATTGTCCAGGGGGGAAGTTTACAGGCTGCTAATTTTGATTATCATTCTGCCATTAAAGAAGCCGAAGATGCTGCCGAAAAGTATGCTATTAAATTAGCTGAAGAGCGCCGGGCAAGTGCCACTAAACGCGGTGGATTATTTGGTGGTCTTTTGGGAGGGATAGTAGGATTCCTTTTTGGCGGGCCGGCCGGTGCGGCAATTGGAGCCGGAATAGGTGGTGCCGGCGGTGCTGCCGCCGGATCTCTGAGAAACTATTACAGGGACAGCGATTATCAGAAGAAATTAGCAGAATTGATGAAAGAAATAAGAGAGAAAATAGATGAACTGTTAGAAACGGCTTTCGGCCTGGACACTGTACAAATCACAGCTAATCTTAACCAGGCCATTATCGGAGCGGTCGAATCAGGTAAAAATTTCGCGCTTGAAATAGGCAAATCGTTGTATGGCCAGGTTAAAAACTCTTTACAGTCGGTTTTTCTCTGGGCGCAAAATAACATAATTCAGCAGTATTTAGACCCGGTAATCGAAAACATGAAAGAAAAAATTACAAATGCCATTATTACCGGGGAACAGATAGACTTTACTAATCTTCTTGATATCCAAGATCTCATTAAAGCTGCTGAAGCTGCGGAGAAACTGGGTAAGGACTTAGAAGAGTTTACCGGGCAACTTAAACAGCAGTTGATTGATGCCGGTATTGGTGAAGAAATAATATACGCTATTTTCCCACCTGATATTTTGACCCAACAGGTCATGGAAGCATTGAGAAATGCCATGAGCACAGCTATGGACTCCGGGAATATACTTGACTTTACCAAAGCGCTTGGTCAATCTATTTATGAAAACGCGAAACAGAGCCTGATTAATGCTTTTATGGAATCAGCGGTATATCAGGAGATGTTCAAAAGGTGGTTTGATGTATCCGGGATAAATTTTACCGGAAACCTGGAACAAGATTTTGCATCGATGCAAAATATGTTATCACAACTTCAGGATGAACTTCGCAAAGCTGGACTAGATTTCAACTTTACGGAAGTGCCGGGTGAAGATCCCCCTCCACCATCGGGTGATTATTATTCCGGGGCCAGAACGGATGGAGAAAAAGCGACAATTATAAACAACCATTACTATTATCAACCCAAAATTGAATATTTATTTGGAGATGAAAAAGAAGTAGTATATCGTGGCTTTTTAGACTGGGAAAAACAACTTAAAAAGGATGAGGCTTAATGCCTCATCCTTTTATGAAGGGGAGTGATTTTTATGGCAACAGAATATCCAGATGCAATACCACCTAACTATTTACAAAAATTGCCGACAACCGATGGGGGAAACGGCGTTAAGGTTCCGTCGTTGGCCCAGACCCGCAGCGGAAGAGATGAATTTATCACTCCCATAACAATATGGGAGAGGCAACTTAGTACCGGCTTATATCTTCCTCCTGGTGTGGTTGCTGATGATAATGATGTAGGTAAGCCAAGAGTTAAAACCTCATCTAAGAATATAGTAGCAATCAATAGTTCGGGTGAAATAATAGCTGAAGATGTCCGGGAATACAGAGGGGAATCAACTGATACGAAACCTACAACTAACGTACCGCTGTATTCGACATTTGTGGAGATGGATAAACGTAATATATTTTATTGGAACGGCACGGGATGGGTGGGATTCTAAGATGGATTTGGTAACCTTGTTATTAGCTGAAAAATATACAAACGAAAAAATCAAAAACAGACCCGGATATCTTGAATCTGTCAGAGACCAGCTCAAAGCCATCCAGGACATCATGACCTTAGAACGCTCCGCTCCTATCACCCAAATCGGACAAATCGACAGCCTGGGCGGCAGTGTTGCGCCTGGCGTTGTCGGCGGTGTGTTGGACATGAGTGTGAAGGGGAGGACTGGGAGGAATCTTATCGAGAACGGGAATTTTGCGGATGGTACTGCTGGTTGGACTGTAGTAGCAGGAACTTTAAGCATTAATAACAATACAGCAATCGTAACAGGCAATGGTAGCAATTCCTATGCATGGCTTATGCAGTCTCCATTACCTCTTCCCGGTGGAGTAGGAAAGGAAATATTTTGTAGAATCAAAATAAAACTAGATAATCCGGACTGCAATCTGATAAGAGTGTACGGATTTGATGGTACGAACTCAATAATTTTTGATGAGAGAACGAACCCTGAACAGAATCGAGAGTACACATTGTACGGGATCGCCCCATTGGTGTCTGACAGCAAGTTTGGAATCTATACATTTCACCGATACGCTGACGCAGCAACGGCTAATGGCAAAAGCATGAAGGTTCTGGAAGTCTTCACGAAGGATCTTGATGCTGAGAACCTGACTGGAAAAACCGCAGATGAAATTAACGAGATGTTCCCGGATTGGTTTGATGGTACTCAATCTGTTGGGCCGAAACGGATGAAAAGTGTTGGGAAGAATCTTTTTGATGGAAGATTTAGGGATACATCGGATGTTGTGTTCAGTTCTAACGAAAATTATTACATCATGGAAAGAATTGACCACGGAGGACACGCTGCTGATAATGTTATGCCAAGCATTAAATTCAAGCCTAACACTCAGTACTCCTTTAGCGCGACTGTATACGAGGATTACGATACGAACAACCTTAGAGTAATATGGTTATATGCAGACGGAACCTTTTCAAATATGTTTGTACCCACGACGACGCCTACATTGGCGGAGAATTTATCGGTAGGCGGTAAAACCGTAGTGGGAATAGGTTGGACATATTCAGAAGGCTCAGGAAGAACGTATATCAGTAAGGACGCTAAAATTCAAGATGCTGCATTACCTCCAATTAATGAACCCTACAAACAAAGCCTTGCATATACGCCAGAAGTGGGGCGGAGCCTGCCAAACGGTGTGGCGGATGTGGTTAGTATCAATACCGGTATTAAGACTAAAAATATCACCGATCCAATAATTCTGGATGGAAGCGTAGATGAGACCTGGCAACTTTTAATCGGAAGCGATGCATTTTATGTCAATTTTCTATTCCGTTCTGACGATTTGCTTGGGGTATATCCAAATCCAAAAATCAAAGCCAATCCTCGTGTAATAAATGAAGTTTTGAATAAAAAGATAGATCCTTATGTAGACTCTGAAGGACATGTGGATGGTTGGGCCGCTGATCCCGTTTATTTCGGTGTTCGTATTTTGAGAAGCCGGCTTGCAACAGAAGACATAACAGGCCTAAGAGCATGGCTCGCTAGTAATCCGATTACGTTATTTTACGAATTAACTGATCCAGAATCAAGCCAGCTCGATATCCCGCCTCAGAGTTTGTTAAGTTTCGAAAACGGAACGTTAATACAGGAACACATAATCGGAGAAGTAACTTTCTATGGCTCTAACTGCCCGGTAAGCGATACAAAATATCCGATCGAGGAATTAGATTTCATCCGCAAAGTTGATCAGGTTACGGGAGTGATGACAGATCTTGATATTAGTGCCGCTGTCATCGCACCGGACGGGCTAAGTTTCACACACCCGGATCTGGTGGTCGGCGACTTAGTTGACTGGGACTATTACTATAGTTCTGAGTTATCTACGCTTAGCGAGCTGGAATACACTGCCCCGCTCGCAAACGTGAAGGATATAGCCCGAGCATTAGGAGACGAAGGAGAGGTGTTTTGATATGAGTAAGATTTTAAGAATTGGCGGGAAAGATCCTTCGGAAAATCTGAAGGGTATCGCCGTGGACGAGAATGGTAACGTCATTACCGGAGGAAATTCTCAAGGATTTCTTCTTGCCAGCGCTGCCAGAACAACAGGGGCATCGAGTGCTTTACAGACCAATTTCGCCTGCAAAGGTGTGTTAATTTGGCTGAATGTTACCGCTGCAAGTGGGACAGGAGGTTTGAAGGTTGTTGTTCATGGAGTAGATCCCATCAGTGGATTAGGTGGATACCTCAATCCTGAGCCAGTTCCTATAAACAGCGTAAGACTTACTGGATATGTAATATATCCAGGAATCGCTGATGCCATTGGTGGAACCACTATAAAGCAAACTAGCTCTGTTGTTTTGCCTAGAATATGGTACATTCATGTCTTTCATGTTGACAGCTCCAGCTATACTTATTCTGTTAGTTATAGCTATTTACTTTAGGAGGTTATAATAATGCAAATAAAAATACTTAAAGCAGAAGATAGAGGCGCTGATTACCATTTTCAAGTTTGCAAAGAGGATAAGGTTGGAACCGACAGCCAAAAAAAGTACACACGAGAGTATATCTGGCCGAAAGATCAAGATATAGAAATTTCAAAGCAGGAAATGAAACTGCTATATGAGCAGGATATTGCTCAAATGAGTAGCACCACCCTGCCTGATCAGGGCAGTAATTTGTAGAGGTATGAAGATGTAATGCTAAGGAAGTGAGTATATGGCAGTGCAAAAAATAGTCCAAACTGCATTTTTGGGCCGGGCTGAATTTTCACAAACAATTCAAATCAAAACTATAATCCCGGTATCTGAATCATTTAAGGAAAAATGTAAAAATCCCAAGTATGCTTTTGATCATATATTACAAGTTAATAATATCACCCTGGGGATTGATATTACTGAATATGTAGATTTACAATCTCTAAAAGTAACCGGGGAAGAAACTGGATATCATGGACTTGTATCCACTAATCCAATGACTTTTAATGTCAAAACTGATATTAATAAAGACATATCAACTATTATTAGAAAAGGCGACACCATAAAACTGATTGAAAGTTTTGATGAAGATAAATTTTGTATACGGACCGGGTTTGTCCAAACTGTACCCAAGCAATATAAGAACCTGGAACATGTATACGAAGTAAAAGTGTACGATCGAATCAAAAATGGATTGTTAGCTATATTTGAAGAACATGAAGTTAAAATTGATTGGTATCTTTGCAACAATAGCAATCCGGCTCAGTCATTGGTCCATTACCTTGCCGAAAAAGCCGGATTTCTTATTAATGAAATGTTTTTTGAAGATGTGATTAACCCGACAACTGGTCTTCATATAAAAGTCAAGTATGCTCACTTTGAAAAAGGGAAGCGGGTTATGGCAGAGTTTTCTGAGCTAATAAGCAGTGCCCGGGGTAAACTTGCCATGGACCCGGAGGACCGGTTATTTTTAACTTGTCCTTTTAATGGTGCTGATTACGATGATATTGATTATGTTTTTAGCGACAAAGAATCCATTTTCCGGCCATTGGATACTAAATTAATTGAGGCGGAATATGATCGCGTTCAAGTAACATACGACAGTTTTAACATTCTCGAACGCCAGGTATGCTGGATGTATTATTCTAAGGATAGCTATAGTGAGGTTGATGATGAAGCTAACATGCTCTTAACTCCAGCTACAACTTCCGCCTGGATAAAAATCCAGTGGATAACTCCTATCGCTATAAATTTAGAATCAGCAACCCCGGAAATAGTTGTCGAAGATGCCGTTGGCAACGATATGTCGGCGTTTTTCAACTATGAAATTGATGCTGATATGACCGGTGGGAAAGTACGGTTCCACAATCTCAGTCCGGATACCGATATTTATATACAAAAGTTTAAGATTTATGGTCAGCCCCTGGAGAAGATGCCGGGCAACGAAACCAGTTATACTGAAGTCGCCGATCCGCAGAAAACTTTGAATATAGAAAATAAATATATCCAATCAAGTGAGCTGGCAGAACTTAACGCCAAATATTCTTTCCATATGGAATGTAAAGACCGGACTACTTATTCATTTACCGGAGCATTTACTCCCTTTATACTAACTTCTAATGTTGCGACAATTAATTTGCGCGATATAGGTAATAAAAAAGTAATTATAAATAGATACATTCATCAAACTAAAAAAAATAGACCGGTAACAAAATTTGATATGATCGAATACCTTCCTTTTCCCGCCTTGTTTGACGGGAGTCTGGAAACTATCCGGGCCAGTGAAAATATAGCTAGTGATATTTCTGATTTTGAACGGAAAAAGCTTGAAGGAACCGGGGTATATTCCGAGGGGTTACCGGTACCCCAGCCCCAAAATATTGTGACGATAGGTTCGTTTAGACGGATCTGGATAGAATGGGACGAGGTTAACAGAGCCGATTTACAGGGATACAATTTGTATATAACTGATATTACAGTTCCAGTTAATCCAGTGACCAGGAAGTATTTTGCGCAGAGCAACGGGTATTCGTTCGAGGCTCCCAACGGCCATAATTTTGAAATTCAGGTTAGCACTAAATGTATTGCTGGGGAGAGTGAAAAGGCCGGGATAGTACAGGCTAGTACTCAATTGCTGGAAACAGCAGATTATAAGGACTTAAGCATCGTTAATGGGAAAATTGCTGATCTAGCGGCCGATAAAATTACAGCCGGGACTCTTAATGCTATGCTTGTTGCGATAGCAAATGATCAAGTTACTATCGACGCAAATGGAATAACAATATTAGGTAAAAAAAAACTAACCCTTAAAGCTACAGATGAAGAGGGCTACATCAAAATAGAAGATGACAACGGCAATTATACAATTTTAGATGCAGAACATTTGAAGTTTTATCATGCCGGCGAAGTTGATCCGCACTGGTATTCCAGACGGGTTATATATGGCGTTGCCGAAAGCGGGGATTATATTAACCTGGAAACCCAAACCGGGGTTCCTTGGGACCATCCGCCGAAAGTACAAACTGCTATCAGTTCCTTGCAAACATTTTATCCGTCTCAAGCTGGCTCGAACATATATCACGAATGCTATGCCAGCGATATTACCGCTCAGGGTTTTAGAGTTCACGGCTCGTCTTTTGCCCCCGTCGGCAGTCCACAAACTATCCTACATTCAGATTACAATGTCAATGATGACAGTCATTTTTTCGATGGAGAAGAATCTGTTGTGGCTACTCTTACCCAGGCCAACACGACAAAAATTAATATTAACTTAAAAATACGTGGGGTTTACACTTTTGTAGGGGGCGGACAATTTACATATAATTATCGTCTTAGGTTAGACGTGATGTATAGAGTTTCAGGCGGGAGCTGGATAAACCACGGTTATATTAATTTGGCCGGCTATGTATTTTCTCCTATATATGAAACATTAGTTTCAATTACGGGGCTGAATCCGGCGCAGTACCAAATTAAGTTTATTGCCCGTAAAAATACCAGCGGCGATAATATAGTTACACATGGGATCGAAGCAAATATAACCGCCTGGCATAATTCTTATATTGAACAAGGAAATGTATTGTACATTGCGATAGAAGGGGGAAAAGATGGATAATCACAGATTAATTCTTAAGTCCAATATTAACGAGGGGTATATTAAGGCGGAAGACGAACAGGGGAATTATTCTCTTTGGGATGGAGATGGCTTAAGATTTTTCAAGGCTGGGTTTCCATCAATCCCTTTTTGGTATAACAAAAAAATTGCCTTTGGCATAGCGGAACATAATGAATATGTTGATCTGAGCGCGGGCAAATGGGATAGACCACCAAGCGTACACCTTGCCGCTTCTAACTTTCCCGTATATTTATCATCAAAAAGCGGCCAGGGCCAGGTTTTAGATATTGGCATTGACGGCCCTGTAACAACTAACGGGTTTAGAGTTAGAGCGAGACTAAACGCCTTGGGTTCACAATTTAACTTTAACCAAGAAAGGCGCGTTGTTGCTGAAAGTGGAACAAAAACTTTTCTCCTTTTTTATTCTAACAATGACTATAATTGTAATCGTATAATAATTAATTATACGATGGTACATTATGAGAAGTCTTCTTATTATAGTGGCGGAAAACTCATAACACCTAATAGTAATGCCGTTACCAGATTGGAACTCCGCAAAAGAAATCCAGACGGTTCCTGGAGTCATATTAGTAATTTAGAAGGTGCTCTAAGTGGTTCTCATGAATGGAATATTACCGATACTGCCGACACTGGGATATTAACACCCGGGTCATATGGCGTCAGATTATTAGCCGCAAACAATCAAACCGCAGGAAGAAGCGGCGATACCTGGGCCAAAACACAAAGTAACAATATAACTTTTTTCTTCGCCGGTGAAACCGAAGCTGCTACTGGCGAAGTAGTATGGATAGCCGTTGAAAATTCTCAATAGGGGGTAATTATGGGCAGCACGATATTATATAATAAAAACACATTAGAAATTTTGAAATGCCAAAGAAAACCTTATGGGAGTTCAGGAATGCCTTCATTTAAAGCAATCTGTATGTCGGCGAGAATTCCTGAAGATATGATTTCAGAATTAGATATTTGCACAATTAACGAAAGTTTATCTACTAAAGATGCAAAAGAAAAATTAAGACTCATAAACGGCGAACCATTGCCAAAACCTTTTTTACAAATCAAGTCAAATAAAGTTGATGTTTTAAAGTTTAAAATTATAGTTGAAGTTAAGAATAAACTTGAATCAGATTTATTTGATTTTGTAAAAATGTCTATAAATGGTGTGGAGTTTTCTATTGATCTGAATAACGGCATCGGTAACAAGATTATAGAGGCAGAAGAGCCTGATAAGTATATTATCAAGTGTAGAGATGACAGATTTTTTTCTTATCCTTTGGAGGTGGTAGTCGTTGGCTGATTATCAGGCAAAAGAAAATAACGATATATTAAAAATAAAAAAAAGTTATAAGAAGTTAACTGAAGAGAATGTTGAATTAGCGGATAGATTAGATTATATAACTAAAGAAGAAATGATAGCTAATCTAAAAAAACTTGCTAAAGCAGCAGGAATAGAAGTAAATTTTACTTACGATAACTTAAAAAATAAAATATAAAATATTGACAATTAAACCTATTAGTATAAAATGTAAATAGAATAGAAAGAAGGTGATGAAAATTAAGAAAATAATTATTTTATTTTTGTTTTTGGTGGGGGTATTTTTGTTGGTTGGTTGTGAGAGAAATGATGTAGATCAGGGATATATAAAAATATCTTGGCAAAATGAATCTAACACCAAAACAGCATCAATAAGAACGATATCCCAATCAGAGAATGTATCAACTAATAACCTTCCAATAAAAGAACATTATTACTCTACTCAGTCAACCGAACTAGGTTATGATAGAACTAAGGTATTTGCATTTTATTATAATGAAAATAATGAATTAGTGCCAGATGCGCAATTCGATTTTGTATTTAATGCTCCGGCACACACCATTGAAGAGCTTAACAATAACAATATTACGATGATATTTTCTGAAGCAGGGGAAGGCAATTTAATAGCAAAGTACAATGATTTAACGGCGACTATTAATTTTACTGTTTTTCCAACTCTATCTATTGGGTGGAATAAGTCGATGCCAAACGTAAAAACGACTTTTAATTTCAAAGAAGGCGCAGCAAACGAACACAATAATGATATTTTTTATGATGAACTTGAAAATAGAGTATACTCTGTTCATGGTTTTGCATTAGTCACTATTCAAGACATGTCGCAATTTTTAGACGAATTTGGTGCCTTTAATAATTTTGAAGGTTTAAATTATAATATTGGTTATTTGTGGGAAAAACCCTTTGATCATTGGGATTATTTCGACAAGATATTTGTTATAAAAACCCAAAACGGGTATGCAAAAGCATATATGACATTAAGTATGAAACCTCATAAAGATGGCGATATTTGGGAATTTGCGCATGATTACGTTGAATGAATTTAATTAAACAGATATAATAAGCAAATCAGACCCTTAAAGGGTCTTTTTTTATGCCTAGGGAAAGGAGTGATGCAATGAATCCAATAGATATTGGACAGTGGATTTCTAGTTACGGTTTTCCGTCGGCTATAGCCATATATCTTCTTATTAGAATAGAGCCGGCCATAAAGGAATTAACAAAAACAGTTACGCTGCTATCTGTAGTTGTAGCAAAGACAAATGGAATTGATTATGAGAAGGTGAAAAGAGATTATCAAAAAGGGAATTGAGGTCGATACCATGATCAACGATATCAAAATCAGCAAAGACTTCTTGCTCAGTGAATTTCACTCGCCGGATACACATACTGTTAAGCTCGACCCTAGATTGATCAAATTAAATCAGGTTTTCCGGGACAGGGTGGGAGTACCATATACCCCCAATAGCGCCTACCGGACACCCGAGCATAACAAACGGGTTGGCGGGAGTCCAAAGAGCCAGCATTTAGCGGGGAAAGCGATCGACATACCGCTTTTAAAAGGGTATACGATTGATGAGATGGCAAATATAGCAGAGGAAATAGGCTTTGATGGCATTGGTAAGTACGAAACTTTTATCCACCTGGATGTTAGGGGAAAACGGGCCAGATGGGATTATCGTGGACAAAAATAATAATAAGGTATCAGGTCGGGGAAACCCGGTTTTTTTATTAAAACAACAAACAAAGGAGCGGATTAATTAATGGAAATTTTGAAAATGATTGCTGAATGGGCCATAAGTTTAGGTATTGGGGTATTGATTCTGGAGATATTTATTCTAATTGGTAGAAAGGTTTGGGACTTAATTAATAAAAAAGTCGAGGAGACAGAAACCCCTTGGGATGATTTAGCTCGTGATATAGTCGTAGATGCTATTGTAAACCTAGAGGATTATCTAAAGCCTGGTAATGTCAAAGAAGTGTTAAGACAGTTCATAACAGAGGTAATTAAGCACCAAAATCCCACAGATACTAAATTAATCGAAAAGGCTCAGGCAAAGTTAGATGAACTAGAAAAAAAGTAATATTAGCGGCCGGGTATAAAAAAGTATTTGGAGAAGATCCGGAGAGTATCCCAATTCCGATTATCCAAAAAGAAATTGGAGATATTTTTTTCCAAGCTGGGTATGAACCAAAGAAAAAACGGCCGTTTATTAATTTTAACAAGAAGTTTTGATTAATACTGTTGACACATCAGCCACAAAAAGGCAAAACTGTTTCAAAACACTTGTGTCAACACTAACAACCAAAAACGATATTTTTGTCAACACCGTCTCCTGGATTTTTCCAGGGACGGTGTTTATTTATTTTGAAAATTTTTTTTGCTTTTTTTAATAAACCTTGATATATCAAGCCCTAAAAAATATATTTTTTTAAAAAAGTCCTTGACAAAAATTTGATAACATGATATCATGTAATCAAGATATCAAAAGGGGGAAATACAAATGATGACCAAAACTTTTAGTTGGAAAACAGAAACAGGACTGGATTTTGAAATAACAATCAAGGACGAAATGGAAATAACCCAAAAACAGAATGATCTTTATGACAAAAAGGTAAGTATTGTGTCGGCAAGACTAAACGGTAACTATTTCCCGACTGACGATGAAGGGGAAATAGATCAAATGACAGTCGAAAAAGCACGCTATCAAGGCCAACATTTAATAATTTTCCGAATCAGATATGAAGCATTAGAGTTTGTAAAAAAATTACTGAATATGAAAAACCAATCAGAAGTAGTAAACATAAAAGCGGACCATGAATTTATAGTGTACTATCAGCAAGCTGTCGTAACCGCCGACGCAAAAATCGAAAAAATGAAGTTGGCCGAGAAACAAAGAATTGAACAGCTTTTTAACGAATTAAAAGATAACGATTTACTTGAAGTAAGATATCACACAAGTCACGGATTTTCTTTATTACATTACGATTTGGACAAACATGATTTTTTTATCGAAGGATTGAGACTTATGAAATCACAAAAAGTTGACATCCTGGATGAATATAAAACATACAGTGATTACGGTGATTATCATGTTGAACATAAATACAAATTGAAGTTCAAAATCTTGAAAGACTTAATCGAAAAGGCTAAAGAAAAACACGATTTAGAACGGAAACAGCTCCATACAGAAAAAAAGGAAACGGAACAAAGAAAAGCGGATGAATTATTCATTTTTGGCACAGAGATACTTTCCAGCGTCGGCAACTTGATGTTACATAGTCTGGGTGCTAAATTTGACGGGGAAATAATCAAAATTTATACCACGGGGATGACAAGATTTATGAAGGAGATTCCCCACAATACGACCTACAAAATCAAAAACATTCTCCGTGAGGAAGGTTTTAAGTGGAGTGCCGAAGATACAGAATGGCAAATTGAAGATACTGAGGAAAACCGGGAAAGAACAATTAATTTACTCAAAAAATATGACACAAAAGTTGATCCTGATAAATTAAACTTACAGCGTTGTTGGGAATGCGGAAATTGGCATTATCCTAGCGACCTGGACGAGGATGGTTACTGTGGCTGCTAAAGGAGGTGAAAGCAAAAAGACCCTCGCGCACGGCGAGGATCTCCACAAAAAGATTATAACACAAAATCGCACGCTTTACCAGTCTCCTAGTGCAAAGCTGGGAAATAAATTAAAATGGTGAAGATAATGTCAAGAATCAGTTTGCAAGAAATAATCGAAAAACTTGAAAGTTTATTTTCAAAATTTAACATCAAACTTTTTAATAATCAGCTTGAAAAACCAGTAATTGCGGTTTCGCCCAACACAAATAGGGATGCCTACGGATGGTGTACAAGTTGGAAAGCCTGGAAAGATGGCGAATCAGAAGGATATTATGAAATAAATATAAGTGCAGAATATTTAAACCGACCATTTGAAGAAATATGCGAAACGCTAATTCACGAAATGGTTCACCTTCTGAATTTACAAAATAAAATTAAAGACACCTCAAGAAGTGGGATGTACCACAATAAGCGATTCAAGCAGATAGCAGAACAACATGGATTGCTTGTGGATAAAGATACGAAATATGGTTGGTGCATTACAAGGCTAGCAGACGGAACACTTAAGTATGTAAAATCACTCAATGAACAAGGATTCAAAATTTATAGAAGCAGAGCCGCAAAATCAAAAACATCAAGCAGTTCTTCTTCAAAAAAATATGTTTGTCCGCAATGCAGAACTATCATCAGAGCAACTAAAGAAGTAAAAGTTGTATGTGGTAATTGTGACATTGAATTTAAAGAAGAAATTAAATAGCCGACTTCCCCCGAGCCGATCGGGGAAATAAAATCAAGGAGCTGATTTGCAATGAGAAAAAGAAGAATGGATCTTGAAGTATATCCCGAAGACCCTTGCGTCTTGTGGGATACAAGAAGCGACGATATATACATATACGTAGAGGAAAATGAAAAATTCCACCAAAAATATGGTGGGAAAAAATATTACAGTTCATGGACTGGAAAGACTCAGGCAGGCTTCATTGAAGAAAAAATAGACGATTTAATTAAACTTGGTTATTACGATCCTCACCGGAGCCTTCAAAAAAGAGAAGTTGTCGGATACCGCCTTTGGGACAACATTTGGGGATATGCTCCCGTCATCCACAACGATCATTGCAAAAGTTTGGGCGATGGGGATTATCCCTACGTCCTCACGGATAGCAAAAGGGTGGCTTTCGTTTCATTTTGCGAAATGCGAAACGCCATCTTAAATTGGAAAGAATTGTTTGACGGTGAGGACGTCAAGTCCTGCGCCTACGAATGGTTCAATCCTGATGGGATAAAGTGGAGGAAGGAGTTCCGGCTCTACAACCCCGACAAATATTGCGGCGTCAACGCAGCCAGATTCATAGATCTGCGCGAAGAGCGGGAGATCTGCCGCAGAGCAGCATTGTCGGGTGATTACCACAATCTTCTTCTTGAACGTCTTAACATCCTTCCCATTGGAGACTTCTGGTTTCAGCAAGATTCGTTGGGGATCTTCACACGAAAATGGGATATTGATCCCCGCGATCTTGAAGGAGAGGAGCTCCTCCATGGATGGATTGCTGAAGGAAACGGGCTGTTCTACCGCAGAAACGATCTTTTCATCGAAGCTTTTATGGACGTGGATCGAGAGAAGCATTTCCCACGATATACAGGCAACGAACATCTTGGGAAATATATCGACTACGAGGAAGAGGAGATTCCTCTTCTGTCGTGGACATCAAAATCTATAGAAGAGTGGAAAGAATATTTCCACAACAAAATACTCCGAAAAGCTCGTAAGGATTGGGTGTATGCAGAAAGGAGCAACAATACATCCGAGGATATTCATAAACTTATGATTATGAATATGGTGAAGTCTGTTTCCATTCAGGATTCTTTGGACACCGGAAATTGTGATAAGGGTTCGAAGAGCTTTGCAAAAAAATGGGGAATAGAGCTATCTGAGGATGGTTCTGTTCCGGTCGACGTTCTTCTCCATCATCCACAAATCAAAACCATGTTGAATAATTTCGCGTTCCGCAAAGTAGTGCATTACGCACTATCTTAGTTGACGACTGAAAAAAATGATTAACCCAAACCCGCCGCCGGGTCGGGAAACACCCGGCAAAATTAAGTTTAAGGAGGAAAACTGATGAGCTGGTATTATGGAACCTATTCATGTGGCCACGAAGGGAGAACCCAGGTTTATGGTCCAACAAAAAAGCGTCAGTGGATAGCCGATCGGCGTTTTGAAGGACTGTGTCCTGATTGTTACAAAATAAAATTAGAAGAAGATAGAACCCGGGCCAATGAAGAAGCGGCCCGGAGAGCCAAAGAAGCAGGATTGCCGGAATTAACCGGTACTGAAAAACCAATAGCTTGGGCCAATACGCTCAGGCAGGAAATGATGGAAAAAGCAGAAAAAGAAATTGAACATCATGTTAATAGATATTCGGCCGATGAATTGAAGCTATATAACGCCCTTGAATATATGCTCAAAACCAAAAAGAAGGCTTCATGGTATATTGAGCATAGGCAAAAAAATATAATTGATATTTTAGAGGTCTTGGCCAAAAAAATACCAACTGAAAAAGATACAATTGAAAAAGAACTCAAAACAGAAGCCATAGTATTTCCCGAAAATAAGAAACATGAAAAAATAGCAGAAATCAAATTGGAAGAAGAAGTCGTAGCGGTCTATTATCCCAGGAATGACGATTTTTATAATATCGTCAAAAATGACTTGGGATATAGATGGAAAGGTAGCCGGTGGGAAAAAGCAATTAATTATAAGACCGGCACCATTGAAGATAGAGCAGCCGAACTAGGGAACAAGCTGCTTAATGCCGGCTTCCCGATCATGATCATGGATGAAGTTGCCAGGAAAAAAGCAATAGAAGCAGTTTATGAGCCTGAACATGATCTGTGGATAGGCGCCAAAGTTTCCGGCAAATATAAAGGCCAATTTACCATAACCTGGGCCGGTTATGATGATACCATGTATCAGAGAGCCCGGAGTCTTCCGGGTTCAAGGTGGAGTGGTTTTGACGTAGTAATTAAGGCTGAGTATTATAAAGAAATAGAAGAATTTGCTCAGTTGTATAATTTTAAGTTTTCTCCGGGCGCAGTGAAATTATTAAACGAAACTAAAGAAAAAGATCGCTATATCCAAGAAAATGCAGTAAAAGTTGATCCGGCCGAATCTAAAGAGAAACTTGAACATAAAGATGGGTTGCAAGAAATATTAGAATCGAAGGAGGGCATTTTGGATGATCTTAAAGACTAAATTATATGATCACCAAATCAAAGCAGTTGAAAAAATAAAAAAAATTAAAGTTGGGGCCTTATATATGGAGATGGGCACGGGCAAAACTCGAACTGCTTTAGAATTGATCAAAAAAAGGTATAACAAAAATAAAATCGATCACATTCTTTGGCTTTGTCCGTGCTCAGTCAAAGAAACTCTAAAACGGGAATTGATTAAACATGTCGCCGGAGAACTTTCAATGTTTACAATTTGCGGGATCGAAACCCTTTCATCAAGTATAAAGACCAATTTTAAATTATTAAATTTGGTTGAAAAAAAGAAAGTACATATTATTGTTGATGAAAGTAATCTGGTTAAAAATCACCGGGCCAAAAGAACGATCAACATTGAAAGATTAGCCGGCAAATGTACTTATAAATTAATATTAAATGGTACTCCGATTAGCAAATGTGAAAAAGATTTATTTTCGCAATGGTATATCCTTGATTGGAGGATTTTGGGGTATCAATCTTTCTGGTCCTTTGCGGCCAATCACCTGGAATATGATGAAAGAATTAGGGGCAAGATCAGGCGTTGTCTAAATACTGATTATCTGGTTAGGAAAATTGCTCCTTATACTTATCAAATAAAAAAAGAAGAATGTTTGGAGCTCCCACCTAAAACTTATTCAACTGAATATTATGGGCTTTCTAACGAGCAACAAAAACATTATAAATATGTAGCCGATAAACTTTTATTTGAACTTGATGAATTGCAGCCGGAGACAATATATAGATTGTTTTCTGGATTGCAAAATGTAATAAGCGGATTCCGGGTAACAGTCGGAAAGCACTTGAAAAAGACTGCTTTTTTTGATACACCTTTAAAAAATCCGCGAATACAGTTATTACTTGATTTAATCAAAAAAACAGATCATAAAATGATTATTTTTTGTAAATTTACTCAAGAAATTAAAGATATAATCAAAGTTCTTAATTATAAATACGGAGAAAAATCAGCGATGCCATTTTATGGTGAGATTAATTTGAAACAGAGGCAAGAAAACATTGATGCATTTTATAAGAAAACCAAAACAAGATTTTTAGTAGCTAATAAAACCTGCGCTGGCTATGGTCTTAATCTTCAGTTTTGCAATTATATTATTTATTATAGTAATGACTGGAATTATGCAACCAGAAGCCAGTCGGAAGATAGGGTGCATCGAATTGGCCAAAAAAATAATGTCCATATAATAGATATTTGTGCGGATAATAGCTTAGATGAAAGAATCTTAAGTTGTCTATGGAAAAAAGAAAATTTAGTCGACAGTTTTAAACGGCAACTTGAAAATCAAAAAGATAAAAAAGAATTTTTAAGCAATTATTTTAGATGCAAGGGGGTTTTAGATAATGCCTAAAGTATATACCGACAAAAATGTATATCAGGCAGCGTTGGAAAGGTATGATTTTATATTTCGGGAGTTTGATAATCTTTATTTTTCGGTTTCAGGAGGTAAAGACAGTAGCGTGATGTGGCAACTAGCTTTAAAAAAAGCTAAAGAATATAATAAGAAAATTGATATGCTATTTATTGACTTGGAAGCCCAATATAAGGCAACAATTAATCATATTACTGAATTAATTGATGATGAATCCATTAATAAAGTATATTGGGTCTGCTTACCTCTTAATCTCAGAAATGCAGTCTCCATTTTACAGCCTAAATGGATTTGCTGGGATAAAAAAGATAAAGATAAATGGGTAAGGTCCATGCCTAAAAATAAATGGGTTATCAATGAAAGCAATTGTGAATGGAAATGGTTTAAACCCGGTATGGAGTTTGAAGAATTTATTATCTTGTTCGCTAAATGGTATTCAGAACAACACGGAAAAACGGCCGCCGGTATTGGTATTCGTTCTGATGAAAGCTTAAATAGATTTAGAACCATTGTAAGCGAACGAAAAGAACAATATAAAAACAAATCCTGGACAACAAGGGTTAAAGGAAACGGAAAAGTTTATAATGTTTATAATTTTTATCCCCTTTATGACTGGACGGTTGAGGATATTTGGGGATGTGTAAGTAAATTGGACTTAAAATTTAATTTCATTTATGAACTAATGTATAAAAACGGATTATCGCTCCATGAACAAAGACTATGTCAACCATATGGAGATGATCAAAGAAATGGTTTAGATCAGTTTAGGGCGCTCGAATCTGAAACCTGGGAAAAGGTATTATGCCGGGTTAATGGTGTTAATTTTGGTAATATATATGCCCGGACAAGTCTGTTGGGGAATATCAAATCGGAGAAACCGGATAATATTACCTGGGAACAATACACAGTTTATTTGTTAGAAAGTATTGGACTTTATGCTCCCGAATTAGAGGACCATTATTACCGAAAAATCAAAACCTTTATGAAGTGGTGGGAGGAAAAAGAAAATGTTTCCGTATGTCAGTATCGAGATACAGAAGATCCAAAACTAGAATCACAAAAAAAGATAGCTTCATGGCGGCGATTAGCAAGGGCTATAGAAAAAAATGATTTTTGGATGAAAAGATTATCTTTTTCATCTACTAAATCAGATATACAAAAACTTAATGAATTAAAGAAAAAATACAAAAAAATATTAGGCGATGGTAAATATGGGAAAGATTTAAGAAAATGGGATGAAAAAAATTAAAATAATAAAGGAGGATGATATTAATGAAAATTAGTTTCCCCTGTATTAATACTAAATTAGTTCCCGCATATAAGGTCATAGCAAATGATTATAATCCAAATGTAGTTGCCACTCCGGAAATGAAACTTTTAAAAACTTCTATTGAGTTAGATGGGGTGACAATGCCAGTAGTAACCTATTATAATCCAGACAAGGACAGATATATAGTAGTAGATGGGTTTCACCGATACACAATCTTGAAAAAACATCTAAAATCTGATATGATTCCAGTAAGCGTAATTGATAAACCTCTGGAAGAACGAATGGCTTCTACAATTCGCCATAATAGAGCCAGGGGCACACATCAAATACGGGGAATGAGTGATATAGTTCTTGAACTTTCATCCGTTTATAAGTGGTCTGATGAAAAGATTTGTAATCAATTAGGTATGGACCTGGATGAAGTGATCAGGCTCAAACAAATAACCGGACTCAAAAAGGCTTTTGCTAATCATCAGTTTAGTAAAAGCTGGGAAGAGTACGAAAAAAAACGTGAGGCTAAAAATCATGAGTAAATTTATTAAATCAATTATGTATAGATTTTACAATAAAGAAACTTACTTAGATTTTGATGAAAAAACATCGCCCAAACATGATGACATAAGTTTCCAGGAATTTGTAAACAGGGCGATCGATGATTATCTGGCCGGAAAATATAATCCCAAAAAAGACTAAAAAAATAGAACCGGATTAGTTTTAAAACTAATCCGGTTCTGAGCTAAAAAATTGAAAAAGAGTTTCAATACACAATGTGTTAAGGTTAAATTAGCTTATTTTTCTTTTCTTTTTGATAAAATTAGTATATCATAGAAGAAAAGAAATTGCAAGAGCCAAAAATTAAAATATGTATTTATGTGGAACTTGTAAAAATATAAGGGGGTAATTTTATGAATGTAGATCCTTTTGAATTGATCAAAATAGTCCAACCTGGACTAATGCTTTTTGGGAGAGGAAAAGAAAAATTAGAAGACCAAATGCAAACAATTTTCTTGATTAAAGAAGAAGACAAGTACATAAAGAAACTAAAATATAATCCTGTTCTCCAGGTTAGATTTAGAACTTTTGCATTAGATAATGTAATAGCTGTCTTAATTATGATGAAAGCCGAAACAGATATGCTATATGATGGTTGGTTTAATTACTTTGATATAAGTGCTCAAGAAGCGTTTTTGGATTTGAAAGAACAAGATAAATTATTTTTTTCTTTCTATAACAATGAAGACAAACAGAGAACTATTGCGATAAATAATAGGTTAAAAGATTCTTTTTCCGAAGCCGAAGAAATGATAACAAAGTTGCCTTGTTGGTCAATGCAAGATTTTGATACGGTTAAAAACCAAATATATTCAAAATATCCAAATGGGCAAATTTTATGGAATAATATGTAATAACTAAAAAAATTACGATTGCAGCTAATAAAATTAACTAACCAGGACAAACCTGGTTTTTTTATTTTCGGTGAACATAAATTCCTTGGATACTTTCCTCGATCTCCTTCTTAATATCCATTCCCTCCTGCCAGTCTATACCATCTCTTAGATGCAATGCCAATCCAAGATTCTCAAACAATATAAACCATCCGTCTTTTGATTGTTTCAATAAAATTTCTGTTTTCATTTTTGACCTCCCAGTTATTAGTATATGGTTTCTCCCAAAAAAATAATTAATATTTTTCTTTAAAAAGTCTTGACATATAGTATCATATATGGTATTATATATAGTATAAGAGGGAGTGGACAAAAGAGGAGGTCAACCTAAATGATTAAACTTACAGTTTTAATCCCCACTACATACAACAACGGGGACGAAGTACAGAAAGAAACATTCCAAAGATTAGAAAACCAACTGCTGGAAATAGCAGGAGGTTACACAATCGAAGGGGTAGTGGAAGGGGGGTGGGTGGATAAAGACGGAACAATATATAAAGATAAGTCAAAGAAATATTCGATAATAACAGACGAAGCAAAATTAAGCAAAATAAAAGAAACAATAACAAAAATAGGAAAAGAACTAAAACAAAAATCAGTGTACCTGGAAGTTTTCAAGACAGAAGTTAACTTCCTAGAAATAGAATAAAGAGAGAGGGCAAGCTCCCCGCCCTCTCCCCAAAACAAGAAAGGAGGGTTAAATATGTATGAGTATAAGGATATCCTCGAAGAAGCAAAAAAAGACTTCGAAGAGGGGAAAAACTGGATAGACTTCTCTAATAAATACTTCAGACAGGGTTCCAAGTATTTACCTTCAAACAAAAAGGAACGGGCAAAATACTTGCAATCTGATGTATTTAAAAAGGTCATGGGTATGAAATATGAATTGGAGGAGCAGCAAAAAGATATAACCGGCCCGGAAATTCCAGCAATAGAAGAATTTTCCGGCAAGACAGTTGTCCGAGTACCCAAATCGCTGCATCGAGACCTGTTTATAATCTCCAAAAAAGAAGTAGTGAGCTTAAATCAGATTATCAATCTGTTTTTGGCTCAGGGGGTTGAAAGATATAAGAAGCAATGGTAAAATATTAATTAAGTTTAATCATTTTAGTTGATCTCTTTCAACTAATTCCTCCCCAGTTTGGGGAGGTTTTTTATATACAGGGAAACAGAAATGTGGTAGAATTAAATATAATTAATTTAAAAAGACTGACACATAACATAATTATGCTCAAAACGGTGCCCGATCGGTGCCCAAAATTCCAGGAAAGGTCAGATATTATTGTGAGGAAAAATATAACATCATTGATATTATGGGAAGTTTGGGGAATAACAGATACTATTGTGACCCCGAGGTAAGACTTCAAATCCGGTGGCAGGACGGTAGACCGCTCTGTGGTGGGTTCGATTCCCACACATTCCCGCCAATTTTCAATAGTTTTTATAAATTATTAGAGTAGAGATGAAAGAGAGTATTGCCATCTACCGATAAATGGTGTACACTAATATTACGAAAATGAAATATTTCTATTTTGAGGGATTGTTTGAACATGAAATACCAAGATAAGGTTGAAAAATTTGATCAGCTCTTTGTTTCACTGGGAGAATGGATTTTTCATTTCTTTACAGCTGAAACCCTGGGTCTTAGTTTAAAGGAAATGATGATTTTAGAAGTAACCGGAATGAAAAAGTCGATTATGATGTCCAAGCTTGCTGCTATTTTACATTTGCCGCCGACAACTACCACAAGTATTGTCGATCGAATGGTGCGGAAAGGGTATTTGAAACGCAAACGGCTGGAGGAAGAACGACGCATAGTCGTTGTTTCACTTGCTGCTGATGGTCAAGCCCTTTGGGAAAAACACCGTAATGAGCATATCGAATTTGCCCTGGGACTAATGAATGTACTAACTGAGGATGAACAAGAGCTACTAATAAATTTATTGGAAAAAATGGTTAACGCTCTTGCCCAAAAACATAGCCAGGAATGAACAAAAAATTTTATGCTAAATAACGAAATTCGAATTATACGAATTTCAATATAAAACAGGAGGGATTTCAATTGAACTTTTATCAAAATCAAACTGCATGGCGAACAGTCCAACCATTTTTACCGGAAGAAAACAGGATTAATCTAGACAATCAACCCCAAGAGTATTTTTATGACTGGCGAAATTGTCAGATTCACGTCGATCACTACCAACAGGCAAAACCCAAAGCAAGGATTATTATCTTACACGGAGTAGGGGGAAATGGTCGGTTATTATCTTTTATCGCTGTACCTTTATACCGGAATAATTATGAAATAATCTGTCCGGACTTACCTTTGTACGGAAACACCAAAACTACCGGGAAAATAACTTATGATCATTGGGTCGAAGTCGGTATCGATCTGGTTAAGCGCTATCAAAAAGATGATATACCGTTGTTTCTGTTCGGATTGAGCGCAGGTGGCCTGCTTGCCTATCAGATCAGCTGTGAATGTGATCAGATTAAGGGTATTATGGCAACTTGTTTATTAGATCAGAGAAATGATTATATCAACGAACAGACGGCTCGCAACAAATTGGCCGGAAAAGTAGGACGCCCGATGATCAGTCTTACTCATCGGCTTTTTCCTTCATTTATGATGCCGATGAAATTTGTGGCCAATATGAAAGCAATTGTTAATAATGAAGAACTGGCCAAATTGCTAATGCAGGATAGCAGGTCATCAGGAACAAAAGTATCACTTTCCTTTCTTTATTCGATGTTAAATCCAATTATTAAGATCGAACCGGAGGAATTCACATCTTGCCCGTTACTGCTGGTTCATCCGCAAAATGACAAGTGGACTGATCTCCATTTAAGCGAATTATTCTTTGATCGGCTCAGCTGTGCAAAGAGTTTAAAACTTTTAGAAGGAGCTGGACACTTCCCGATCGAAGCAACCGGACTAAAACAGCTTGAACAATATTGCTGCAACTTTATGGAAGAATTATTATAAAAAAAGATTATCTTATAATCTTTTTGAGCCACTTATCAATCGTGGCTTTTTTTATTAATTTCAAAAAAGAAAAGGGCAGTTATCGGCTCATAAGGCAATAGAAAAAGGTGGGAAAAATTTTACCTTCTTGAAGCAGGAAAAATACTCTAAATTTAGAATATATAATATAGAAAGTGAAGAATAATGCAAGAGATTTAAAATGACTTTTATCATTAGATCTTAGCAAGATAATAAATAAATATAATAGAGAATTTAGATTTAGGGAGGTTAAAAGGCATGAGATTGACTGAAGATATGCTCAAACAGATTGAGAAAAAATTAAAAGAAAGAAATGTTTCAAAGGCAAGTATTTTTGGTTCTTATGCCCGGGGTGATGCTGATGATAGTAGTGATATTGATTTGCTTGTAGAGCCGGCCAAAAAAAGTCTTTTTGAATTAGCCGGCATTAAAATCGATTTGGAAAATGCTTTAAACAAAAAGTTTGATGTACTGACATATAATGGTCTGAATTATTCCAGGGATACTGGGTTTAAGGAGCGTGTTTTAAAAGAACACATGATAATAATATGATAAATGTCTGGGAAACGATCAAAGAAGACCTTATAAATGTTGAAAAATATATAAAACATATTTATAAGAATTTCTGAATTAGATAATTTTAATGAGTTAAATTTCCAAAAAAGGGGGGAATTAGTAATGGATAAACCTTTAAAAGAAAAGGTAATCCTGGTTTCTTTAAAAAAAGGTGTCGATCCAAATGAAGTCTTTAATAAAGACAAAGTAAACGGCTTAATCGGGAGCGGTCATGACCTGAAGTTTGAAAGATTACACAGGATTGAACCGGTTGTCGAAAAAGCTAAAAAGTCCCCTACTTATGTATTTACCGCTAAGCCGGCCAGTAATGAAGAAATTTTTGAACAAGCTTTACAACAAATGCCGGAAGAAGAAAAGCGATTGTACAGAATCTACCAGGTCAAGGTCAACGGCAAGGTAGATATTAATTGCTTACTGGAAGAACTGGCCAAAGAGCAGGGAGTAGTTTTTGCCGAAGAAAATTTTCTCCACTCATTATCGACAACTACGCCCAATGATCCTTACTATGCTGAACTCTATGGTTTAAAGAAGATTAATTGTGAAAAGGCGTGGGAAATCACACAAGGGGCAGGGATAATCGTTGCCGTCCTTGATACGGGAGTTGACTACAATCATCCCGATCTATCTGCTAATATGTGGAGAGATGCCAGTGGTAACTTTGGATATGATTTTTCCAACGGGGAGGCTGATCCGGCTGACTATAATGGGCATGGAACCCATGTAGCCGGTACGATAGCTGCTACCGGGAACAATTCGATTGGGGTAATCGGTGTAGCTCCTAAGGCTAAGATTATGGCAGTCAAAATATTTCCCAATGCTTATACCAATGTAATCAGTCAGGCCATAAAATATGCTGTTGATAATGGAGCCAGGGTTTTAAATAACAGTTGGGGACCCAGGGTGCGAAGGCCGGCTAGCCCGACACTGGAATCAGCAATAGATTATGCAAATGCTAAAGGGGCAATAACTGTTTTTGCTGCCGGCAATAATGATGATGATGTGCAATTCTATTCACCGGCAAATTATGATAAGACAATCGCGGTTGCAGCAGTTGATGCTAATGATCAACGAGCTATTTCTTCAAATTATGGTGAATTGGTAAATGTCGCAGCTCCAGGGGTTGAGATCTTATCCCTGGCGGCAAATAGTGCATATCTTAAAATGAGTGGGACATCGATGGCTGCACCCCATGTTTCCGGCTTGATTGCCTTAATGCTGTCTAATAATAAAAGACTGAGTTTTCAAGATGTACGAGCTATTCTCCAGCATACGGCTGAGCCAATTTCTACTGATCGACCGATCGGAAGCGGCAGAATTAATGCCTTTGCATCGGTTAGGGAAGAAGTAATGGTGTAAAAAAGTCCGGGCGGGGAAAAGTTATTCCACAATTTAGCACAAAGATGTTGACATTTAGCTAGTTAAAATTATATAATTATTAACAGATATAGGAATAATAATTTTTTTATCAATTATGCAAACGTTTGCAAATAATTACCTACATATTAGTACCTGTTTTTTACTATATATACATCAAGTCATCAAAAAATTGAAGGGGGTGGATTTTGGGCTAATTAGGGCTTGTTTTTTACTGGCGGGTTTTTTAAAAAATTATTTATCTTAAGGGGGATCATGTATGAAGAAGTTTTTACTGACGGGAGTAGTAATGGTTTTATTGCTGGTAATGCTGGGTGGATTTTCGCTTTTTGCCGCTGAGCAAGTAGAGATTGAATTATTTTATTATAAACAGGAAATTGTTGACCAAATGGAAGAGATGGCCCAACTATTTAGTAGTCAATATCCCGATATTACGGTTAAATTAACCTTAATTCCCAATGACAGTATGGTTGTTTTGCGGACCAGGATGGCGGGAGGAGATGCCCCGGATATTATTCAACTACAGGCTTATTCGGCTGTCTTTGAATTCGCTGAAGCAGGGTGGCTAGAAGATATTACTGATCAACCGGTGCTGGCCCAGGTTATGGAAGGAGCCACCAATTCGGTCCGGTATAACGGAAGGATTTATGCCCTGCCAATGGATCTGGCCGGTATTGGGATTATCTATAACAAGGATATTTTTAAGCAATATAATTTAACGCCACCGACTACTTTTCGAGAACTGCGTTATGTCTGCTCGGAATTAAAGAAAAACCAGGTAACACCTTTTGCCGCTCTGTTCAGAGCCAATTGGTCGCTTGGCCACTTTATTTCGATGGCCCATACCACGCTGGCCGGGGATAAATTGATGCCGTGGTTGGAAAGAATGAACCAAGGCCAGGGTTCTTTTGCCGACCCGGTTGATCCGAAAGAGCTGTTTCGGCTGATTGATTTTTACAAGGCTAATGCCAGTGCCAATGCGGCCGAAATGGATTGGAATGAACAACAGGCTGAATTTGCGGCCGGCCAAGCAGCCATGATGATTCAGGGCCTATGGTCTTATGGTGCTGCCATTGGAACCAATCCTGCTTTAAATTGTGGCTTTATTCCTTTCCCGGTTAATGATAATCCCGCTGACACCAAATTGTTTGCTGATGTTGACTCTACTTTTGCCATTGCCTCCACATCTAGTCCGGCCAAGAAAAAGGCGGCTAAATTATTCCTGGAGTGGTTGTCGACACCGGAAGCGATTAGAATGTGGGTGGAAGAATGTAAATTGGTACCGACTTTTCAGGGAGCTGACGTTTCAAAGATGGATGCACCTTTCCAGGACTTAGTTAGCTACATGAATCAGGGTAAGACTAATCCCTGGGCCTTTGCAATGTATCCGGTTGCTGTTTTTGAGGATGCCTGTAAGAATGGTGCCCAGGAATACCTTTTTGGCTTAAAGAGTGCCGAAGATGTGATTAACTATATCGATCAAACCTGGCAGCGAGAAATAAAGTAAGCTAAAAACAGGGGTAGGCAGCTTCTAGCTGCTTACCCTGCTTATTACTTGACGAGAAGGGGATAGACTATGATCATTTCTAAAAAAAACAGAGTATTTTATTTTATTATATTCCTCCTCCCGGCTTTGCTCCTCTATTGCACATTTTTTGTTTTTCCCTTACTTCAGGGAATTAGGTTTTCCTTTACCGACTGGAATGGGATTGTACCGGAAATACCTTTTTCGCTGAGCAAAGAACAGTTTGAAAATGATGTAATCAAACAGTTACAAGCACAGGAGGAGGTAGAATTTTTACGAAATTATTATCAACTGGATCATTCCGGTCAATATTATCGTTTGCAAAATTGGATTGAGGAGAATGGAACGAATAGAAAGTTAAATGATCGCGAACGGAAAAAAATAAAAAGGGTTTTAAAATCGGTCGGAATCAGTCCGATTAACTATATTGGTCTGGCTAATTTTCGGGAAATGTTTGCCGATCAACGTTTTATTCCAAGATTTGAACGGAAATATCTATTTAATGAATTTGATCCCCTCCCGCTGACATTAACTGTTGAAGAGTTCAGGAATAATCTTTTAAATCATATCGAAAATCAAGATGACCAAGCATTTTTATTGAGTAATTATATATATAATGAAAGTAAGGCAGCTTATCAGCTAATCGAACAGGAACTGAGTTTTGCCGAAGATGAGCGGTTACGGTTGCTTTTAAGTGAAAACCTTTATGCGCAAAGGTTGGAACTTGGGGTGATCGGGTTTACCTTATTCTTTACAGTTTTTAATGTGTTTTTCAGCAATATCCTGGCCTTGCTCCTGGCGCTGGTTCTCGATCAGAAGATGAGAATGCGCAACATATTAAGGTCGATGTTTTTTTTGCCGAATGTAATCAGTTTAGTTATTGTTGCCTATATTTGGTCTTTTATGTTCCGCTTGATCTTCCCTAGAATAACTGGTATATCAATCTGGCTCGGTAGTCCTGAACTGGCTAAATATGCGGTGTTGCTCGTTACGATCTGGCAGGGATGTGGCTATTTGATGATTATATATCTGGCCGGTTTACAGACGATTCCACCGGAATTAATCGAGGCAGCCGAAGTTGACGGGGCCAGCTGGTTGCAAAAACTATTTAGGATTAAATTGCCGCTTCTGGTTCCTTCCTTTACGATCTGCCTCTTTTATAGTTTGGCCCACTCCCTAAAGCACTTTGACGGGATTTTTGCCTTAACCGGAGGAGGTCCGGGCTATGCGACCACCAACATTGTCATTGATATTTATAAAAATGCCTTTTTGCAGAACAGATATGGTTATGCCACGGCCAAGGCGATCCTGTTGTGTTTGATTATCATCATTATAACCGGAACCCAGTTGTACTTAATGAAAAAAAAGGAAGTGGAATTATGAGCATAAAAGGTCTTAAATTAAATCAATTCCCGGGAATCGAAAGTAATTCTCTAAAAAGTAGAAAGTTTGCTTTAAATTTGCTGCAAATAGTGATGATCATTATTGCTCTGCTCTTTCTTTTTCCGGCCTATTTAGTCCTGATCAATTCTTTTAAAGATAATTCCCAGATTATCCTCAATCCGCTTTCCTTACCCGCTTCTTTTGATTTTAGTAATTATATCAATGCCTGGCGCGAGACGAATTTTCCGGCTGTTTTTCTGAATACCTTGCTGATTACGGTGCTTAGTACTACCGGAATTATTGTGGTCAGTTCAATGGCCGCTTATATCCTGGTCCGGACCAGGAATAAAATTAGCTGGTTGCTCTATCTATTCTTTGTTTTTAATATGATCGTACCCTTTCAAACAATTATGATTCCCCTTAATATTACTGCCACTAGTTTAAATCTTAAAAATGTATACGGGATTATCCCTATTTATATTGGCTTATTATGTCCACTGGCTGTTTTTATGTACCACGGTTTTATTAAGACAGTTCCTGCTCAGATCGAGGAATCGGCGGCTATTGACGGGGCATCGATCTTTCAAATCTTTTTTCAAGTAGTTTTTCCGATTTTGAAGCCGGTTCATGCAACTGTGGCCATTATTAATGTGCTCTGGATCTGGAATGATTTCCTGCTACCGTTGATTATTCTACCCAGTAGGTCGACGATCCAACTGGCGCAATATATCTTTTTTGGGATGTTCCGGCAGGAATTCTCGCTAGCGATGGCTTCCTTAATCCTTTCCGCTTCACCGGTTATCCTGTTTTACCTGCTAATGCAAAAGCAGATTATCAAAGGGGTTGCGGCCGGGGCGATTAAAGGTTAACTGTTTATCCTTTTACGAAAAAAAGCAATAAAAGCAACACTAGGAGATACCTCTTAAGGTCATACCTTAAGGGGTTTTATTTTTTTAAAGTTTGCAAAGGGACCGCTAAAGTATTATAATAGTAAAGGTATTTTGAACGCAATTGACTATCTCTTCAGGATAATAAACTATTTTAGTCTACTTAAAGCTTGAAAAGGGTGATTATCATGATCAAACATGAAACAGAACTCAGTTATTTTAGTTTACTTAAATTTTTTTTGCCGTTGGCCGCAACCCCCGTTTTAATTGGATTAGCCCACTCGATCGCCAATGCCACCCTGGCCCGATTACCATATCCGGAATTAAGTATTGCCGTTTTTGCGGTTGTAAGGGGGATAACGATGATCTGTAGTTCACCATCCTTACTTAGCCTGCAATTAGTTGTCAGCTTTGTTGATGAGCCGTCTAGTTATCGGCTCATTAATCGTTTTAACTGGGTATTGGGATTAATGCTGTGCTTGATTTTGTCGGCCCTGGCTTATACACCGCTGGGTAAAGTGGTTTTTACCAGGTTGGTCGGTTTAACTGAGCCCAGACAGATTGCCTATGCTTATGCCGGACTGAGAATAACCTGCTTTTTACCCCTGGTCCAGGTTTTACGGAATCATTATCAGGGACTGGCCCTTAGTTTAAAAAAGACCGGGTTGTTTGTCCCGGGGATAGTAATCCGTCTGCTTTTTATTTCGTTTTTTTTATGGTGGACTGTTCATTCCCAGGCGGTATTAGGCATATTTGCGGTGGCCTTAAGCTGGGTGGTCGGGATCGGGATCGAAGGCATTTTTATTGTAATTAGCCTTCTTTATGATTCCGGCTCGGTCAAAAAAGTGCTTAACAGTTTGCCGCCAAAAGATGGGAAGCGTCCCTCGTTGGGGGAAGTAATCAAATTTTTTATTCCGTTGGCGGTGATGATGTCGTTAACTGCTTTTGCCGAACCGGCGGTTCAAGGCGGGCTGGCCCGGAGTGCCCTGGCTACTCAGTCACTGGCTGTTTACGGGGTAGCCTGGTCGTTGGTCATGCTTTTAAATAGTCCTTTACGGCCCCTTCATCAATTATCACTGGTTTATACCAGGGGGACTGATGATCCGAACTGGAATCTGGTCAAGATGTTTTCGCTGATCAGTGGTTTAGTGATCAGTTTGCTCACAATAATCCTGGCTCTTACTCCAATTGGATTTTGGCTATTAAATACGGTAATTGCTGTTTCCCGAGAGATAACATTGTTGGTAATGAAGGTTTTACTTGTTTTTTCCGTCTACCCGATTATCCGTTCTTTACGAGAGACTTACTGGGGATTAATGATGGGTTGGCGAAATACCTTCTTTATAGCCATATCAAAGCTAGTCAATATTGGCTTAGTAGTAGTTGTTTTGATAATAAGTTTGACCATAGTAAATCTACATCCGGCAGTAATCGGTGCTTTAGCCTTTATTACCGGTGAAATTGTGGAGAGCCTTTTAATCTGGCAATTTAGTTGCCGGAATAGTGCTCAGTCTTTGGGAAAAAACTAACTTGATTCCGACAGCGAAATGCCGCTAAGAACTTCCACTTAGATCAAGCGGCTGTCCTAGCGGCAGCTAACTCATCGCTTTGTTTTATGGTCTTATTTCCGACGCTTCCAGACTAGATAGAGGATAGCAAGGATTAGCAGATAGGGTAAAATGGTTCCAAGTCCGACGATTAAACGATAGATACTTTGGGATAAGGCTTGAATTGCCTGCCGTAAAGCCCTGACCATACCCCAGTTGCCTGAGCCGAGCGGTTTTATTTCCTGAAACTCGACAGAAATGGAACTTAGGTTAACACGGTCATCAAGGTAATTTAAGCGCCCTTCCAGTCTCTCGATCTCAGTTCTGACCCTTTCCAGCTCTTTTTCGATCTTTAAAATATCCTCAACCGTTGTTGCTTGATCCAACAGCTCCCGGTAACGTTCCTCCTGAAGAAGCAAATTTTTAAGTCTGATCTCCAGATCATAATATTCTTCACTGACATCCTGCCCCGAGATAGAGCGGTAGAGGAGGCTGCCGATTTCTTCGCCGGTTAAAAGATCGAGCACGGTTGTAAATTGATCGGCCGGAATTTTTAGATAATAATTACTGTATTTGTTTTGGTTATCATCTTGCCAGTTGCTGGAGTTAGCAATATACCCCCCATATTTTTCTGTAATCGCTATGATCTGTTGGTAGACTTTGGTTATATCCTTTACCTCGATCCGAATACTGGCTTCTTTGATGATCTTTTGGTCAATTTGAACCCTAGAACCAGCACTTGCTTGGAGTTGTGCAGCCTGGTCTTTATGCTCTGCTTTCATTAGCATATTGCGATTTAGTGAGAAATCCTGCCGATATTCTGTCTGGGGTGAAGATATAGAATCCTGTTGAGCAAAATTTCCGCTTAAACTGGCCAGAATTACTATAATAATTACTGCTGAAACTGCCAGCGCACCGGCCGGTATTTTAAGGGGAAAGATAAAATATCTTTTTAAGCGATTTAGCCAGCCTGCTGAGGAGTCTTTCCCGTGCCTGACTCTTTCCGTTTGATTAATTTTAGCAATTAATCCGGGAAGGAACTCTTCCGGTGCTGTTGTTTCGTTTAGGGAAGAGAGGAGTTGCTGATTAAGGCGGTATGCTGCTAGTTCCTGGCGGCATTCCTTACATTCTGTTAAGTGTTTTTTAATAATTTCCAGCTCATCTTTTTCCAGTCCGTTATCCAGATAAAGTGGTAATAGTTCTTTGATCTGTTTATGATCCATCAGTTATCCCTCCTTTCACAATGCCTTGCAACTTATCACGCAAACTCCGCCGGGCTCTGCTTAAACGTGATTTAACCGTGCCGGGGGAAATTTTTAGTATTTCAGCTATTTGATGATAACTGAAGTCCTGTATATCCCGCAGAATGAGGATTTCCCGTTGTTCAAGCGGTAATTTGCCCAATTGGTTTTGGATCTCCCTTTTTCTTTCCTGTTCAATTGATACTTTTTCCGGTGAATATTGATTGTCCGGTATTAAAATTTCTTGTTCCCCATCACCACTGTTAGTAAGACTGCTTGTGGCCGGTTCCCTTTTACGCTTTCTTAATTGATCGCGGCACAGATTGGTTGTAATCCGAAAAAGCCAGGTTGCGAAATTGGCTTTTTCCTTAAACCGGTCCAGGTTTTGATAGACCCGGATAAAGGTTTCCTGGGCCAGGTCCCCCGCATCTTCCCGATTTCCGAGCATGCGGTAAGTAGTATTATAGACCTTGTGCTGATAGCGCCGGACCAATTTTTCAAAAATTTCTTTTTCACCTTTTTTAAATCGCTGAACTAATTCCAGATCAGATTCCACCGCCTTTCACTCCTTTCTATTTATTTAGACGAAAGAATGCGGTTTTTGTTCCCGTTAAATTATAATTTCAACATACTAGAAGTATATCCCTTTTTATTGTTCTTACCCAACTATAGCTAAGGGGTTTCTTGACTAAAAGGGGAATTTTGCGATATACTGAACGGGAAAGGGGTTACAATGATGCAAGAATACTTGTCGAAAATACCGAAAGTTAATCATTTACTGGAGTCTGTTCAAGGCATGGAACTAGTTGAGCAATACTCTCACCTCGAAGTCGTTGAGACGATCCAGGGGGTTACCGCAGAGATTAGGACAGAATTGTTAAAGGGGGCTGGGGGTAGTAGCTTTAATCCCGAGCGTTTAACCATTGAACATATTTTAGCCCAGGTGGAGGAAAGACTATTGGCGGGAACACTTGCCCTACTTGCCCCGGCAGTAAATGCGACCGGCATTGTCCTTCATACTAATTTAGGACGGTCTTTACTATCGACTTCAGCGCTCCAAGCAATGACGGCAGTTGCTGCTAACTATTCTACCCTGGAGATTAACCGGGAAAGCGGGGAACGGGGTTCCCGTTATGATCATGTTCAGGGTCTTTTGCAGGAATTGACCGGGGCTGAAGATAGTATTGTGGTAAATAATAATGCGGCCGCTGTATTACTGACGCTTAGTTCACTGGCGGCTGAACAGGAAGTAATCATTGCCCGGGGGGAGTTAGTCGAGATTGGCGGTTCTTTCCGGATCCCAGATGTAATGAAACAGAGCAAGGCCAGATTGGTCGAAGTAGGGGCGACCAATAAAGTATATCCGGCTGAATTTGAAGAGGCCATTACCGCGGAAACAGCGCTTTTATTAAAGGTTCATACCAGTAATTACCGGATCATTGGTTTTACCAGGACTATTGAGTTAGCAGAAATGGTCAAGCTGGGTCAGAAATACCAAATACCGGTTGTTGAAGACCTGGGGAGTGGGAGCTTGGTCGATTTAACCCCATATGGCCTCAGTTATGAACCACGGGTTCAGGATAGTATTTTAGCCGGGGCTGATCTGGTTACCTTTAGTGGTGATAAACTGCTGGGCGGGCCCCAGGCCGGTATAATTGTCGGCAAAAAAAGGTATATTGAGCAACTGAAAAAACATCCTTTAAACCGGGCATTACGGGTAGATAAGTTTACCCTGTCTGCCCTGGAGGCGACTTTAAGGGAATATCGGAATCCGCCCCGGGCCAGGAAGGAAATACCGACCCTGCGTATGTTAACAACCTCAAAGCGGATTCTCCGGGAGAGGGCCGAAAGATTACTTAGCGGGCTCAAAGAGGTACTACCCTTGCAATGCAAGACGGGAATTAAAGAAGAGGTTTCACGGGTGGGGGGAGGGGCTTTCCCCTTAGATCAACTACCGACCTATGTAGTAGAGATTAGACCGGACGGGAGCAGTGAGCAAGAGCTGGCCCGGAAATTAAGGAATAATAATCCGTCGATTTTTACACGGTGTAATCACGGCAAGGTGTTATTTGATGTCAGAACGGTCCGGGAGCAAGATATTATGCTAATTATTGAAGCGGTGAACAAGTGTTTCCAAAAGCATGAGCAAGAAAGCCATGATTAATATGATTTTTTCTAAAAATATAGGTATGCCTGATCGGGATATACCTGCTATTTTTTTGAAATTGCATTTGAATTATCAATAGTGTCGTATTTTTACAAGTGTTACTTTACATCTTAAGGTAGAATAAGATTATCATACTTGGGAGGTGGAGAGAATTATGCCAGTTGTAAAAATCGACATGGGATTAACAACAAAGGAAACTAAAAAGGAACTGATTGAAAAAGTAACAGAGGTACTGAGTGGAACAACAAAAATACCTAAACAACATTTTACCGTAATCATCTGTGAGGAAGGTGCAGATAATTTTGGGGTAGGTGGAGTTCAACTATCTGAAATGATAAAAAAATAATTAAAACATAAAAGGAATTATATAACTATTGAAAAAGTAGAAGGAGCATTTTACTATCTTAAAATTGCTACTGCTACTTTTTTTAAATTGGTTATGAGTGTCATTTCCAAGCTTAAACGGTAAGCAAGCTATATTTAGTTGTGCTACAATATAAATGTAAGTTTTTTTCGTGCCCAAGCAAAAACTTATGATTTGGTGTATAAACATGGTAAAGGAGGGCCATAAATTGGTAAAAATGCACTTCTTTAATGAGGTTAGTCCATTACTAAAGGGATTTATTCGTTATTATTGGTATGTTAAGGGTGAAGAAAGAGAGCCATCTGGTCAGATTTTGTTGCCGATGGATCATGTTGATTTGATTATTAATATAGGATATCCGTTTTTTTATGGGAAAGAAGAACGAATTTGCCAACTAGATAGCATTCATTTTCACGGGATAAGGGAGAGTTCCTTAGAAATAACTCAACCAGAAAAGGTAGAAGCTTTAGGAGTTAGTTTCACTCCATGGGGATTTTATTTCTTTACAAAACAATCAATGAGTCAATATATCAATAGAATAGTAAACTTGAATGATGTAAACCATTTACTCCGGGAAGAGTTGTTTGATCATGTGGTAAAATTTGAGGCACCTTCAGAATTTGTTAAAGCAATAGAGAAGACATTGATCAAGTGTATTAATGCTAAGGATAGCGAACAAATTGATTGTAGAATAATTAAGGAATTTATAGAATCAGATGGTTTTAATATAAAAGAGTTTTGTGAAGCTAATAGAATATCAATACGGAGATTGGAGCGTATTTTTAGAAAATATATTGGTATCAGTCCTAAAAGATTTATGAATCTTGTTAGGTTTGAAGAATCCGCCAGAGATGTTATGTATGACAATCAAGTTAGCTTAACAGATATTTCACATAAGCACGGTTATTATGACCAAGCCCATTTTGTGAAAGCTTTTAAGAGTTATACTAGTTATGCCCCAATTAATTTCCGATTAGATAAACCAGCTTTAAAATCGCAGCTGGATTATGAATAAGGCCAATCACTTCTAATATTAAAGAAAACTATACCGGAATAACAAAAAGGGATTAGAGCAATATCTGGCGATATACCCTTTTTTATTGCTGAGAGTAGTTGATTGTTTAGGTAGATACTGCTTAATCCGTTTAAAGAATAACTCTATTTGCCGATGATTACGGGAAAGGTCACTAAATTATGACCTTATTCCCGTCAAACTTAGTGAAGGAAAAACCAATGAAATCTTCATTATAGGTCTTACGGTAACCCTCTAGAATTCCGATGGCTGCTGTTTCACCCAACATTAAACCCAGGGCATCGGACCGATAGTGGACACCGGCGGCATCGCGGCCAATAGCGACATTGGCAGCCAGTTTATTCAATTCCCCGCCTACGGTCAAAGGTGGTCCGGAGAAAGGAAGGAGGGACAGACCATCAGAACTGGCTACGACCGGATTGGGGATAATAAAAGATTCCTTAAAAAAGGCTTTGAGCATAGTAACCCCGGCCCCGATAAAGCAGGCGTGGCCGGCCGGATAGGACGGATGGATCGGACAACCTTCCGGATAGGCCTGGGGCAAGAGGTAGCTGTCAAATTTACTGAAAACTTCGGAAACCGCCTGTGAATTGAGCAGTTCCGGGTTGATCGGGTAATCAGCCTCACCTGTCAAAACATTCTGGACCCGCCCACCGAACTCCTCGGGCCGGAGACGGCGGTGAACCAGCCACTTTTGGAACCAGGCAATCTCCAACGCTAAGCGGGCCGCCCGGTTTACAAAATCAAGAATATGGCTGAGGCCGAAGGTGACAAAACCAACCTGAGTAGGACAACTTAGATAAGGGTTGGTTTGGGCCAGGGCTATATCGCCAAAACCGAGCAAGATTAAAGCGGCGACCAGAACTTCCTGTGATGGGAAATCACGGTGCACATATTCCCCTAAATCGCGACCGTTACGGATATAACGAAGCTTAGGATCGAAAACATTCCCGGATGTCGGAGGAAATCCGTTTTGGATATTGAGCCATTCCTGGAATGAGGTCATAAAGTCAACACCGGCCACAGTAGTGCGGTATTGTTGATTAATTGTTTTGGCTCCGAAAGGAAAATCAAGCCATAAAAACTGGGAGATATAAGGGCCGGTCAGGGCACCGGTTACATTACCGCGAAAGAGGGTTTGCGGAGTAACTTCACCCTTTACTTTAGGGCCGAGAAAAACCGAAAAATCGGATAGCTCAGCAGCAGCAGCGAGGGTGCAGGGATTGGTATCATAATCATTGAACGGTACGTCACGGGTCAACGCTTGCCAGTAAACTTCGGCCATCTCACTGGCCATCTCGGCACTGCTAAAGGCCGGGGCCGGTACAATCGTTGTTTGATGGGAATCAGGTCCCACCAGATTAAAGGCATAAGCCCCCTGTGGATTAACCAGTTTGACAATTCCACCCAAAGGAATAGTGGTAAACTCATCCGGGTCGGCAGTCGATAATGCCCGAATCAAATCCTGATAAGCATTGAGGATTACCACCCCGAGCTGATCGTGGGGTAATACTTTGGTGAAGCTTGCTATTTTATTGGGGAAAAGATTTTCATCGCCATTGCACGGATGACCCGGCAGAGGTAGTTCCTTTTGAAAAAGGGCTGCTTCCTCCCGGATCGCAAAGGCATCCTGATTGCGCTGGCGGTCACCGGTCGGACCGATTTCACATGATTGTTCCGGATTAAAATTGGTGGTTACTGTTGCATGATGATGAACTTCTTGGTCAGGTGATGTTAAAACACTATCACTCATTTTATGATCATCCTTTACTTATAATTAATTAATTCCAGCATATTTCATCTTATGACTTGAAAGAAAAAATGTTCTTATTTGCCGTCTTTTATTTTATCCACTAAAAAATCATGGGAATTTGCTGATGGGAGAAGGGTTAAGCTATCCCAAAAGTGTTTAACACGAATGGATGGCTTAAGATTGACAAAGTTTTTTCCTGATGATACAATTTCTCTTTAGGAGGGATCAAGAATGATTCAAAAACTAAGTTGTAAACGGTCAGTGCTATTAATCCTGATTACGCTCTTGTTGTTTTTTAATGCTTCTTTAGCGGCGGAAGATCTAATTACAATTACAACCCATGACGGTCTTGAGCTGGTCGGCAAACTGGATTTACCCGATCAAAAACCAATTCCGGCAGTGGTTTTATTTGTTCACGGCAGCGGTCCTAATACCTATCAAAATCACCGCAGCTATGGAGAAATAGAGTTTAATTATTTCGATCTATTTGCCCAAGAATTTAACAAAAGGGGTATTGCTTTTTTTAGGTATAATACGCGGGGAACTAAAATAGGTAATAATCCACCATATTATGATCAAGTTGATCGAGATTTGTACCAAACAAATCTTCCGCTTAATCAGGTCAGAGATATCGAAGCAGTGCTCCGCTATTTAAAAATGCTGGAACCACTCGCGGAAGCAAAGGTATATCTTTTAGGATGGAGTGAAGGAACCATCCTGGCGCCAATGGTGGTTGAACGAGGTAAGGTGGAAGTAGACGCACTTCTGCTGGCCGGCTATGTCCACGACACATTATTTGAGGCTATCCGGTGGCAGAATTCGGGTGCTTCTTCGATGTTATTCTATAAAAAGTATTTTGATCAGGATGGAGATGGAATAATTTCGTCCGAGGAATATGAAAAAGACCCTTATCAAATTATTCCAACAGTCTTTAATGGGGCTAAATTTGCCGAGATCGATCAAAACGGAGATAATATCTTAACTAACGATGATTTTAAAATATTATTGCAACCCAGACTGACCAGATTATTAGCTGCCATTGACAACGGAGAGGATGACTGGATCTGGAATAATTACTTTCGAGCAACTTCGGCCTGGTTTAAAGCGCATTTTGAACTAGAATCTAATCATAAACGGTTATTGAAGCTAGCTCTCCCGATCTACATTTTTCACGGCGAAGATGATCAACACGTCCCGGTTGAAGGCGCTCTGGAGATCGAAAAGAAATTTGAAAACCAGGGTAAAGAAAACATCAATGTCTATGTTTTTAAGGGGCATGATCACGATCTTAACTATACTACCTGGCCTTTGCAGGGAGAAATCTCCGCCGGATTAAAGGCTATTTTTGAGAACGCCGAAAAACTTAGCCACTAACTTTTTTGAACACATAAGGCCCGTGATGGCCTTTCCCATACCAGGATTTGTTGTGGATGAAATTGCCCGGCAACAAATCCTGGTCTTTGTTTTTGTCCAGAGTTCTGAATTGGTTGTCTTTTGCTGATCAATTAACTATACTTATTTTAACATATTTATGGATTATTTAAGATCGATGCTAAATGATCTTTTTGTAAAACTTTTATTGTTTTTTTATCGATGGCAATGATTCCAGCATCAACAAGTTTTTTTAATTCCCTTAACAGCGAGGGACGAGATACGTTTAAGTGTTCGGCCCAGTCTTTTTTGGAATAGGGTAAATGGATAGTATTGTGAGGATTAAATTGAATATTGTATAGCAAAGAGTAGGCTAGTTTTTTTTGAATTGAAGAATGGGAAAATAATTCAATCTTATGATTTAACATTAGAACACTTTTGGCCAACAAGTTTAAAATATTAGCAACAATTATCTGATCTTTGGCAAGCACTTCCAGAAAACTTTGTTTAGCAATCAACAGAATATCACAGTGTGTTTTCGCGATAATATTAAACTTGTAGTTCTGAATATTAGAAAAAACTAATGCCCCGCCAAAAACTTCCCCCTTTTTTTTGTAGAAGACATTGAAATACTTCCCGGATTCAAGAGTATTTTGAACATCAATACTCCCTTTTAAAACAATGCCGAGGTAAGCAGGGGTATGATCAGCCCTAAATATAAAATCATTTTTTTGATAATGAATTACTTTATGTTCAGTTCGCGACAAGCTATCTTTTATTTCTTTTTTTTCTTTCCCTTTAAAAAGGGGACAATTACATAAAACATTCATATATTTATCCATACTAGCACCTCAAAATGTCATAATTTTAAAATATAAAGAAGAGTATCTATGGATACAACACTTATCGTACAATTATATTATAATAATTCTCAAATGTAAATGATAAAGGTTATCATTCTAAATAGGAAATTTAACCGGTTGTAGGAGGGATTATTTTGTATAGCTTAGGAATTGATATCGGCTATTCATCAATTAAAATATCCTTGTTGAATAGTGAAAATGAAATTGTATGGACTAAATATATATTGCATAAAGGAAGAATCAAAAATACTTTAAAAAACTCTATTAAAGGGTTGCTTAACAAGTATAATTTATGTGATATAAAATTTGGAGCGGTAACAGGCAATGGAAGCAAATTTTTAACTAAAGCTGGAGAAGTAAAATTTGTTAATGAAGTTGCGGCAATCGTAGAGGGTGGCATTAGAGCGAATCGAAATATCGGATCAATCATTGAAATTGGTGGAGAGAGCGCCAAATATATAACCGAATTTAGTGAAAACGACCAATCACGCATAAAAATAGCTATGAACTCTAACTGTTCTGCCGGTACTGGTTCATTTTTAGAAGAACAGATGTCCAGACTGAACCTGAGATTAGAAGACTATTCAGTTTATGCCGGTAGGGCTAACTCGATCCCACGAATAGCCGGTAGGTGTAGCGTATTTGCGAAAACAGATATTACTCATCATCAGCAAGAGGGGGTTGCGGTAGAAGATATTTTACTGGGCTTGGCTTATGCGGTGGTAAAAAACTATCGAGGAGCAGTTATGAAAAAGCTGCCGATGAAAAAACCGATTTTATTTGTTGGCGGGGTGGCCCATAATCAAGGTATGATAACAGCCCTCAAAGATGTGCTTAACTTAGATGAAGGAGAGTTAATTATACCGGATTATTTTAGCAATATTGGAGCTATTGGTACAGCGATGATTGCCCAAAAAGATCATATCAAAATTGATCTGGAAAAATTATTAGCCAACTTAGAGCTAGCAGAAGAAGTTTATGCAGAAGAAAATAATGGTTTTAAATTACCCGGATTAATTGCTTTTGGAGCAAAAGATAGTTTGGACAAACATGTTTGTAAAATAATAGCAAGTGATCAAAGGGCTTTAAAGTGCTATTTAGGTATTGATGTAGGATCCACAAGTACAAATTTAGTTCTAATCAATAATGAAAATGCAATTATTTCTTATCAGTATCTACCTACTTTGGGGAATCCTATTGCAGCAGTAAGAAAGGGTTTGGAAGAATTAAAAGAAGAGATCGGCAATAGGGCTGATGTTGTTGGAGTATGTATTACAGGTTCTGGAAGGTATATGATTGGTCAGTTTATCGGAGCTGATCTGATCAAAGATGAAATTACAGCTCAGGCCAAAGCAGCCGTTACGATTGATGATAGTATCGAAACGATATTTGAAATTGGCGGACAGGATTCTAAATATATTAGCCTTAAAGATGGTGTTGTCACGGATTTTCAAATGAACAAAATTTGTGCTGCCGGGACTGGTTCGTTTATTGAGGAACAATCTAAAAAGTTTAATATACCGATCAATGATTTTGGGGAGATAGCTTTAAGCAGTAATAACCCGCTCAGTTTAGGCGAGAGATGTACAGTTTTTATTGAGACAAGTATTGCCGCCAACCTGGCAAGGGGGGCCAAAATAGAAGATATTGCTGCTGGTCTGTGTTATTCGGTTGTCAAAAATTACCTTAATCGAGTTGTCGGTCGCAAAAGAATCGGCAATAAAGTATTTTTGCAGGGCGGGATTGCATATAATCAAGGAATTATTAATGCTTTTCGGGCAATAACCGGAAAAGAAATATGTATCCCCCCATTTTTTAGTATAACCGGTGCTTGGGGAGCTGCCATATTGGCCAAAGAAGAAGCGGGTATTGAAAAGACTAAATTTAAAGGCTTTGATGGAATGACCAAAGAAGTAATGGTTGAAAAACCGACGAAAGAGCAAGTAGCTGGTAAAGCAACATTTAATCAACTGGTTAATGATTTAGTATTTGCAGGATATGATGGTAAAATAGACGATTCAAAAAAAACAGTAGGGATTCCGAGGGCATTGTTCACATACGGAATGTATCCGATGTTCAGTGAATTTTTTAAAGAGTTGGGATTCAATATATTGTTATCAGAGCAAACAGATGATAATACTATTAGATTGGGTCAGGAATACTCTTTAGATGAAACCTGTTATCCGGTGAAACTAATCAATGGTCACGTTGCAGAGCTGGTTCAAAAAAATGTTGATTATATCTTCTTTCCTGATTTGTTCACAGTAGCCCATCCCGGGTCACATAGCAGACAGGATTATGGTTGTGCTTATATGCAATTAGCTTTTAAAATAGTTAAGCAAGCAATGGAATTAGAGCAAAAGGGAATTGAGTTATTAGCTCCAACGATCGCTTTTAATTTAGGGCCAGAGTTTATGAAAGAGAGTTGGGCTAGGTTGGGGGAACAGCTTGGGAAAAGCCCGGAAGAAACTAACAGAGCCCTGCAAAAAGGGATAAAAGCCTTTCATCAGTATGAAAAGCGAATTGGGGAAAATGGGAAAAGGGTTGTGGCAGGATTAAAGCCAGATGAAAAAGCATTTGTTATTATCTCAAAAACCTATGGAGTAGTTGATCCGGTATTAAACATGTCTATACCCGATCAGCTAATGAGTATGGGTTATAAAGTGCTCTCCTTCTTTGATTTACCGGAAGGTGATTTGACTGTAGAGTATCCCAATATGTACTGGCCTTTTGGTCAACATATCTTAGAAGCAGCTCAGATCGTTAAACAACATCCTAATTTATATGCTATTTACCTTTCCCATCACTGCTGTGGTCCTGATACCGTGCTTACCCATTACTTTAGAGAAATAATGGGGGAAAAACCCTACTTAAATATTGAGGTAGATGAGCATTCTTCCGGAGTAGGAGTGATTACCCGGGTGGAAGCTTTTGTCAATAGTCTAAGTGAAATCGAGAACAAAAAAGCTGCCCGAATGGAACCTTACCCGGATATAATTGTGCATAAAGAAGCCAATATCAAGAACACATTAGCTGGATTAACAAACCAAACTATCCTCTATTTGCCGTATATTGCTCCTTATGCTGAGCTCTTCAAAGAATTATTAAGTAAAAAAGGGATTGATGCCAGAGTCTTACCGATGACCAATCGGGTCTCTATTGATCTGGGAAGAAGACATACAATGACAAATGAGTATTTGTCATTGGCGGCCCTATTAGGGGATGTTCTGAAAAAAACAAGTGAAAAAAATAATCAAGATAATATTGCTATTTTTGTTCCACGAACAGAGGGAGCAGAAGTAGATGGGCAATACAATAGATTATTGAGAACCAAATTAGATGAAGAGGGATTCAAAAATGTAGATATTGTTGCCCCGTTTATCGAAGATTTACTAGACAAAGATGAAGAAGAAGTGGAGTTAATATTTCTTGGACTATTAGCGGGAGATTTAATTAGGCTGGCCGATAAAAAATCTCGCCCTAAGTATTTAGACAAAATACTTGATTTGATTAAAAAAAATAATTTTAAAGTGGAACAACTTAAAGAAATAGCAAGAGAGTTATATGAAGAATTAAAGACTATAAATTACCGGAAAAGGGTTTTGGCAATAGGAGAGGCTTTGATTTTATATAATGACTATCTAGGCAACTTAACATTTAGTAATCTTGAAGATAAGGGCCATAAAGTTATCTACGCTCCTTTAAGTGAAACAATGTGGGTATTCTGGAAAGACTTTATTGACAATAACCAAAATAAACAGCTAGATTTAGAGAAGTTACAACAAAGGTTGAATATATTGACCGATTATATTGATCAAATCTCCGAGTGTCTACTGGATGAAAGCTATTTTGAAAAGGATTTAAATCATCTTATTACAAATGCTGATCATACTGTTGGATATTATTCGGGGGCAAACGGCAGGTATCGGGAAGCTAAAACCTTAGGTGATCTGTCGAAAATTGACGGTATTATAACGGTGGCCTCTATGTATGAAAATACCGGAATAGCAATAAATATACTCCAGCGGGGTTTTGAAAAAAGGAATCCGAAACCACTGCTTAATTTAACCTTTGATGGAAACAAAAATGAAAATGATCAGACCAAGCTCGAATCTTTTATATACTATATTGGGGATTGAAATGGCAAGCCAAAAATAGCAAGGGGGAATGGATAGTGAAAAATATAATTATTTGTGTGCTGTATTAATAAACTCATTATTAAGCAAAAGAAGGGAGTAAAATAATATGGATCATAAAAAAAGATGTAACGCCGGGCACAATCTCCAACCGAGAAGACATCGGCGTGGTCCAAGCAGTTATGCTATGCATGATTCAGAGCTTGCTATTAGTGAGCTTAACCTTAAAGATGGGGACTTTTTCCTTGATTTGGGTTGTGGTCCAGGAGATTATACAATTCAGGTTGCTAAGATCGTCGGGGATTCTGGTCTAGTATATGCACTGGATATATGGAAGGAAATAATTGATAATCTAATAGCAGAAGTTGATTCTTACGGATTAAAGAATATCGAAGCAATGATTGCTGATATTACTTGCTCATTACCCCTCAAAGACGACTGTATTGATCTTTGTTTTATGGCTACCGTACTTCATTCACTTAATCTGAATGAAGATGTGAAAAATACTTTATTTAAGGAAATACATCGTGTCTTGAAGCCGAGGGGACGTTTAGCGATTATTGAAATCAAGAAAGAAGATACACCTTTTGGTCCACCCAAACATTTGCGTTTTTCACCGGAAGAGCTGGAAGATTTATTAAATGAATACGGTTTTGAAAAGAATATTTTAATTGATCTTGGCTACACTTATCTAATTCAATTTATCACTAAATAAACGGATTAGCGCTTTACTAGAAATTTGACTAAGTAAAGGAGGTAATTTATGAAGCTGCTTTTTAATATGATTAGAGAAAAGAAAATCTCGATTACGATATGTGTGATCCTTTCTTCGCTGGGAGCTGTCTTGCTGATCATACCTTTTGCTTTGATTTTTAAAATAGTTGATTACTATTTACAGTTTGGTCTGACCGCATCAGCTCAACCGGTATTGAGCTGGCTGGGAGTTGCTTTGGCAGCGGTTGTTTTACGATATTTCTTGATTGTCTCTTCCTTTGTTTTTAGCCATATCGCGGCATTTGACCTGCTTTATAATATTCGTGTCCGTCTGACCAAACATATTGGAACATTGCCGATGGGATTTTGGAGTAAGAAAAATTCGGGAGAGATGCTGAAAATTGTCCAGGATGATGTGGAGTCGATCGAAACATTTGTTGCACACCATTTCCCCGATATTGCTTCCGGTTTTGCCTTGCCCATTGTTATCCTGGTCTATTTATTCACGATTGACTGGCGCCTTGCTTTAACTGCTGCTATACCCTTACCTTTAAGTGTACTTTTAGTTTTAATGATGTGGAATGGTATTTTATCTGGACAAAATCGTCAAGAAATAACTATGAAATATCACCGAGCCATAGAAAGTATGCATTCAAATATGATTCAATTTGTTCAGGGTATGCCTGTTGTTAAGGTTTTTAATCTTACCGTAGATTCTTTTAAAAAACTTAAGGAATCCATCCTTGTCTATCGCGAAGTTGTAACTATCTGGTCGAAGGGAGTATCGCCCTACAGGGCAGTACTTACAACGATTGTCCTGGGAGGAGGAATGTTTATTCTTCCTTTAGCTATTTATCTACTGGAGACTGGCAAGACGGATGTTTCTACAATTATTCTGTTTATGCTGCTTGGTACTGGTTGTTGTAAAGGACTGGTTCAATTAATGTTCATTGTATCACGGATGGAACTGATCACCGCTGGAATAAAACGTATCAATTCTATATTCTCTGTACAACCCCTTTTTGAACCTTTAGTCCCCAAGCTTCCTCAAAATTATGACATAGAACTGGAGAATGTATGCTTTCGTTATAATGCTAACGAACCGGATGCTTTAAAGGACATCAATCTGGCTTTATCGGCAGGATCTTTTACTGCACTTGTCGGTCCTTCCGGGGCAGGAAAGACCACTCTGGTTAATCTTATTGCGCGAATGTGGGAGGTTAATCAAGGCAATATTTATATCGGTGGAGTATCGGTTAAAGACATGGGAACAAAGGGAATTACCGAAACTGTGGGGACTGTTTTTCAGGATGTACAGATGTTGACAGATACTGTTAGGGCTAATATCTGTATGGGAAAAGATAATGTTTCTCAGGAAGAAATTGGAGTAGCTACCACTGCTGCTGCCTGTCATGATTTCATTATGGAGTTACCTGCTGGCTATGATACGATCATTGGTGACGGAGGAGAGGTTCACCTGAGTGGCGGAGAGAAACAGCGAATCGCTTTAGCTAGAGTTATTCTTAAAAATCCGCCGATTATTCTGCTTGACGAAGCGACTGCTTATGCTGATGCTGAGAATGAAAGCATTATGCAGGAGGCAGTTGCAAAGCTGATGGACAAAAAAACTGTAATTGTTATTGCGCACCGACTCTCTACTATCGTTGAGGCTGATAATATTTATGTTATTGACAAAGGAATAGTAGCAGAAAGTGGTACACATGATCAGCTCGTAAAAATGAATGGTATCTACAAGAAGATGTGGGATGCTCATACAAGATCCAGAGACTGGAGTATACTTAAGAAGGAGGTTTTAGCATGAAAAGTAAGCGGGAATGGAATTTCTTTAAAGATAATAAGAGCAGCCTAATTGCGGTCATCGCCTCAAATATTCTGGCCAATATCCCTTTAGGCATTTTTAGTGTATTTCTCTATATGATTATCATGCAACTAACAGTGCCAATACTTGCTAATCAGCAGATTAATTTTACTCTTTTGAAGCAGTATCGCATATGGTATGTTGGCACATTCATTGTATATATTCTGCTTTCAATGTGGAGCCAGACCAATAATTATATTAAGGCTTATACTATTTCCTCAGATCTAAGGTTGAATTTGGGTGATAAGCTTAGCAGAATTTCGATGCGGTTTTTTAAGGAAAGAGATCCAGGTGATGTGATAGCGCGATTACTTAGTGATGTTCAGCAGCTGGAGATGATCGTTTCGCGGCTTTTACCGGATATCGCGGCAGGTTTAATTGCCCCGATTATTCTTATTATTCTTTTAGCCAATATTAATATGGCTTTAACAGGAATAATGATAACCTCAGTTGTGTTCGCCAGTATATTTCTTTTCGCTGCCCGTAAGGTAATAAGTATTTTGGGTCAAAAGCATATAAGAGCAATTACCGATACCTCTTCCCGGGTTCTGGAATACTTTAAGACGATTAAGCTGCTCAAGTCCTACGATATGATTGGAGATAAATTTGAAACAATGAATAAGGCGATGTTACGTCTCAAAAAGTTGAGCTTTCGGGCGGAAGTATGGACAGGTATTCCGATCCAGCTTTTCCTGTTTTGCCTGGATGCCGGTTATCTGCTCATGCTATTGATCGCCGTTAAGATGTGTACAGCAGGAAATCTGACTATTGTTAATCTATTTGCTTTTGCGGTTATAGGGTATTATTTCTATGAACCAATTAAAAGTTTAGGTACAATGCTGATTGAATTACGATATATGACAATCTCAATTAATCGAATTAGTGAGATTTTTGAAGTTGAGGAGCCTTCATCTAATCAATTAGTAGAACTCCCAAAAGAAAACGATATAAGTTTTAGTAATGTCAAGTTCAGCTATAAAGAAAATGAGGTTTTAAAAGCAGTAAGTTGTCATTTGCCAGAAAAGTCAATGACAGCACTCGTAGGTCCTTCCGGCTCCGGAAAAACAACGATGACAAGTCTAATCGCGCGGTTTTGGGATGTGCAGTCAGGAGAGGTATGTATAGGGGGAGTTCCGCTTGCAGAGATTGAACCTGATAAATTGTTAAGTAAGATTTCTATGGTATTTCAGGATGTTTATCTCTTCAACGATTCCGTCGCCAATAATATACGTGTTGGGAATAGAAACGCCAGTGATGAAGAAGTTATAAGTGCTGCTAAATTGGCGTGCTGTGATGAGTTTATCAGGAATCTTCCTGATGGATACGATACCCTTGTAAGTGAAGGCGGAAGCTCTTTGTCCGGAGGTGAGAGACAACGGCTTTCAATTGCTCGGGCTATATTAAAAGATGCTCCTGTTGTGATGCTTGATGAAGCCACAGCTTCTCTTGACCCGGAAAATGAAGCGGAAATTCAGGAAGGTATTGAAAACCTGGTAAAAAACAAAACGATAATAGTTATTGCCCATAGATTTAAATCAATTGAAAATGCCAACCAGATCCTGGTTCTTGATCGGGGAACTATCGTTGAACGAGGTCCGCATAAGGAATTGATTAGATCCAACGGATTATACTCCCGACTCTGGCAGGAACAGCAAAAGGCCAGGGGTTGGAAGATGAAAACGGGGTAAAGGATCTCAGAAAGAAATACGAAGTAATCAGTGTCAGGAGGTAGTGGAGGATGAAGTTAGAAGTTAATGATATTATCAACAGTTTGGTCGAGCATAATGAGCTGCGAATAACCGATCAAAGGAAAAAAATTCTTGAAATTTTAATTGAAAATAAGGATAAACATATATCGGTTGAAGAAATATATAGTTTATCTAAGCAGAAAGATAATACTATACCAATTCCAACCATTTATCGAGCCATGGATATCTTAGAGAAAACAGGTGTTATTATCAAAAATGATTTCGGGGATGGATTTGCCAAATATGAATTCTTTATGAAGGAAAAAGAAACCCACCATCACTTAATCTGTAGAAAATGCGGAAAAATAATAGAAATTACTGGATTGTTACCAGAAGATTTGTATAATCGGTTATTACAAGAAAAGGGGTTTCAATATGAAGCGCAATCATTGAAAATTTATGGTTATTGTAAGGAATGTATCAATAAGTTAAGAAAACCTTACTCAAGGTGACCATCAATGGTTGACAAGAACGTTTAAATAATATACGATACAACTAGCAAACAACAATATTTTTTTTTGATAACGTATACTTACTATACGTTTCTTTATCTGTTAAGAATTATTTACTAATTAGGGGTGATGGAGAATGGAGTTAGAAGTTAATGATATTATCGACAATTTGGCCGAGCATAATGAGCTAAGAATAACCGACCAGCGAAGAAAAATTATTGAACTCTTAATTGAAAACAGAGGGCAGCATATGTCGGCTGAAGAAATCCATCATTTAGCAAAAAAGAAAGAACAGCCGGTCGCCTTGCCAACTATTTATCGAACAATGGGTATCTTAGAGAAAAAAGGGGTTATTAGTAAAAATGACTTTGGCGGTGGAGCGGCCAAATATGAATTATCGCTAGGAAATCACCACCACTTAATTTGTGAAAACTGTGGAAAGATTATTGAGGTTTCCGGTTTATTACCGGCGGATTTAGAGCAACGACTATTAGCCGAACAGGGTTTTCAGTCGAAAGAACAGCGTTTGAAAATATACGGCTATTGCCGGGAATGTATCAATAAACCAAAAAAATCCTGGCCCGGTACCCAGTGACTGAACAGTACCTGGAGTTCTACTCCCGGCTATGCTATAATTAAGCTACAACGTGATCGTGGGATCTGATCTTGAACAAGGAGTGGAGTTATGGGGAATAAGAATTTAATAATCGGTACGGCCGGACATATCGACCACGGTAAGACGACACTGATCCAGGCATTAACCGGAATTAACACCGATCGGTTACTGGAAGAACAAAAGCGGGGAATCTCGATTGACCTGGGTTTTACCAGTTTAACATTGCCTAATCAACAGCAAGTGGGGATTATTGATGTTCCAGGACATGAGAAGTTTATTAAGAATATGCTGGCCGGGGCGGGAGGGGTAGACCTCGGTCTCCTGGTAATTGCCGCTGATGAGGGGGTAATGCCCCAGACCGAAGAACACCTGGCTATTTTAGATCTTTTAAATGTCCGACAGGGGATTGTAGTTGTAACTAAGACTGACCTGGTCGATAATGAATGGCTGGAAATGGTTCTGGAGGATATTCGGGACCGGGTTCGGCATACTTTTCTAGAAAATGCACCGATTATACCGGTTTCCCCGTTGCAGGATAGAGGTCTGGGGCAACTATTGCAAGCCATTGAGGAGTTGCTTCCGGCTATTCCCTTTAAAGAACAGCGGGACAATGTCTATTTCCCGATCGACCGGGTTTTCAGTCTTGCCGGCCATGGGACAGTGGTAACCGGCACCTTAATCAGGGGGACGATTAACCGGGGTGATACTTTAAAGATTTATCCCCAGGGGAGTGAAGCCAGGGTCCGTAGTTTGCAGGTTCATGACCGGGAGGTAGCAAGGGCCTACCCAGGCCAGCGCGTCGGAATTAACCTGGCGGGAGTAGAACCGGCCGGACTGGTAAGGGGTCATGTCCTTGCTACCGCGGGTAGTCTCCTGACAACCCAATATTTGGATGCGGAATTGCGGCTCTTAGCTGAACTCGGTTTTAACTTAAAACATGGGGATAGAATCCGCTTACACCTGGGAGCCAGAGAGGTGATCGGGCGGGTATATTTCCTGGCAGGGAGGGAACTGGCCCCGGCAGGAAAGGCCTTGGTGCAGTTCAGGCTGGAAGAAGAAGTAGTGGCCTATTTCAAAGAACGCTTTGTGCTCCGGCGTTATTCCCCGATGACTACGGTCGGTGGCGGTGAAATCCTGGACAGTAATCCGGAACGACACCGCCGGAATGATTTGAAGGTATTACAAGCCCTGGCGAGCAGGGCTGAGGGTGAGCGGCCGGAAATGGTCGAAACCACCCTCCAATTGACTGAAAAACACCCTTTATCGCTCCGGACGCTGGTAGCAAAAACCGGCTTTACCGCTGAGCAGATTGGTGAGGATTTAACTAAACTGTTAAAGCAGGGACTGGTTTTTCAGCTGATCGGCGGTCAAGAAAAGACCTGGCTCCATCAAGAAAGTTATTTAAAACTGCGGCAAGAAATTATCGAGTATTTAGGTAATTATCATCAGAGTTATCACCTCAGACCCGGTATGGGCAAAGAGGAGTTGCGCTCTAAGCTATTTATTACCTTAAGTACCGGTGAAATTAATTATATCCTGGCGCTCCTGGAGGAGGAGCAGTTAATTAAAACCGGTGATGCCCTGGTCGCTCTGGCTGATTTTCAGGTTGAATTGACCGGTACAGAAAGAAGGGTAATCGAAGAGATCCGGCAAAGATTAATTGAAAACAGTTTTAATCCGCCGGAATTTGAGCAAATCCGGGCCGAGTTCGGGAAGAGTAAGGCGGTAGAGGAGGTTATCGACTACCTGTTTAGGTCAGAACAGCTGATTAAAATAGATGAACGGCTCAGCTTTGATCGCCAGGTGGTCCGGGCAGCGGAAGACTTACTGAAAAAGTACTTGCAGGAAAATGGACAGATCGAAATGGCCCAGTTCCGTGATTTGCTGAAGAGCAGTCGGAAATATACCCTGCCGTTACTGGAGTATTTTGATAAAAAGGGTGTGACCAGACGAGAAGGGGATGTCCGGGTCTTGTTGTCCGATGGGCAATGAGTAGTCTTTTTGAATAAATATGCACCAAAATGTATTTTTCTTATTGACATCCGTTTTAAACTATGATAGTATTCTTACTAATATAAGTAAATAAGGGTAACCTTTAAATTAGTCCAGTGAGGCTAGCAAGGTCAAAATGACTAACCACAGGGGTGTGTTCCACTCTGTTCGGTGGGAAGTATTCTCCTTGTCAGTCTACTGGCAGGGATTTTTTAATACCAAAATACAGCTGGGGAGGTAAAGTGGTGAGAAGAAGCAGGTTAATCCTTGAGGACGGTACGGTCTATGATGGAATCGGATTTGGCGCCGGCAAGGAGAGCGGGGGGGAGATTGTCTTTAATACCAGTATGACCGGGTATCAAGAGATCTTGACCGACCCCTCCTATAAAGGGGAGATCGTGGTGATGACCTATCCGACGATCGGTAATTACGGCATCAATTTTGACGATGAGCAGTCGGGGACAGCTCAGGTGAATGGGTTTGTTGTCCGGGAATTATGTAATAATCCGGAGAATTGGCGGTCACGACTGGAACTGGAAGCATATTTACATAAAAATGATATAGTCGGGATTGCCGGGGTCGATACCAGGGCCCTAACCAAAAAGTTAAGGAAGAACGGAACGATGAGGGGTCTAATTAGCAGTGAAGGGAGCGGTACTGCTCAATTATCCTTAAAAGCCAGAAAACTCCCCGCTCTTTCCGAGCAAGACCTGGTCAGGGAGGTAACGACACAAAAGCCTTATCAAACCGGAAAAGCTGAGGGGATGCGTATTGTCCTGATTGACTGCGGGGCCAAAAAAAATATCGTCAAATCCCTGGTGCGCCGCAAGTGTCAAGTGATTGTAGTCCCGGCTTTTACCGATGCCGGGGCGATTATGTCTTATCAGCCCGACGGGATTATGATCTCCAATGGCCCCGGTGATCCCGGTGCCGTACCGTATGTTGTTGAAACAGTTAAAGAATTGTTGGGCCAGCGGCCTATTTTCGGTATCTGTCTCGGCCATCAAATCCTGGGGTTGGCCTGTGGGGCTGCTACCTACAAACTGAAATTTGGTCACCGCGGTGCTAACCATCCGGTCCGAGATTTACGAAGCGGAAGGGTTTATATTACCTCACAGAATCATGGTTATGCGATTAGAGAGGATTCTCTTGCCGGGCTGGAACTGGAGGTAACCCATCTCAATGTAAATGACCGGACAGTAGAAGGATTAAGACACAAAAAATATCCGGCTTTTTCCGTGCAGTATCATCCGGAAGCCGCACCCGGTCCCCGCGATTCTCACTACCTGTTTGATCATTTTATTAGTTTAATTGCTTAAGACAAAGTAGATAGCAAATGGAGGGGATGTTATGCCCAAAAGGAAGGATCTAAAAAAGGTAATGGTGATCGGCTCAGGGCCGATTATCATCGGTCAGGCTGCCGAATTCGACTATTCGGGAAGTCAAGCCTGCCGGGCACTCAAAGAGGAAGGGATTGAAGTAGTACTGGTTAACAGTAATCCGGCTACCATTATGACCGATCAAAATATGGCCGACCGGGTCTATATTGAACCATTGACCGTTGATGCGGTTGCAACAATCTTAAAAAAAGAGCGGCCGGATGGTTTGTTACCCACCCTGGGCGGACAGACCGGGTTAAATCTGGCGATTGCTCTGGCGGAAGCAGGGTATTTAAAAGAATTTGAGATCGAACTCCTCGGTACCCCGTTGGAGACGATCCGCCAGGCGGAGGATCGCCAAACCTTTAAAGATTTAATGGATAAAATCGGCGAGCCGGTCCTGAATAGCCGTATTGCCGAAAATATAACTGAGGCACGAGAGATTGCCGCAGAGATCGGCTTTCCGGTGATTATCAGACCGGCTTTTACTATGGGCGGTACGGGCGGTGGTCTGGTTGAAGATGTTGAACAGCTGGAAGAGGTTGCCGTGCGTGGTTTCAAACATAGCCTGATCGGGCAGATTTTAATTGAAAAGAGTATCAAGGGCTGGAAAGAGATCGAGTATGAAGTAATGCGGGATCAGAATGATAACTGTATAATTGTTTGTAATATGGAGAATTTCGACCCGGTGGGTGTTCATACCGGGGACAGTATTGTGATTGCCCCCAGTCAAACCCTGAGCGACCGGGAGTATCAGATGCTTCGCTCGGCTTCTTTAAAGATAATCAGGGCCCTGGGGATCGAGGGAGGGTGTAATGTCCAATTTGCCTTAAACCCAGCCAGTTTCCAGTATTATGTGATTGAGGTTAACCCCCGGGTCAGCAGATCCAGTGCCCTGGCTTCCAAAGCAACCGGTTATCCGATTGCTAAAGTCTCGGCCCGGATCGCCCTGGGTTATAGTCTTGATGAGATCGCCAATGCCGTTACCCGGAAAACGACCGCCTGTTTCGAACCGGCCCTTGATTATGTTGTTTTTAAAATTCCGCGCTGGCCTTTTGATAAATTTCATTCGGCCGACCGGGGGCTGGGGACTCAGATGAAAGCTACCGGTGAGGTCATGGCGATTGAAAGAACAGTAGAAGGGGCAATGCTGAAAGCAGTCCGTTCTTTGGAGATCGGGATTAATGGTTTGTGTTTGGAGTCACTGGCTGCCCTTACTGAGCAAGAAATCGAACAGAAACTGGCGGCGGTTGATGATGAAAGATTATTTATTATCGCCGAGGCTTTGCGCCGGGGGAAAAAGGTCGATGAGATTCAACGGTTGACCGGGATCAGTTCCTTTTTCATTCATAAAATCAAGCAGATCGTTCGTTACGAACAGAAAATAAGTTCTGACCTTACTCCGGAGATATTAAGCGAGGCCAAACAGCTCGGTTTTGCCGACCGGGAGCTGGCTACTCTGAGTGGAAAGCCGGAAGATCAGATCAGAGAACTTCGGAACCGTCTGGGGATTAAACCGGTCTATAAAATGGTCGATACCTGTGCGGCCGAATTTGAAGCCGAGACACCATATTATTACTCAACCTATGAACGGACCGACGAATCTTCGGTTTCTGAGCAAGCAAAGGTTTTAGTGCTTGGTTCCGGACCGATCAGAATCGGTCAAGGGATTGAGTTTGACTACTGTAGTGTCCATTCGGCCTGGTCCCTGCGGGAAGAAGGTCTGGAGTCAATTATTGTTAACAATAATCCGGAGACAGTCAGTACTGATTTTGATACTTCCGACCGTTTATATTTCGAGCCCCTGACCAAAGAAGATGTGCTTAATATTATTGAACAGGAAAAACCGGCCGGTGTAGTGGTGCAGTTTGGCGGCCAGACGGCAATTAACCTGGCCAAGCCCCTATTCGACCAGGGAGTTAAAATCCTGGGCACCCCCGTTGAAGCAATTGACCTGGCGGAGGATCGGGATAAATTTGTCGCCCTGCTCCGCCAATTAAAAATTCCCTGCCCGGAAGGTTATAGTGCGAGCGAGCCTAAGGAAGCGGTCGCGATCGCTGCCAAGATCGGTTATCCTGTTCTGATCAGGCCTTCTTATGTCCTGGGGGGGAGGGCAATGGAGGTAGTTTACAACCGGTCGGAATTAATCCAGTATATGCAGGCGGCCAATCGGGTGAATCCGGGTTATCCGCTCCTGATCGATCAATACCTGGAGGGAATGGAGATCGAGGTTGACGCTATCTCCGACGGGGAGGATGTGTTCATCCCCGGTATCATGGAGCATATTGAGCGGGCCGGTGTCCATTCCGGTGATAGTATAGCTGTTTACCCTGCTCGCCAGTTGGACCCCAAATTAAAAAAGACGCTGATCGACTATACAATTAAACTGGCCCGGGCACTCCGGATCGAGGGGATGGTCAATATTCAGTTTGTAATCGCCGGGGGGCGAGTTTATGTCCTGGAGGTCAATCCCCGTTCCAGTCGAACAATTCCTTTCCTCAGTAAAGTAACCGGTGTTCCGATGGTTAAACTGGCCACTAAAGCAATGCTGGGCAGAAAATTAAAAGACCTGGGTTACCGGACCGGGCTTCTTCCGGAAAAGACTTATCAGGCGGTGAAAGTCCCTGTCTTCTCCTTTTCCAAGTTAACCGAGGTTGATACCGGCCTGGGACCGGAGATGAAGTCAACCGGTGAAGTGATGGGAATTGATAATAGTTATGAAAAAGCCCTTTATAAGGGATTTGTGGCTGCCGGGATTAATTTACCGGCAACAGGGACAATTCTGGTCACGGTTGCTGACCGGGATAAAGAAGAAGTGGTCAATTATATCAAAGAGTTTACCCGGCTCGGTTTTAAGATCATCGCAACTAGCGGCACGGCTACCGTATTAAAGGCGGTCGGACTACCGGCAGAACAGGTCAAGAAATTGTCGGAAGGGAATCCTAATATTATCGACTATCTTAAAGAAAATCGAATTAACTTGGTTATTAACACCCTGAATAAAGGGAAAAAACCGGCTAGCGATGGGTTTAAAATTCGAAGATATGCCGTGGAAATGGGGGTACCCTGTTTAACTTCACTCGATACGACCAGAGCAGTTTTAAATGTGTTAAAGTCCCTTAAAAAAGGGGTGCCGATCAACTGCCGTGCTTTACAGGACTATTAAAATAAATTGACTTTACCCCCTTTTTTTGATAGATTTAAGATATATATTTTGAGCGGTTGGCGGCAGAGAAAATATGATATAAGGGGTGGTAGTATGGAGTTTTATCGAGTCGTGCAAGAGCGGAGGAGTATCCGTAGCTATCTACCGACAAAGGTAGCGGATGACAAATTGGTCAGGGTTTTAACGGCCGGGCAGTTGGCCCCTTCCGGCAAAAACGCCCAGGCCTGGAAATTTATCGTCAGCAGAGAGGCTGAATTGAAAGCAGCATTGGTGGGGGCCTGTAAGGGGCAAAAGTTTATCGCGGAAGCTGATATCGTGCTGACGGTCTGTGTTGACCAAACAGCCTGTTATCAGGACCACGGTGCTTATATGACCTCATTTGCCGTTGATGGGGCAATTGCGATGCAGCAGATGATGTTGGCGGCCGTAGTCGAGGGACTGGGGACTTGCTGGATTGGAGCCTTTTCGGAAGAGGGGGTCAGGGAGATCCTCAACGTGCCGGAGCCTTACCGGATCATCGGACTGACTCCGTTGGGCTATCCGGCGAATGCAGGTAAGGACCGCGGACGGAAGGAATTAGCTCAGCTAATTAAATGGGAGAAATGGTAAGCAAGTTTTTTTAAGCAAAGCCTAAACCGCTTTAGAAAAAGGGAGGGGAACTGGCATGGCAACGATCAAAGATATCGCCAGAATTGCTGGTGTTTCGGTTACTACCGTTTCCAAAGTGCTCAACGACTATCCCGATATTAGCAAACAGACTAAAAAAATGGTAAAACAGGTGATCGCCCGGGAGAATTACCGTCCTAACGCCATTGCCCGCAGCCTTTCTTCCCATAAGTCACATTCGATCGGCATTTTTTTTACTGATCATCGGAACAGCGGCTTGCGCCATCCTTTTTTTCGCGATATTATTTATGGGATTGAAAAAACCCTTTTTCAAGAAAGGTATGATTTAATTTTGTTTGCCCATCACTGGGGAGATACCTTTAGTTATGCGGAAAAGTGCCAAAGCCGTCAGGTCGATGGGGTGGTTTTAATGGGGACGCCCGGAAATGACCCTCATCTGGAACGATTAATCAATAGTGAGCTCCCCACCGTTTTTATTGATCTGGAGCTGAGCGGAAAAAATACTTGTTATGTTATCTCCGACAATGTGGCGGGAGCCGGTCAGGCGGTCAGCTATTTAGTGGAACTGGGCCACGAGCAAATCGGGATGATTATGGGGCAAAAGATAGTCAAACCGGCCCAGGATCGCTTAAGCGGTTTTAAGCAAAGGATTAAAGAGTTACACTTACCCTATCAAAACGAATGGATTGTTGAAGCTGATTTTAGTGAAAACGGCGGTTATCATGCCATGAACAGGATTTTAAATCTGTCCGGCCCTTACCCCACGGCCATTTTTTGTCAGGGGGATCAGATAGCGATCGGGGCGATGAGGGCAATTGAAGAGCGGGGATTAGCTATCCCCGGGGATTTTTCGATCATCGGTTTTGATGATATTGAAATAAGCAGTTATGTTAAACCGGCCTTAACAACGATCCATCAGGATAAAATATTAATGGGGGAGAAAGCCGCCCAATTACTATTAAAGATCATCAATACCGGTGAACAGAATTATACCCCGGTTGTATTACCGACCAAATTGAAAATAAGGGATTCCTGCCGAAGATTATCTTAATCAAAGCGGAGTGGAATCATAAAAATAAGCGGGGTAGAGTAAGCAGCAAATTAATTTTAGGGAGTTGATCATTATTATTTTACAAGAAGAAAGGGAGTTAATTATTGAATACGGTAAAAAATTAGTTGCTTCCGGACTTACTACCGGTACCGGGGGGAATATCAGTATTTATCGGCCGGAAGAGCAATTGATGGCAATTTCTCCAAGCGGGATTGAATACGATCGGATTAAGCCGGCTGATGTTGTTGTGCTGGACCTGGACTATAATATCATTGATAGTGATAAACTCCCGTCCAGTGAATACTCCATGCACCGTATCTTTTACACCAGAAGGGAACAGGTCCGGGCGATCGTACATACCCATTCGATCTACGCTACAACGATTGCGGCCCTAAACTGGGAACTACCGGCCGTTCATTATTTAATCGGCTTCTCCGGGAACAAAGTTCCGCTGGCCAGGTATGCTACCTTTGGGACAGAAGAACTGGCCAATAATGCTTTCGAAGGGATGGGGAACTATAATGCCGTCTTACTGGCCAACCATGGTTTGCTGGCCGTGGGCAGTGATCTCCACCTGGCTTTTAATACAGCAGAAGAGATTGAATTTACCTGTCAGGTCTATTATCGGGCTAAATCGATCGGTGATCCGGTTATTTTACCTGAACAGGAAATGGAAATTATTATTGAAAAATTTAAAACTTATGGCCAGAAAAAATAGCTGCTTAGATCGGAATTATCCATATTTTTATCATTGACCGTCTCTACTTCGATGTATATACTAATATATTAAGGGACTGTATTAGTATATTGCTAAAGAAGGGGAGAGGAACAATGACTTCATTATTAATTGGAATAGCAGGGGGGATTGCTGCCGGGAAGACCACTTTATCCCAGGTACTAAAAAATGCATTCCAAAAAGATGAAGTGACCAGGATCAGACACGACTATTATTATTATGATAAAAGATCCTTTCCTGTTTTGGAAGATCGATTTAATTTTGATCACCCCGATTGCTTTGAGACAGATTTGCTGGTTATTCATCTGAAAAAGTTGCTCAATGGTGAAGCTATTGATCGTCCAATTTATTGTTATAAAACCAATCAAAGGCTGGAACAGCGCAAATTGATTTATCCATCGCCAATTATTATTGTCGAAGGGCTCTTACTTTTTTATTATCCCCAGCTCCGGGAATTATTTAATTTAAAAATATATGTCGATACCGATGCCGATATCCGTCTATTGCAACTAATAAGCAGAGATATTAAGGAGCGGGGGCGTAGTTTTGAGTCGGTTAAAAACCAGTATTTGACGGTGGTCAAACCCATGCATGAAAAATTTGTCGAACCAACCAAGTATTATGCTGATATCATTATCCCCAACGGGGGATTAAATGAGATTGCCAATGACTTGATCATCAGTAAGATTAAATCACATTTATATTCCGGTTAAGGATTTTAAAAAGAACGGAGACCATCCTGTTTGGCAGGGTGGTTTTTTTTATAAAAAAGAGGAAAAAGGTAGTTAAGCAAGAATTATAATAATTAAATGGAAAAATATAAATAAAATGGAGGTTGATTACTGATGAAAAAACGGCCGTCAGAACAGTTGATCTTCCTGGGCTTTTTACTGGTGATTGTGATTGGTTTAGCTGTTTTAGCCTGGCAGAATTTAGCAGGACGGGAGATAATTTATACGGGGTTGGCTGATCAATGGTCCGGAAGCGAGTTAAGCCAGGGGCAAACAGAAACGGAAGCGGGTGAAAATACCAAAACAAGCAACAAAGAGGTAGTAAAAAGAGTGCTAATCCATGTGGCCGGGGAGGTTAAGCAAGCTGGTGTCTATGAACTGCCACCGGAGTCCCGGGTAATTAACGCCTTACAGGCCGCCGGGGGAGCGACCAGACTGGCTGACCTTGATCAGTTAAATCTGGCTGCACCGATTTTTGATGGTCAAAAGATTTATATTCCCTCGATTACTGAGTTGACAGATTCGACCGGCAATTCTCGTCTGGCCAGCCCTAATCATCATTCCGGGAAGATTAATATTAACCAGGCTTCACCCGAGGAATTACAGCAACTGACCGGTATTGGCCCCGGTAAAGCAAGTAATATTGTTCAATATCGCCGTAAGATCGGGGGTTTTATCAAAATAGAGCAATTACTGGATGTAAGTGGGATCGGAGCTAAAACCCTGGAAAAGATCCGGGATCAGCTCACCGTTTATTAAGTAAGATGAGCCAAGAACAGATCAACAGGCTGATCCGGAAACGACCCTTATTATTTGCTTTCCTCTTTTTTGCCGGCGGGATTACCCTCGGTTATTACGTAACCCTGACCTCGTTGTTAACATTCATCATAATCAATTTATTGTTAGCTTTAATCCTGATAATATACTTTATGTCGGAGAAGAGCAAAGTCAGTCCCCTTTTGCCGCCGTTTTTTCTCTGTTTCCTGGCTGTTTTGCTGGCCGGGTTTTTATGGATTAACTGGCAGGAGCTCAAATATCAAAGTAGATTTTCCACAGTTAACTTTAATGATCAGGGTAAATATCAAGTGCTGGGGGAAATTGTGGTAAGATTAAACGCACTGCAGGGTAACCGGCTTTATCTTAAACCGTACTATCTTGACGGGTTTCCGATTAAATACGGTTTAGTGCAACTGGAGCAAAGATTTCTTCCGGGAAAATTAAAAGCCGGGGATGTGATCAAAGCAGGTCTTGTCTTAAAGACTCCCTACCAGCAACTAAATCCCGGCGGATTTTGCAGTTATCGTTATCTGAAAAAAAACGGGATATACAGTCGCGGTTATCTGGAGCGAGACTGGGAAAAGGTGGGCGAGCGAAAAATAGGGCTTAATTATCTCCTGATTAAATTGAAAGAAAGGCTACTTACCATAATCGAACTTACCATCGCTCAACCCTATCAACAATTGCTGGGAGCATTGCTGTTGGGTGAACGGGCCGACCTGCCCGAAGAATGGAGAGATAATTTTAGTAAAATCGGGCTCAACCATCTACTGGCTATTTCCGGATTGCATGTTGGTTTTATTGTGATTATTTTTCGCGCGTTGTTACAACCTTTTCAATTGAAGCCAGTTCTGCAAAATTCAATTATTTCGCTCCTGCTCGTCTTGTATATTATGCTGACCGGTTTTCGACCGGCTATTATCAGGGCAGGACTGCTGGCCCTGGCTTTCTTCTGGGCCCCCGTTTTCAAACGGTGCGGTGATATTTATAATTTACTGGGTTTGACTGCTTTCATTAATTTGCTGTTCAATCCCTATGAGCTTTTTAATCCCGGTTTCCAGTTGTCATATCTGATTTTAGTAATGATCATCAATTGGTACTGGCTGCTGAAAGACTTTTTACCCTCCCCGCTTGCTGTTTCGGTGGCTGCTCAACTGGGGTCAATGCCAATCACTGCTTATTATTTCAACAGTATTGCTCTAAGTGGAATCGTGGCAAATATCTGGGCCATCCCATTGACCGGGTTAATCGTCTCTTTAGCCATGAGCGGGTTGCTGCTCAGTTTGATCAACCCGGTCTTTGGCTGGCTGGTCAATAGACCGGTTTACCTCTTAAGCAAGCTGATGTTAGAGGGGGTTGAACTGATGGCAGCTTTTCCGTATGGATTTTTTGAGGTCGCTGCACCGGCAGTCCTTAATTGTTTGTTCTTGTACTTGTTTTTGTTGTTTTTTCCTTTTTTTTATCGCAAAAAAATTATACCGCTTCATCTTACAAAAAGAAAAAGGAACTTTCAGCTCTTTTCCGTTGCATTCTTACTCTTCCTATTGCTTAATCTGATGATCCCACTCTTTAATAATCAACTGGAAGTAATTTTTTTAGCTGTCGGTCAGGGTGATTCGGTTTTTATTGATTTTCCTTCCGGTCAAACGATGCTGGTCGATGGTGGAGGGATGGCCGGGTATGATTCCAGTCAGGGCAAAAGGAGTATTTTGCCTTTTTTGAAAAAGAGGGGGATTAAAAAACTAGACCTGGTCTTTATTACTCATTTTGATACTGATCATGCCCTCGGTATTACCGATTTATTACAAGACAATCGAGTCGGTTGGTTAATCTTTGCCAGTGGTTTTGAGCGGAATCAGTTGGCGGAAAAAGTACTCAAGCTGGCGGCCGAAAAAGGAGTCAAGGTGAGCACGGTTCAGGCCGGTGATCGCTTTCAGCTTAACCAGTCCTTACTTCAGGTCTTAAATCCCGAGCGAGAAATGCCGGCAAATCGATCCAGAAATGAAAATTCGATTGTATTAAAGCTGACTTATCGTAATTTTTCGATGCTCTTGACCGGTGACCTGGAAAGGGAAGGCGAAAACAGGCTATTGGAGCAGGATTTAGATTTGTATTGTCAGATCCTTAAATTAGGTCACCACGGTAGTAGTAGTTCATCTTCCTTAGTCTTTTTGCAGAGGGTTTCTCCCCGCGAAGGGATTATCTCGGTCGGGAAGAATAACTATGGTCATCCGGCCGCTGCTGTCTTGGAGCAGGCCGAACAATTAGGGATTCGAATCTGGCGGACTGACCAACAAGGGGCCATTATGATCAGAAGTAACGGTTTTAGTTATCAAATCCGCGGCTTTAGAAGAAATTCAAATGAGCGGAATATACTCCGCTCATTTAGAGTGACTCGGTGACGAGTTATAATGCAAAAGATTAGTCCTACTTAATACTGCTGACCACTTTGGCCGGCGACAGAGTTTTCATAAGCTTCAACCATTTTCCTAACCATATGACCACCAATTGCTCCAGTATCTCTTGTGGTCATCTCCCCATAATATCCACTCTGTGGAATCTGAATCCCTAATTCTTGGGCTACTTCATATTTAAATTTTTCCATAGCTTGAGCGGCCAGGGGGTTAACCAGGGTATTACTTTTTTGACCAGTTCCCATTTATTTCACCTCCTTATCAAGGTTGTAGTAGTATTGTTCTCGATTCGCCTGCGGGCTATACTAGCATTATCTGGAATGGTTACAGCGGGACGGTTAGTCCCGCCTTTATTAGATCTACCTGTCCGGGGTTTTGATTTTCATTCTACTACCTGATTAATTAGTCCTAAATGCTTAAAAACCGGTAAAGATCTGCTCTGGCTTGCCGATTTAAGCTGCGGCTGTTCCGGCTAATCTTGATCCTCCTGACAAGTAGTTACATTATTTATCATTTGCCTTAGTGATTGAAACTATGTTAATATAATAATGGCAAATCTTTTAATGTTAATCGAATAAGATTAAGCGAAAGAGGTGTATATAATTGAGTAAATTACAAAAACTATTTGATATCGATATAAATAAATTAAAACCGGTTTATTTAATTTATGGGCAGGATCGATTCCTGTTAAATCGGCTCAAAGATGATTTTATTAGCCGGTTTGTCGATGAGCAGGTCGGCGGTTTTAATTATACTTATCTCGAAGAGACTGAAGATTTTGTCGTGCGTTTAAAAAAGATGGTTAATACCCCACCGGTTTTTAGTGATAAAAGGTTTATCATAGCCAGTACTACTAATTTTTTTAGTAAAAAGAATCCCGGGGATCAAGTATTGATTAAGCTTTTAGAGAACTTTCCCCCCACCGCTATTTTATTGATCTTGTTGGAAGGTAAAGTCGATAACCGCTTAAAAGTAGTGGAGTCGGTCAAGAAAGTGGGACAGCTCGAAAGTGTTGTTGCCCCCAAATTCCGTCAACTTGATCAGTGGATTAAGGATGAGTTTAAAAAAAGGGGTAAAGTCATTGATGGGCAAGCGATTAAATTGCTGGAGGAGATGTTTAGCAATAATCTAGCCATATTAAATAGTGAGATCGAAAAAATTATCACCTATACCTGCCCCCAAGGGGAGATAACCGTTCAGGAAGTAAAAGAGATTATGGCCCGCGATCGCTATCTGGAAGATAATGTTATTTTTAGTTTGACCGATGCCTTGATCAACCGGCAGCAGGGAAAAGCCTTGTTGCTATTAAATCAAATGCTGGCCAGTGGGGTAGTCGCCCTGACCATTTTAGGGACGATCACCTGGCAGTTAAAGTTGCTGATGTCGGTCAAAGATTTAAAGGAAGCCGGTCATGATCCGGCAACTATTGCCCGGATGTTGAAGAGCCATCAGTATCCGGTTAAAAAAAGTTATCAGGTCAGTGACCTCTATTCACAGGAAGAACTGGAATTAATGCTGGAGAGATTTTTCCAAGCCAATCTGAATATAGTAAGCGGGAAATATGAAGCAGGTCGGGCACTAGAAATGGCAATTTTAGGGTGAACAAACTAAGTGGGATTAGTTAAATTAGCAAAGCACTATCCAGAGATTGATCCGGATAGTGCTTTTTTTTAAATAAGTAGAGCCTGGAAACTTCCTTTAGGCAATTTGATTATACAGTTTAGTCAGGCGAGATTTTTTGCGGGCAGCATTATTCTTATGGATAATACCCTTGCCGGCAGCCTTATCAATTACCTTAATTGCTTGCGATAATTTATCTTGAGCAGCAGAGGCGTTACCTTCATCGACAATTTTTTCAAAGTCCTTGATCGCAGTTTTAAGTTTGGCCTTCCACTCACGATTACGTAAAGTCCTCTTGGCCGCAATTTTTACTCTCTTTTTAGCTGATTTAATAATTGGCATTAATATCACCCCCCCTGCTTTTTGACAGCATTCTTATTTTAACATGAGTTGATTTAAAATGCAAGTTTTGCATATAAAAAACTTTTCCGGTTAAAATATTATTGAATAAAGTTTTACTGGATGGGGGGTGATTCCATGTCTAATTGGATTGGAGCAATTGTTCGTTTTATCGTTTCAGCACTGGTATTACTGGCCGTAGGTTATATTATCCCCGGATTTAGCATGGTCGGTTTTATTAATGCCCTGCTGGCGGCTGTTGTGATCGCAGTTTTGGGGTATATAATTGAGGCTATTTTCGGTGAGAAGATTTCACCGCAACGCCGTGGAGTAGTTGGGTTTATAATTTCGGCCATCGTGATTTACTTAACCCAATTTGTCGTGGCAGGATTAAATGTAACTGTGATCGGGGCCTTGATTGCCGCTTTTGTAATCGGTCTGGTCGATGCCTTTGTCCCGACAGAATTAAGGTGAGGAGATAAATTATGAATAGAGATGTTAACTACAATGTGTATACGGATCTGGCCCTGGAAGCCCATAGCCTTGCGATCGAACGGACCGGTGGTGAAGTTCAGGGAGTAAAAGTGAACGAAGAACAGCTGGAAAATGCCAAGATAACAAGGATTGAGGTTATGAATGAACAGGGGGCCCAGGCAATTGGTAAACCCGTTGGTATTTACATAACGATTGAATCGGAAGGCCTGAAAGGACAAAACAGAGTGGTTCATGACCAGTTGAGTGAGATTTTTGCCAAGCAACTGGCATCGTTAATAGATTTTGACCGGATTAGACCCCATCCCAATCTGGAACCGACCATATTTGTTGTCGGTTTGGGGAATTGGAATGCTACTCCTGATGCGCTGGGCCCACAGGTATTAAATAACCTGATGGTGACCAGACACCTGTATCAGGAAGCACCACCGGAATTAAGAAAAGGGTTGCGGCCGGTTTGTGCTCTATCGCCCGGAGTCCTTGGATTGACCGGGGTACAGACTGCTGAGATTATTCGAGGGGTAGCCCAGATGATTAAACCAGATCTAATTATTGCGATCGATGCCCTGGCGGCCCAGAATAGTCACCGTCTGGCCAATACTATTCAGCTCAGTAATACCGGGATTGCTCCCGGTTCCGGGATCGGCAAAAATCGAATGGCGATTAATCCGGAAACAATGAACCTACCGGTAATCGCAATTGGCGTACCGACGGTGGTACATGCGATTACAATTGTTAATGATGCGATGGAGCAGATCCTAAAAGGGGATATTTTTTCTCCGACCGAGAAAGAGCGGTTACGCCACATTGAGCAAAAAGATAAAAAAAGGATGATCGGAAATATCCTGGGACCATATATGGGCAGTTTAATTGTATCGCCCAAGGGTGTTGACGAGTTAATTCTAGATGTGGGACGAATCATAGCCGGGGGGATTAACGTTGCCGTTCATCCTGATATAACTCCCGATAATCTTTCTTTATATCTATAAGACAGTTAGTGTATACTAGGATAAATTGCCGCTTTTGCGGCTTTCTTTTTGTTTTCTATCGGTTCTATCAAGGGATTCCTGCTCATATTATTTTATGGGAGGAATGATCATGTCCTTTAATTCTTTAAAAATGAAGGTAATAGCTGCTTTGTTTATTCTCTTTTTGCTTGTTTTATTAAATATTAATAAGTTTAGAGAACTAAATAATGAGGTAATTCCGGTCTGGTCACAATATGACGCCGAATATTACCGGTCCGCGGTAAAAGAGGATTTACTGACCAGGATCTACGATTTTCTGGGTCCAGATCAGTTAATCTATCGTTTAACTAAAATCAGGATTCAAGCCCCGATTACTTATTTAAAGCGGGAGATTCCTCTGCTGTCCTACTATACACCGGAGGAGTTAAAAGAAGAAAAAAATATTGTTTATCAACCGGATAGCAACGGGGGTAATGTGATCAAGCTTAAATTTGATCTCAGACAGGAAAAGAGGTCCGAGCAGATTACGGTAGAGGATTTAGCGCGGAAGCCCCTGCCGGAAATCAATGTGCCGAGTTTGAGGGAGCAGCCCTTGATTGTGCTCTATCATACCCATACTTCCGAGACCTATGTCGATGACCCCCGTCATCAGGATAATAACGGACATGTTCTGCCCGGCCAGATTGGTAATGTGGGGAAAGTGGGTTTGGAGTTGGCCCGTATCCTTTCCGAGCGCTATCAATTCAAGGTAGTTCATACCACCACAGTCCATGATCAGGTCTATAGTCGCTCCTACTATAATTCCCGGAAAACAGTAAAAGAATTAGTTAATAAATATCAGAAGATCGACCTGTTACTCGATATTCACCGTGACGGGATCAAAGTGGCGACCCGTGACACAGTAACTACGGTAATCAATGGGAAAAAAGTGGCTAAGGTGATGATCGTTGTTACGAACGGTAGATTTGATTTTGCCCATCTGGAGCTGGATGACCATCACCAGGAATGGCAACGCAACCTTAGTTTTGCCCAGGAGTTAGCCGCATTGATGGATAAAATGTATCCCGGCTTTCTCCACCGGGTCGAGATCAGGGATACTACCTATAATCAGGACCTTCATCCTCATGCCCTTCTTTTGGAGATTGGGGATTATCGCAATACGACAGAAGAGGCCATGCGGGCCGCCGAGCTGGTTGCCAATGTGATCGCAGCCCTCTTTGGACACGGTTAAAGATAAGCTCGAATTGAAGAGTGAACGGGGTAACTTTTTTAGGTTGCCCCGTTTATTCTTGTTAATAGAGGATTGTTTATTGATTAATGGAAAAGGCAATGTTATAATAATTTAAGATATTGGCGCTCTTTATAATTGATAAAGGAGGAAATTTGGTGAAGAGTCAGGATATACGCAATTTCTGTATTATTGCCCATATTGATCACGGAAAATCTACCCTGGCCGATCGGCTGTTAGAATATACCGGTGTGATCCCGGAACGGGAGATGAAAGAACAGGTTCTTGATCAGATGGAACTGGAGCGAGAACGGGGCATTACCATTAAAGCCCAGCCAGTACGCCTGGAATATAAGGGATATCAACTCAATCTAATTGATACCCCCGGTCATGTTGATTTTTCTTATGAGGTTTCCCGCAGTCTGGCCGCATGTGAGGGCGCTTTGCTGGTGGTTGATGCTTCTCAGGGGGTTGAGGCCCAGACCCTGGCTAACATCTATTTAGCGTTGGAACATGACCTGGAGATTATTCCGATTATTAATAAGGTTGATCTCCCCAGTGCCGATCCGGAAAGGGTTAAGGGCCAGTTAATCGATCTTGGCCTGGAGATTGATGATACTATTTTAACCAGTGCCAAAGAAGGTACCGGGATCGAAGAAGTATTGGATACGATTATTAAAAAAATACCATTTCCGGAAGATAGTAGTAATCAACCGCTGCGGGCTTTGATCTTTGATTCTTTTTATGATTCTTATCAGGGAGTGGTTGCCTACGTAAGAATAGTCGATGGTGTGGTTGAAGCCGGCCAGAAGATCAGGATGATGGCTAATAATAAGGAATATGTGGTTGATGAGGTCGGGAATTTTGTTCCCGATAGGAAAAAAGCCGAGTCTCTATCGGCCGGTCAAGTCGGTTATATTATTGCCGGGATTAAGGATGTCAAAGATTGTCGGGTTGGTGATACGATTACCCTGGCTACTGAACCGGCCGCCGGTCCGTTAGCCGGATATAAAAAAGTTAAACCAATGGTCTATAGCGGTTTATATCCGACCGATAATGCCGAATATACTGTGCTAAAAGATGCCCTGGAAAAACTCCAGTTAAATGATGCTGCTTTGACTTTTGAACCGGAGACCTCGGAGGCACTTGGCTTCGGTTTCCGGGCCGGTTTTCTCGGTTTATTACATATGGAGATTATTCAGGAGCGGCTAGAACGGGAATATGATTTGAACCTGGTTATTACCGCTCCCAGTGTGGAATATTCGATTAAACTTACTAATGGTCAGGTCATCAAGATCGATAATCCGGCTGAATTTCCCGCTCCCACTGAGATTGAGACAATTGAAGAACCATATGTTAAGGCGGAGATATATCTACCGGACCAATATGTGGGAGCGGCGATGGATCTCTGCCAGGGTAAGCGGGGCGATTTTCAGGATATGCAGTATATTAGTGAAAGCCGGGTGGAATTAATCTATCAAATGCCGCTCAGTGAGTTAATTACTGATTTTTTTGATCTGTTAAAGTCCAAAACAAGGGGTTATGCCACCCTTGACTATCAATTGCTCGGTTATCAGCCGGCCAGTTTGGTTAAACTTGATATTTTAATTCATGGGGAAGCGGTTGATGCCCTTTCCACGATTGTCCACCAGGACAGTGCCGAGCAAAATGGACGTTCACTGGCCCGGAAATTGAAAAAGTTGATCCCCCGCCAGATGTTTGATGTGCCGGTTCAAGCTGCGATCGGCAATAAGATTATTACCCGAGTCAATATTAAGGCCTTGCGCAAAAATGTTTTACAGAAGTGTTACGGCGGAGATGTTACCCGGAAGCGCAAGCTGCTTGAAAAACAGAAAGAGGGTAAAAAAAGGATGAAACAGGTCGGCCGGGTGGAGATACCTCAGGCCGCTTTTATGGCTGTTTTGCAGCGCGATGAAGATGAGTAACCGGCCGCATATCTCTTTTACCGAACCATTTGGGGTTTATCTCCATATTCCTTTCTGTTCCAGGAAGTGTAGTTATTGTGATTTCTATTCAGAACCTTTGTCCGGAGGTATTGTTCAGGATTACCTGACGGCTGTAACAAAGGAAATAACTTTTTATCGTAACTTGTTGGGGAAAAAAGCAATTTACTCCCTTTATATTGGCGGGGGAACCCCCAGCCTATTATCAGCCGATCAACTGGCCGGTTTAATTGAGCTAATCGTTACCAGCTTTTCGGCACCGCTTTCGGGGGAGATTACCCTCGAAGCAAACCCGTCTTCCCTTGATCAAAATAAACTTAAAGCATATCAAAAAGCCGGGGTTAATCGACTGAGCCTGGGGGTGCAGTCATTAATCGATCAGGAGTTAAAGACCCTAGGCCGCCTCCATAGCGCATCCCAGGCTATTGCGACCATTGAGCTGATTAAAGATTACTTTGTTAACTTTAATCTTGATTTAATTTTGGCGATCCCGGGGCAGACCGTGGCCAGTTGGCAGGAAACACTGCTGACCGCTTTATCGTTTCAACCGCCCCACCTTTCATTATATAATCTCCAGTTTGAGCAAAATACCTTGCTGGCGCAACTGGTTGAAGCAGGAGAGTTAACAGGGGTGGATGATAAGCTTGATGCCGAGCTATATCAGTTGGCCCTCACCATGTTGGCCCAACGGGGCTATCAGCACTATGAAATTTCTAATTTTGCCCGGGAAGGGGCTTATTCCAGCCATAATACCCTTTACTGGGAATATCGTCCTTATCTCGGCCTGGGTCCGGCGGCGCATAGTTTTGACGGGAATAGGCGTTTTGCTAATCAGCCGGATTTAAAGAAGTATTTGAGGGAAATTGCCCGGAACCAATTACCGCTAGCCGAAATAACCCGGCTTACCCCTGAGGAAAAAAAGTCAGAATTTCTTTTCCTGGGGTTACGTTTACGCCAGGGGGTAGAGCTGGCCCGTTTTGCCGAGCTCTTTCACCAGAAATTAGAAGATGTTTATAGTGAAAAGTTGGATTATCTGAAAAAAATGGGGTTAATTGAAGTTTCCGGGGGTTATCTTAGCTTGTCACACAAGGGGCTTTTCCTGGGAAATCAGGTGTTTATGGAGTTTTTAAATTAATTGAAAAAGATTTGACAAAGATATCTTAATGTGTTATTTTATTATTAGCTATTAGCACTCTACACAATCGAGTGCTAAAAAGGGGTGAATATGATGGTTAAAGAACTGGATAAACGGAAAGTAAAGATTTTAAAAGCCATCATTCATGAACATATTTTAACAGCAGAACCAGTAGGTTCCAGAACCCTGGCCAAAACCTATTGTCTGGGGGTTAGTTCGGCCACGATCAGGAATGAGATGTCTGATCTGGAAGAACTGGGTTTTCTGGAACAACCATATACCTCAGCCGGACGTATCCCTTCTGATCAAGGTTACCGTTTTTATGTCGACCGGTTGATGAGTGAGGATATCCATTATAATTTAAATATGGAAAAGATCCTTAATAAGACTACCCGCGAAAAACAGAGTGTCCAGGAGATAATATCCAATATGGCCAGAATGTTGTCCAGAATTACCCGCTATGCTTCGGTGGTCAGTGAGCCGCAGTTACAGGGAACCAAAATTAAACAGCTCGAGTTAATTGGAGTTGATAACTCCAGTGTTTTAATCGTTCTCATAACCAATACCGGAATCGTGCATAATAAGATCGTTAGATTGCAAGAGGAGATTACGAACAGACAGATTAGGTACTTAAATCACTTTCTAGCGAGTAATTTAAACCAAAAAGAGCTGATCAAGCTAAACAGCAGTTATATGAAGGAACTGGAATTAGAGCTGCTCAAGAAGTTAGACCTATCACAGGAGATTTTTAGTTTGATCGATCAGTCTTTACGTAAAATGTCTCATCCCTCTGATATCCGGTTGTATCTGGGTGGAACTTCATATATTTTAGATCAACCGGAATTTAATAACATGGAAAACCTGAAAAGGGTGTTAAGTATACTGGACCATGAAGAAATGCTGCGTGATCTGCTCTATAATATCCCTGATAATGGAATAGAGGTTTTAATCGGCCGGGAAAACGAATTAGAAGAGATGAAAAATTGTAGTATTGTTTTTTCAACTTATTCAATCGGCAATAAGGCTTCCGGTAAAATTGGAGTGATCGGGCCGACCAGGATGGAATATTCCAAGGTGATCACCCTGGTAAATACTATGGCTGAGGTTTTAGGGAAAATAATTTTGGAACTAAGTAGGTGATGATAATGGTGGAAAAGAAAATAACCGAAGAGCTGAATGAAACGACAGGAACAGAGCTAGAGCTAGAACTAGAACAAAAAGATTTAAAACAGGAAAATGAAGCCGGAGAATCGGCTGAAGAGCAGCAAGCAACGAAGGTAAGCAAGGAGTTGGCCGAACTTACGGAAAAAATGAAAGAACTGGAGGAGGAGAATAATTGTAATTTCTCCAAACTTCAACGACTACAAGCAGATTTTATTAATTTCCGCAATCGTTCCGTTAAGGAACGGGAAAAGATCCGCTTTTTAACGATCAAAGAAATAATGGCGGGATTACTCCCGATCATTGATAATTTTGAGCGGGCTTTAACTTCACACCAGGAGGAAAATGAATTGAAAAAAGGGGTCGATATGATCTATCGCCAGTTAATGAAGTTCCTGGAAAAACTGGGGGTTGAAGTTATCCCGGCTGTCGGTCAACCTTTTGACCATAACCTGCATGAAGCCTTAATGCAGGAAGAGGATGAACAGTATGAGTCAGGTATGATCATTGAAGAGCTGGAAAAAGGATACATATTAAATGATAATGTAATCAGACCTGCTAAAGTAAAGGTAGCCCATTAAGTTCAATCATAAAAGTTAAACTGAAAAATAATTTAATAAGGAGGAATTGTTAATGGGAAAAATAATTGGAATTGACCTCGGTACCACCAATTCATGTGTGGCCGTAGTTGAAGGTGGAGAACCTACTGTAATCACCAATGCTGAAGGTAACCGGACCACACCTTCGATCGTATCATACTCCAAGAAGGGGGAAAGGTTAGTCGGTGAAACTGCTAAAAGACAAGCTATTACTAATGCTGACCAAACCGTAACCTCGATTAAAAGACATATGGGTTCTAACCATAGAGTTACCTTAAGTGGTAAGGATTATACTCCCCAGGAGATCTCCGCAATGATTTTACAAAAGATGAAAAGAGATGCGGAAGATTATTTGGGGGAAGAAGTGCAAGAGGCGGTTATTACTGTACCGGCTTATTTTACTGATAGCCAGCGTCAGGCGACCAAAGATGCCGGAAAAATTGCCGGGCTGGAAGTAAAACGGATTATTAATGAACCGACCGCTGCTGCCCTGGCTTATGGACTGGAAGATAAAAAAGATCAAACGATCCTGGTCTTTGATTTGGGCGGTGGTACTTTCGACGTTTCGATCATGGAACTGGGTGACGGAGTCTTTGAAGTTATTGCGACCAGTGGAAACAATCACCTCGGCGGTGATGACTTTGACCAAAAAATTATTGACTACCTGGCGGCTGAATTTAAGAAGGGGTACGGAGTAGATCTTAAAAATGACCGGATGGCGATGCAGCGGTTAAAGGATGCCGCCGAAAAAGCAAAAAAAGAACTATCGACGGTGATGACTACTAATATTAATTTGCCTTTTATTACCCAGACCGAAGAAGGTCCTAAGCATCTCGATATCGACTTAAGTCGGGCTAAATTTGACGAACTGACGGCTGACCTGGTCGAAAAGACAATGGGTCCTGCCCGGCAAGCTTTGAAAGATGCCGGTTTAAAACCGACCGAGATTGATGAAATTATTCTGGTGGGTGGTTCAATCCGGATCCCTGCTGTGCAGGATGCGGTAAAAAAACTGATTGGCAAGGAGCCCAATAGGGGTATTAATCCTGATGAAGTTGTGGCCATGGGAGCGGCAATCCAGGGCGGAGTAATGGCCGGAGATGTTCATGATGTGGTCCTGCTCGATGTTACCCCGCTTTCACTGGGGATCGAGACCCTGGGTGGGGTATTTACCAAGTTGATCGACCGTAATACGACGATACCTACCGAAAAGAGTAAGGTCTTTTCCACAGCGGCTGATAATCAAACCTCCGTTGATATCCATGTCTTACAGGGTGAACGGAAGATGGCCGGTGGTAATAAGACCCTGGGCCGCTTTCAGTTAACCGATATACCGCCGGCACCCCGTGGCATGCCCCAGATTGAGGTATCATTTAATATTGATACAAACGGGATCGTTCATGTTTCGGCTAAAGACCTGGGAACCGGTAATCAGCAAAACATTACGATTAAATCTTCCAGCGGTTTATCTGATGATGAGATTGAAAATATGGTTAATGAAGCTCAGTCCCACGAAGAAGAAGATAAAAAACGCCTGGAAGAGATCGAGACAAGAAATCAAGCCGACAGCCTGGTTTACCAGACAGAAAAGACCCTAAAGGATGCCGGAGATAAGGTTGAACAAGGGGTTAAGGAAAAAGTGGAAAAGGCTAAAGATGAACTGAAAGAAGCCTTGCAAGGAGATAATACCGAAGATATTAAAGCTAAGACCGAAGCCTTGACCAATGCATTAACTGAGCTTAGTACCCAGCTTTATGCCCAAGCACAAGAACAAGCCCAGCAACAACAGCAAGCTGAGGGTGAGGGAGCAGAACCGGAGCAGAATGACGAGCAAACCGTTGATGTTGATTATGAAGAAGTAGATGAAGAGAAAGAGAAAGACCAGTAATAAAAGCTTGCAACTAGTGACCAGTTTATTCTGTTGGGGCATATAATTATATGGTAAGCGAAAGCAGGGGAGCATTCTCCCCTCTTTCTAATGAACTTATCGGTTGATACTTGAGGTGGTGAATCAGGTGGCAAATAAAAGAGATTATTATGAAGTACTGGGAATTGGCCGGGATGCTGATGAAAACGAGATTAAAAAGACTTATCGCCAAAAAGCCCGCAAACTACATCCCGATGTCAATAAAGACGACCCGCAGGCTGAGACAAAGTTTAAAGAGCTTTCCGAAGCCTATGAGATTCTAAGTGATCCCGATAAAAAAGCTCGCTATGACCAATACGGTCATGCCGGGATCAATGATAACGATTTTAATTTTGAAGATTTTGCCCGCGGTGGTTTTGGCGGTTTTGAAGATATGTCTGATATCTTTGATATGTTTTTCGGTGGTGGGATGGGTCGGCAGCGTGGTCCCAGGCGCGGTTCTGATTTACAGTACCGCATGGAGATAAGTTTTGAAAAAGCTGCCTTTGGGGGTAAAGAAGAGATATTGATCCCCAGAAATGAGTCCTGTCAGACCTGCCATGGCAGTGGGGCTAAACCCGGCTCCAGGAGTAAGAACTGTTCCCGGTGTCAGGGTTCCGGTCAGATCAGGACAACACAACAGACTCCTTTTGGCCAGTTTACTCAGACCAGGACCTGTGACCGTTGTGGGGGAGAGGGTAGAATTGTCGAGACCCCCTGTCCGGAATGTAAAGGGAGTGGCCGGGTCTTTCGGCAACGAAAGATTACGGTTAATATTCCGGCCGGAGTTAATACCGGCAATAAGTTAAGAATGCCCGGTGAGGGTGAAGCCGGTGAAAAAGGGGCCGTTAACGGTGACCTTTATATTGTGATTCAAGTTCGACCTAACAAAATCTTTAAACGGCAAAATGATGATATCCATTGTGAGGTGCCAATCAATTTTATCCAGGCCACCCTCGGTGATGAGATTGAAGTTCCGACCCTGGAGGGAAAGGTCAAGTTTAAAATTCCGGAAGGGACACAACCCGGTACCGTTTTCCGGCTAAAAAACAAAGGAATTGCTCATTTGAACGGTTATGGTCGGGGTGATCAGTATATCAAGGCCAAAGTGGTTATCCCGAAGGCACTCAGTAAAAAACAAAAGCAGATCTTATTACAATTTGCGGAAGAGTGTGGGGACGAAATTAATCCGGAAGAAAAGAGCTGGTTAGAAAAAGTGAGGGAAGCCCTCGGGGTGTAAGTCTGACTGGAGTTGTCTTTGATGAAATGGAAAAAAGTAGAGATTAAGGTTCAGCCGGCGGCGGAAGAGGCGGTCGCCAATATTTTAATAGAAGCAGGTGCTCAGGGGGTTGTAGTGGAAGATGGCCCGGAAAAGATCGGTTTAGCAGCCTATTATCATGATCATGAGAATTTTTCCGCTATCTTCCGAAACATTAAAGAACAGCTAGCGAAACTATCATCCTATGGCCTGGCGACCGGTAGATTTGAGATAACGGTAAACATTACCCGGGATGAAGATTGGTCTACTTCCTGGCATCAATTTTTTAAACCATTAAAGGTTGGGCGACGTTTTTTAATCTGTCCGGATTGGGAGGATTGTCAGCAGGACGAGCGAAAAACAGTGCTGATCAACCCGGGGATGGCTTTTGGCATCGGTGGTCATCAAACTACCAAGATGTGTATTGAACTGTTGGAAAAGTATGCTGGGCAAAGGGTTGTCAAGATGCTGGATGTAGGATGTGGAACCGCTATTTTATCAATTATCGGCGCTTTCCTCGGCGTGCAGGCGATTACGGCGATTGATCTTGATCCGGCGGCAGTTGCGGCTGCCCGGGAAAATATTGCGATTAACGGGGTAAAAGGAATTATTGAGGTGAGACAGGGTGACCTGACGGCCGGACTCAACGAGCGTTTTCCCTTGGTCACGGCCAATCTTTTACCGGAGCTGATTAGCCGTTTATTACCGGCCCTACCTGGAGTTATGTCGGAGGGGGGATTAGTAATCCTTTCCGGTATTATTGAAGAGAAAAAGGGGGCTATGCTTGCTGAACTGGCGGAGCTAGACTTTACTCTGCTCGAGGAAAAACAGGAAGAAGAATGGATAAGCTTGGTGGCTCGGAAAGGATGAACTTGTGTGCATCGATTTTTTATTAATAGGGGTTCTTTGGACGGGGAGGTGGTTAGAATCACAGGTAGTGATTATAACCACATTTCTCGTTCTTTAAGGTTGAATACCGGCGAGGAGATTATTGTTTCGACCGGAGATGGTTGGGAATATTTAGTTAAAATTAGCGCATTTGGTTCCGGGGCAGTGGAAGGACGGATTGTGGAAAAGAAAGAGAACCACTCCGAACCACCGGTTAGCATTACCCTTGCTCAGGCCATCCCCAAGAAAAATAAGCTGGATTTGATCATTGAGAAAAGTACTGAACTCGGAATAAAAAGGATTATTCCCTTGATTACCGGGAGGACGATTGTCCGGGTGCGAGGAGAAAGAGAGGGTAAAAAGCTGGTCAGGTGGCAACGGATGGCCGAAGAGGCGGCCAAACAGTCCCAACGGGGGATGATACCGATTATTAGCGATATAGCTAAGTTGCAGGATTTGGCCGCAAGTATGGGGGAATTTGACTTGACTTTATTGGCTTGGGTGGGAGAAAAACAAAACAATCTTCGGAAGGTTCGGACTAATGCAGATTTAGCAAAAGTAAGTAATATCTTAATGATCATCGGCCCGGAAGGCGGGTTTTCCCAAAATGAAGTTGAATTTGTCCGTAATTTAGGCGGGATTCCGATCAGTCTCGGTCCCCGTGTGCTTAGGACTGAAACTGCTGCTTTAACTCTCCTGGCCCTGCTCCTTTACGAATTCGGTGATCTGGGGGGAACTATTTGATGAAGACGGTTGCTTTTCATACACTGGGTTGCAAAGTAAACCATTATGAGTCAGAGGCGATGATCGACCTTTTTGCCAAGGCCGGCTATCAGGTAGTTGATTTTGCCGCGCAAGCTGATATTTATGTTGTTAATACCTGTACCGTAACCAATGAAGCGGCCCGCAAATCGCGACAGTTGACCCGACGGGCCAAACGACGGAATCAGGAGGCTATGGTAGTGATGGTCGGTTGTTATCCCCAGGTATCCCCAGGCGAAGCCGGCGAAATTGAAGGGGTTGATCTGGTCGTCGGTAGTGCTAACCGCCATAAGATTGTTGATTATGTCGAAGGGGTCCGGTCCGGATTGGACCCTGGTTTTGCCTTATTACATCGCGATGAATTAGTTGATTTTGAAGACTTAAAGGTGGAGGAATGGCGGGAGACTACCCGGGCTTATGTCAAGATCGAAGAAGGATGTAATCAGTTTTGTAGTTATTGTATTATTCCCTATGCCCGTGGTCCGGTCCGGAGCCGAAAACCGGAACTGGTGGTGGCTGAGGTAGAGAAACTGGTGGCACAGGGGGTCAGGGAGATTGTCCTGACCGGTACCCATCTGGGGGCATACGGTTCTGACTGGCGGTGCGCTGACAGTCTGGTTAAATTGTTACAGGCTTTAGTAAAAATTGACCGTTTAAGCCAGATCCGACTCAGTTCGATTGAGGTGCTGGAGATAAGCGATGCTCTCTTGGAACTGCTGGCCGGAGAGGATAAGTTATGCCCCCATTTGCACTTGCCCCTGCAGAGCGGGTGTGATCAGATCCTGGAGCAAATGAAAAGACCCTATCGAACTGAACAGTTTCGGGAAATAGTGAACAAGGTGCGGCAGCGACTTACCGATCCGGCAATTACAACCGATGTTATTGTTGGCTTCCCCGGCGAAACCGAGCAATATTTCCGGGAGAGTTTTAATTTTATTAAAGAGATGGCTTTCAGCCGACTCCATGTTTTTCCCTTTTCACCCCGGGCCGGAACCCCTGCTGCCCGGATGGGAGAACAGGTCAGCCCGGCAACAAAGAAGGCCTACAGTCGGGAGTTGTTGGATTTTAATAAAAAACTGATGCTCAATTATCAGCGAAGGTTCATCGGCCAGGTTCGCCCGGTAATTATTGAGGAAAAAAGGGATGCCGAAACCGGCTTGCTGGTTGGTATCAGCGATAATTATCTCCGGGTTTTAATTGATGACCAGGAACAATATCAGGGTAAATTGAACCGGGTGCAGTTGATTAAAAGTTATAACTATGAAAATGCATTGGGCAAAATTGTTAGGTAAAAAGAAGGAATTTTATTGGCTATCTAGAAATACTAATGAAAAGAAGGTGAAAAAATGGAGGATTGTATTTTTTGTAAAATTATAAAAGGGGAGCTGGCTACGGAGTTACTTTATGAGGATGATCAGCTGGTCGCTTTCCGGGATATTGATCCCCAGGCCCCGGTACATATCTTATTGGTAACGAAGGAACATATTCCGACGATCCTGGATATTGAAGAGAGAAAGCAAGGCCTGATCGGCCATATTTACCGGGTAGCGGCTAAACTGGCCCGGGAGAATAATATTGCCGAAACCGGCTATCGACTGGTATCCAATTGTAATAAAGAGGGAGGCCAGACAGTTTTTCACATTCATTTTCATTTGTTGGGCGGCAGAAGTATGCAATGGCCTCCGGGTTGAGCTTGGTCTTTTTAATATTAGGTCAGGGGGGTGATTAAAATTCCATCTCTGAAAGAGCGGTTACTGGATGATATGAAGACAGCGATGAAAAACAGAGATAAAGCCAAATTATCAGTGATCAGAATGGCGAGAGCAGCGATCAAGAATGTTGAGATTGATAAAAGAAAAGACCTGGATGATAGTGAAGTAATGGAAGTAATAGCCAAAGAGGTTAAACAACGCCAGGGTTCGATTGCTGAATATAGTAAACTGGCTAAAGATGATCAGATCCGGGAACTTGAGCAGGAAATTGCGATCCTGATTGATTATCTGCCCAAACAACTGGAGCGGGAAGAGATCGAAAAGCTGGTTGAGAAGGTCATCCAATCAATTGATGCCACTTCACTGGCCGATCTCGGCAAGGTAATGGGAGCGATTATGCCCAAAGTCAGGGGCAAAGCCGATGGCGGAGTCGTAAATACGATTGTCAAGGAAAAACTGAGTTAGCAGACCGACCAGGCCAGGTTAAGGTAAAACCTGGCTTATTTTATTTTTAGCCCCCCGCAAAAAAAGGATTTTTTTTAATTAGAAAGAAGTATATTATTAATAGACGACAGAAAGGTGGTGAGTATATCTATGCTCGGAAAAAAGAGGTCTTTATCTCTAGTGCTGATGATATTATTACTCTTTGCTGGCTATAATATAAAGGCAGAGGATGTGGTGACTACTAATCAAAACGCCCTGATCTATAAAATTCCGATTACCGGTGAGATCGACCAGGGATTACTTAAATTGGTTGAGCGGGGTTTTCAGGCGGCCGAAGAAGAGCAGGCCGATTTGGTAATTCTGGAAGTCGACACCTTTGGCGGTTATGTTGATGCTGCAATCGGGATCAAGGATATTATTTTTAAATCCTCGCTGTCAACGGTTACCTATGTCAAGGGACGAGCCTGGTCGGCCGGAGCGCTAATTACTCTGGCCGGAGAAACGGTAGCGATGGTTCCCGGTAGTAGTATTGGTGATGCTGAGACCCGCCCAAAAGAAGAAAAATATATTTCGGCCCTACGCAAGGAGTTTAAAGCAACGGCGGAAAGCCGGGGGAAAAACCCCGATCTGGCTGCGGCCATGGTCGATGCCGATCTGGAGGTTGAGGGTATTATTGCCAGCGGGAAACTCCTGACCCTGACTGCCGAGGAGGCGGTAACTTATAATATCGCTGATTTAATGGTCAATAATTTACCAGAGCTATACCGGGCCATGAATATTAAACCGGCCCGGATTGTTGAAATAGAAATGTCCTCACCGGAGAAAGCGGCCCGGATCATTACTAAACCAACAGTAACTACCCTGCTGGTGACGATTGGAGTTATTGCCTTAATTATTGAAGCACTGATGCTGGGCTGGGGAGTGGCCGGAACGGTAGGATTAATCTCCCTGGGGGTAGTTTTCAGCAGTTATATATATTATGGGGTGGCAGGTTGGGGGTTGCTGATCCTTTTCCTGATCGGCTTAATTTTACTGGCCCTGGAGATTTTCGTCATACCCGGCTTTGGGATCACCGGGCTGGGCGGGATTGCGGCTTTATTTACCAGTCTGTATTTCCTTTTTCCCACTCCGGAAATTGCTTTTTCCGCTCTGGCTACTGTTTTGATCTTATCAATTGTAGCCACGGTAATCTTGCTTAAGTTTTTTGGGGGGAGCCGTTTCTGGCAGAGAATTGCCCTGGGTGAGAGTCAGACCAAAGAAGCCGGTTATCTGGCCCAGGAGGATCAAAAGGACCTGGTCGGGAAAGCAGGTCTAACTGTTACCCCGCTCCGCCCGGCCGGTATTGTTGACCTGAGCGGGAAGAGAGTAGATGTGGTCAGTGAAGGGGGGTTTATTGACAGAGGTAGAGTAGTACAGGTGGTAGAAATTGAAGGCAACAGAATAGTTGTTAAACTAAAAGAAGGAGAGGATTCTTAAGATGGCAGCTTTTTTTCCTTTGCTAATTATTTTCCTGGGAATAGTTTTTATTTCCCTGTTCTTTTACTTTATTCCGGTGGGTCTCTGGATCTCAGCCGTGGCCTCCGGGGTAAGGGTCGGGTTTTTTAATTTGATCGGGATGAGATTGAGAAGGGTTGCCCCCTCTTTAATCGTTCGTCCGATGATTAAATCCCATAAAGCAGGCTTAAAACTCAGTAGTGATCAACTGGAAGCCCATTTTTTGGCGGGAGGGAATGTGGATCGGGTTGTTGATGCCCTGATCGCCGCCCAGCGGGCTGAGATCGAACTGAGTTTTGAACGGGCCGCAGCAATTGACCTGGCCGGTCGTGATGTGCTTAAAGCCGTTCAGATGAGTGTTAATCCCAAAGTTATTCAGACCCCGATTGTTACTGCGGTAGCGATGGATGGAATTCAGGTCATGGCTACAGCCCGGGTGACGGTCCGGGCCAATATTGAGCGTCTGGTCGGTGGGGCCGGTGAGGAAACAGTTCTGGCCCGGGTTGGGGAAGGAATTGTTACTACGGTCGGTTCGGCTGAGACCCATAAAAAGGTGCTGGAAAACCCTGATTCGATCTCCAAAACCGTGTTGGAGAAAGGGCTGGATTCCGGGACAGCTTTTGAAATACTTTCCATTGATATTGCTGATGTTGATGTCGGTAAAAATATCGGGGCTCAACTCCAGACCGATCAAGCGGAAGCCGATAAAGAAATTGCCCAGGCCAAAGCGGAAGAAAGAAGGGCAATGGCTGTTGCGCTGGAACAGGAGATGAAGGCTAAAGTCCAGGAGATGAGAGCCAAGGTGGTAGAAGCTGAGGCCGATGTTCCGCGGGCAATGGCGGAAGCATTCCGAATAGGTAATCTTGGTGTGATGGATTACATGAATTTCCAAAATATTAAGGCTGATACCGGGATGCGGGACAGTATTTCCAATATGGGTCAAGACAAAAAAGGCAAAACCCCCAAAAAGGATAATTAGGGGATGATCATTAATGGATGATTTTTTTGGCGGAATGGGCTGGCTGGCAATTTTATTAATTGGTTTTATCGGCCGAGCTTTAAAAAGGATGTTAACCGAAGAACGGAAACAACCTGAGCTTGTTTTACCGGAACAAGGGTTACCGGATGAGCCGGATTACCCGCCTTTTAATCCAGCGAGTACGATATCGGAGCCGGAACCGGAAAAAATAGTTGATCAAGCACTGGAGCGCGAAAAGGTAATTCAGCGGGTCCGGCCGGTAATGGTGGCGGAACAAAAATCACCAATAAAAAAGTCCGGTAGTAAAGAAATATCCACTCACCTGCAAGAACTGAAGGCAGAAGATGTTTTATTGGGGGTTATTTTCAAAGAGATTCTCGATAATCCCCGGGCCAGAAACCCCTATCGTCCTCACTACCGGGGGCGAGTAATTAAATAGGCTTAATTGAACCGTAGTTGGTGAAAGCTAGCTGCGGTTTTTTTATGGTTGGTTTTTAAAATAATGGGGTCATATTAATATAAAAAAAGTAATATAATATATTGAATATAATTAGTTAATATGCTATACTATATAATAAATTATGTATCACAAATGAACTATTCAACCTTGAATCTTTCCGCAAAGAAATGATCCCGGCGAAAGAGGTGTTTGTAATGAAACTAACGGCAAGACAGGATCAGATCCTTGGATTGGTCAAAGCGAAGCAGCCGATTACCAGTGGAGAACTGGCCAGGATACTGGGATTATCGCGGGCAGCTATCCGCAATGATTTGTCTGTGTTGACCAGTGTAAATCTCCTGGCCGCTAAACCGAAAAAAGGCTATTACTACAACCCCAATCGTCCGTCCTTTATTGAACTGGCCAGGCTCTTTAACCTCAAGTGTGCTGATATCATGTCCCGGCCGGTTTTGCTCAATGAGGAAGACAGTTTAGATCAGGCGATTATTACCCTTTTTGCCGAGGATAAAGGAACGGTCTGTGTGGTTAATCAGGCTAAAGAATTAATTGGGATCATCTCCCGTAAGGATCTATTGAAGATCTGTTTGGGTAAAACCGATTTAAAGAATACCCCGGTCAGCCTGGCGATGACCAGAATGCCGAATATAGTAACGGTTAGTCCGGAAGATACATATATCGTGGCAGCTCGTAAGATTTATCACAATCGGGTTGATTCATTACCGGTTATTAAAGACAAGAAGGTTCTCGGCTATATATCGAAGACTACCATAACCAGAACTTTGGTCGAATTTGAAAAAGGGAAGGAGAGGAATGGTGAATCGTGAACTGGTTTTTGAGATCATAAGGGTTACTGAGGCAGCGGCTCTGGCTGCCGCTCCATGGATGGGTAAGGGTAAGGAAAAAGCCGCCGATCAGGCAGCAGTTGATGCGATGAGGGCTGTTTTTGATACAATTAAAATTAATGGTACGGTTAAAATAGGAGAGGGGGAAAAGGATCAAGCCCCCCGCTTATTTATCGGAGAAAAGATCGGTTGTGGACAGAATTGTCCTAAGCTGGATGTGGCGGTAGACCCATTGGAAGGTACTGCCCTGGTTGCCAAGGGTTTACCTAATGCCCTGGCCATGGTGGCCCTGGGTGAAGAAAACTCTTTTTTGCAGGCACCTGATATGTATATGGAGAAAATCGCGGTTGGTTCCGGGGCCAGGGGCAAGATCAACCTAGATGCTTCGGTGGAAGATAATTTACGGGCGGTTGCCGATGCCCTGAATAAGGGTATTAAAGATCTTACGGTAATTGTGCTGGATCGCCCCCGACATCAGGAGTTGATTACTGATATCCGCCGGGTGGGAGCCAGGATTAAACTGATCAGCGATGGTGATGTGGCGGGTGGGATTGCGACCGGATTGGCGGGAAGCGGGGTTGATCTTTTGATGGGGATTGGCGGGGCGACCGAAGGGGTTTTAACTGCCGTTGCCCTCAAGTGTTTGGGGGGAGAAATTCAGGCCAGATTAAAACCGCTTAATACTGGTGACCGGGAAAAGATGAAAAAAATGGGAATCAGCAAGCACGATCACTTGTACTTTACCGATGAGCTGGCCCGGGGCGAAAGCCTTATTTTTGCAGTGACGGCGATCACCGGTGGTGAATTGTTGTCGGGAGTAAATTATTCCGGTAATTTTGCAACTACCCATTCCCTGGTCATGCGCGCTGAGACAAGGACAATTCGCTATATTAAAACCAATCATACGATTATTCATAAACCTGAATATTTTCCCAAGGGTATCTTTAATATTGAGCACGGGGCTTCATCGTTAATTTAATTAAGTGTTTCAGGAGAGTTTTGGACCGGAATTTGCTCCGGTCTTTTTTGTTTGCTCAATTAAGAACAGGGTTTTAATCCGGCTTATTCTGTTTATAATAAGAAAATAAGGGGTGAGCGAGATGCTAATGGTACTTTATAAAACCGTGATGATTTACTTTATTATTCTGTTATTAATCCGGATTATGGGTAAAAGGGAGATCAGCCGGCTTTCCCCCTTTGACCTGGTGGTAGCGATTATGATCGCGGAACTGGCGGTGATCCCGATCGAAGATAAGAGTCTGACCCTTTTAGAGGGATTGTTACCAATAATTGTCCTGGTAATCCTGGAAATCTCGATGTCAATAATTTCGTTAAAAAGCAATTTTCTACGCGGTTTGATTAACGGACGCCCGGAAATAGTAATTAAAGACGGGCAGGTTATTTATAATGTATTGAAAAAAGCCCGCTATAATATTAATGATCTGTTATTACAATTACGGGAAAAGGATATCTTTAGCGTTGCAGAAGTTAAGCTGGCTTTACTGGAAACCAGCGGTAATTTAAGTGTGCTCAGAAAAGAAGAGCAGGACTTTGCCATTCCGGTTATTATTGACGGACAATACAGCGATTCCCTCCAATTGACCGATTTTAACGAGGAGTTGCTCGAGCAGGAGCTGGCCCGGCAGGGTTTGGAGAGAACGGAGATTATACTGGCAACAGTTGATCAAGAGCGGAATTTTGAATATTATTTGAAATGAGAACTTAGCATTATTACCCTTTTTTGAGCATAGATTTTTAATGCAGGAAGGGGGAGAATAATGGAACATTTTAAAAAACAGTTTGCCGAAGTTTTTGAACTATCACCGGAAATAATAATGGACCTTCCATTAATTATGTTTGTTGGACAGCAGAAGCTATATATTGAAAATCACAAGGGGATTTTAGCATATAACGAAGATCAACTAAAGATTAGGGTTAAAGCAAATGTTTTGACCATTAAAGGGGAAAAGCTACTTATTGACGAAATTAAAAATGATAGCCTCACTGTCTCCGGTTGTGTTGTCAGTCTGCAATATCAAAAAGGGACGGGGGGAGAGCGCCATGATTAAGAAGGTGCTCCGTTTTATTTATGGATACCTGATCGTTGAAATCAGCGGGAATGCCCTGGAGAGATTTATCAATCAGCTTACCGCACAGGGAATCAATATCTGGAATTTAAAAAGGATTAGCAAGGACCGATATCAGGCCAGAGTTTATGCCGCCCAGTATAAAAAATTAAAGCCGCTTGTTAGAAAAAGGATGTGTTGGGTTAAAATAAAAAGGAGGAAGGGTTTCCCCTTTTTCCTGAAAAATACCTCCCGACGTCTCTACCTTCTGCTCGGGTTAATTCTGGTCTTTTTCTTTTTTTACCTGGGCTCTTCTTTCCTGTGGTTTATTAAAATTGACGGACTGGAGCAAGTTTCCGCGGAAAGGATCAACCAAATACTGCTGGGGTCCGGGGTTAAAAGCGGTATTATGAAAAAAGATATTGATCTTCAACTGCTGGAGCGGGAGGTGTTGAAGAACGAGTCCCGGATTGCCTGGGTCAATGCGCGGTGGCAGGGGACACAGTTATATATCAGAGTTGTGGAAAAAAAGCTAGTTGAGGAAATCGAAGCCGGTAACCTTTATGCAGCCAAAGACGGGGTAATTACCAAATTTATTGTGCTTAAAGGGACAGGATTAATTAAGGACGGAGATACAGTAACCAGGGGTCAACCCCTTATCCTGGCGAAAGCAGATGAGAGGGCCCGGGGAATCGTAAGGGCAGTTGTCTGGTATGAAGGATATGGTATTAGCAAGACGGATCAGCAAGAAATACTTTATACCGGCAGTAAAATAAGGAAATGGGGTCTTAAAATTAACGATAAGATAATCTGGCTGTCCACTTTAAAGCCTTCATTCAAAAGTTATCAAAGAAAAAGAGAGATAAAAACATTTACAAAATGGAGGAATATTAACTTTCCTATCGAATTAATAAAAGAAGAGTTTCTGGAGGTTAAACTGCTTAAAGAATACCGGAGCAAGGAAACCGCCTTGTTTTTGTCCAAAGAAAAAGCCCTAACAGAGATAATTTCGCTGCTCAGTCCCGGGGCAGTTATCCAGGATATAATGGTTGAAGAGCTAGCTAGCGGAGCGGATAATCTGGTAAAAGTCAGGGTGATCGTTGCTGCGGAAGAAGATATAGCCGGATTTTAGATTAAAGAAGGAGGGTTTAGGTGGTAGGCGTAGAGAAAGAGGTGTTTTTTAATGACTATCAGCTGATCAGGAGCCTGATCGGGAACAAGGATGAAAATCTGAAATTGATCGAAGAAGAAACCGGAGTTCAGCTGGTAGCACGTGGTAATTCGATTAAAATTGTCGGTGCAAATCAGGAACAGGTCAGTAAAACAGAAGAAATAATCTCCAAATTACGGATGATCACCGCGGATGATCGGATTCTTTCCGGTCAAGAAGTCCGTTATGCGCTTGACTTATTAAAAAAGGATCATTTAATTGATCTGCGCGAGATCTATAACGGTGTTTTACAGATTAACTACCGGGGGAAAACAATAAAAAGTAAGACCCTTGGCCAGAAATTATATATTGAAGCAATCAGGCAGGCCGATATAGTCTTTGCGATTGGGCCGGCCGGAACAGGTAAGACTTATTTGGCGATGGTAATGGCGGTTAAATTCCTTTTAAACAAAGAGGTAAACCGGATTATCCTGACCAGACCGGCGATTGAAGCCGGGGAGAACTTAGGATTTTTACCGGGTGACTTGCAGGATAAAGTAGATCCCTATTTACGCCCCCTCTATGATGCCCTTTATGATATACTAGGCCCGGAAAAGGTTAGTCAGTATCTGGAAAAAGATATTATTGAGGTGGCTCCTCTAGCCTATATGCGTGGTCGTACCCTTGATGATTCCTTTGTGATCCTGGACGAAGCCCAGAATACTACCCCGGAACAGATGAAGATGTTTTTAACCAGAATTGGTTTTAATTCCCATGCAGTTATTACCGGTGATATAACCCAGGTCGATCTACCCCAGAATAAGAACTCCGGTTTAAAGCAGGTCCGGAGGATTTTAAAAAATATTGAGGGGATTGAGTTTGTTTATCTGGCTAAAGAGGATGTAGTACGACATAAGCTGGTTAAAGAAATTATCAAAGCCTATGAAAGGTATGAAAGTAGGAGTTAAGATGCTCATATCTAAAGATTTTAGCAAGTGGTGGAAGAGGATTAGCTCCCGGGATTATAAGATTAGCCCCCGGAGCAAAAAAATTTTTTGGGGAATTTTATTTGTAATTATTATTATCCTGATCCTGACGATAGATTTAATTCCAACCAGGGATGACCTGGAGGTAGGCAGGGTAGCCGGGCGGGATATCGAAGCCCCGCGAACGATTACCTTTATTGATCAAGAAAAGACTGCTGAATTAAGAAAAATTGCAGCCCAATCTGCTTCCAGGGTATATGAAGAGGATATTAATGTCAATAATAGGATTGCCGGGGATATTGAGGGTTTTTTTAAGTTGCTTAAAATCGGGAGAGAGCCCGGTCGAGAAGATGGGCTCCAGATTGATGCGCTCCCCAGCAAGGAAGAGCAGCAAGCAGAAATTCAGCGGAGATATCCGGCCCTTAGTCCGGAGACTGTTGAAACGATGCTTGCGGCAACACCGGCCAACTGGCTTCAACTGGAAAATGCTGCCGTTGCGATTATGAATCAGGTCGCAACCCAACGAATCTTGCCCGGGGATTTGCCGCGGATAAAGGATCAACTGGCCCAGGAAGCGATGAAACTGGATCTGGACAAAGAGTATCGACTTGCTCTGGCCGATCTGCTGGAGAGTATGGTTAGACCCAATATGATCCTGAATGAAGAAGCAACCCGTCAGCGCCAGGAAGAAGCAATGAAGCAGGTAGAACCCTATCGACGCCAGGTCAGACAGGGTGAAATGATTCTCCGGAAAGGGGATGTAGTTACCGCCGATGATATTAAAGCTCTGGAGGCCCTGGGCTTACAAAAACCACGCTCAAATTACCTGACGATTATCGGGGTAATTATTTCTTTCCTGATTGTGGTAGTGATGGCCAGTATCTATATTTATAAATATAAGAACGAAATCTGGGAAAACCAAAAGAAAATAGTTTTCCTGGAGCTGATGGTAATTATCGTCCTGGTCTTTGCTAAAATAATTAGTTTTTTTCAATACAGTTATTTACCTTATCTGGTTCCGGTAGCGATGGTTTCAATCCTGACCACGGTATTAATCAATGCTAACACAGCAGTAGTTTTAACCGTTTTTTTAAGCTTATTGGTCGGCCTGCTTTTTGATAATAGTTTTAACATCACTTTGACGGCTTTTGTGGGCGGACTGGTCGGTGTATTTAGTGTGACCAGGGTTAGTCAGCAAAGGAATGATCTGGTTAGGGCCGGCTTTAATGTAAGTGCTGTCCTGTTATTTCTGATCATCGGCTTGAATCTGGACAGGTTGCAGTATAACTGGGTAAGCTTTTTAAGGTATATTGCGATGGGGATGCTCAATGGTATTATGAGTGCGATTCTGGCCAATGGGTTATTACCCTATCTGGAGAGCGCTTTCGGCTTTATCTCTTCAGTTCGCTTACTGGAGCTTTCTAACCCCGGTCAACCTTTGTTAAAAAGGTTGCTGGTTGAAGCACCAGGCACCTATCATCATAGCGTGATTGTCGGCAATCTGGCCGAATCCGCGGCTGATAACATTGGGGCTGATTCTTTGTTGGCCAGGGTTGGAGCCTATTATCATGATATCGGTAAAATCAAACGACCATACTTTTTCAGCGATAATCAGTTCGGGGGAGAAAACCCTCATGATAAATTAACAGCTAATTTAAGTGCCCTGATTATCAATTCTCATGTTAAAGATGGAGTTGAACTGGCCAGGGAAAACAGAATCCCGGAACCGATCGTTGATATAATTAAACAGCATCACGGGACTAACCTGATCTCTTATTTTTATCAACGGGCCTTAAGTGATTCTAAACATGACAGTGTTGAAGAAAGTGATTTTCGCTATGATGGGCCTAAGCCCCAATCGAAAGAGGCAGCAATTATTATGCTGGCCGATATTACTGAAGCGGCTCTGCGCTCCAAAAATTTTAATCGGAGTAACCATAAACGAATTGAGGGAATGGTGCGGGAATTGATTAAGGATAAACTTAATGAAGGACAATTGGATGAATCGGAGCTTAGTTTAAAGGATCTTAATATTATTGCGGAGAGCTTTGTTAAGGTTTTAACCGGGATTTATCACCAGCGAGTCGATTATCCGGAAAATGTCTTGAAAGAAATAAAGCGAGCTGATCAAAGTGATAAAAATTGAAATTAATAACCAGCAAACAATCATTAAGGAGCTGGAGCGAATCTATCATTTGTTTAGTGAGATTGCCAAGAAGACTGCCGAACTGGAGGGTTATGACCAGGGGGAGCTTAGTTTTGCCCTGGTCGATAATCAAAAAATACGTGATTTAAATCAGCGATATCGTCAAGTAGATTGTCCGACTGATGTCCTGTCTTTCTCGATGGATGAAGAGGTCTGGGGTGATATTATTATTTCAGTGGAAATGGCGATCAAACAGGCAGCGGAGTATGGTCATTCCCTGGAAAGGGAATTGGGATACCTGGCAATCCATGGCATTCTCCATTTGTTGGGATATGACCATAAAAGCCCGGGCGAGAAGGAAGAGATGAGAAAGAAGGAAGAGAGGGTTTTAAGTGAATTAAACCTCTACAGGGATTAGGTGATTCGGTTTGCAAATACATAAGTTAACCAATAGTTTTAATAATGCGATCGAAGGCCTGATTCACGCTTTCAGAACTCAGCGGAATATGAAGATCCACTTTACGATAGCTTTTCTGGTAATGCTGGCCAGTCTCTTTACCGATGTCAGTTCCCGGGAACTGATCCTGTTGTTCTTCGCAATTTCTTTTGTGATCGCGATGGAACTGATCAATACATCGATTGAGATTGTGATTGATCTGGTCAGCCAAGAGTATCGGTTGCAGGCCAGGATTGCCAAGAATATTGCAGCAGCAGCGGTTTTAATGGCTTCGATCAATGCGATAGTTTTAGGTTATTTTATCTTTCTTGATGAAATTCGTTCACTGGGACTTAATATTATTTATAATATCAGACAAGACCCGTCCCATGTTATTTTTATTAATCTGGGTTTATTAGTTATAATAATAATAACGATCAAGGCCAAGCAGGGTAAGGGAACCCCACTTCAGGGCGGAATGCCCAGTGGTCATAGTGCAATTTCTTTTGCGATCACCACGATCATCATGTTTTTGTCTATGGATATTCTGATTACCGTATTGGTTTTAATTATGGCTTTGATTGTAGTACAAAGCAGACTGGAGAGTGAAACCCATAATTTGCTGGAAGTCTTTACCGGTGCATTGATTGGTATTTTACTGACCGTTATTCTTTTTTCGTTAATTTAGTTATGAGATGATAAAATGAGGTGTAATTATGACCTTTAGTCTGATTTTTCTAGGGCTGCTTTTCTTCTTGTCGGCGTTTTTTTCCGGCTCGGAGACAGCCTTAATGTCAGTAAACAGGGTAAGAATTAGGGAGTTAACCCAGCAGGGAGATAAAAAGGCAATCCTGGTTGATAATTTAATTAAAGACCAAACCAAACTGTTAACGACTATTTTAATCGGTAATAATTTGGTTAATATTGCTGCATCAGCCATCGCTACTTCGTTGGCGATCGATCTTTTCGGTGATGCCGGGGTGGGGATTGCAACCGGTATTGTTACGCTAATTGTGCTGATCTTCGGTGAAATAACCCCGAAATCAATTGGCGGGAAAAAAGCCGTAGCTTTTTCCAAATTTGTTGCCCCTTATCTTTATTGGCTCGAAAAAATATTAATGCCGGTGATCAGCCTTTTTACCATGTTAGTCCGGGTTTTTATCGGAGAAGAAAAACTGATTTCAGCTTCATTTTTAAGTGAAGAAGAGATCAGGCGTTTTGTTAATGTCAGTGAATCGGAAGGAGTTATTAAAAAAACAGAACGAAAAATGATTAACAGTATCTTTGAGTTTGATGATACAACGGTCAAAGAAGTAATGATTCCCAGGATAGATATGGTCAGCATTAATCAGGAAGAAAGCCTGGCTAATTTTATCTCGCTGGCAGTAGAAAAGGGTCATTCCCGGATTCCGGTCTACCAGGATACGATCGATCGGATCAGCGGAGTTATTTATGTTAAAGACCTGTTGGGGTTATTTAATGCCCCGGAGCAGGACCGCTCCCTGAGCGAGTTTATCCGACCGGCTTATTTTATCCCGGAGAGTAAAAAGATTAATCAGTTATTGGCGGAGATGAAAAAGAAGAAGATTCATCTGGCGATAGTTCTCGATGAATATGGCGGTACTTCCGGATTGATTACCATTGAGGATTTAATTGAGGAGATTGTAGGTGATATCCAGGATGAATACGACCTGGAACCAAAACAGATCGAGTTGCTGAATGAGCGGGAATTGCTGGTTGATGCCCGCATTGATCTCGGTGAACTTAATGAGTTTTTACCGGAACCGCTGCCTGAGGAAGAAGGTTACGAAACAATTAGTGGTTTTATTCTCTACCAATTGGGGTACTTACCACAAGCGGGCGAAAGAATTGAATTGGATGGATTGAGCATTGAAATTACTAAGATTAATGAACAGCGGATTGAAAAAGTTAAAATTATCAATCAGCAGGCATTTAATAAATTAGAATTGGGTGAATGACAGGATGTTACGGCGAATTAGAAATATTGTTATTACCGGTATAGTTGTGCTTTTACCCTTAATAACATCAACTTATATCATCTGGTTTTTGTTTAAAGTAATTGATAATGTAACCGGTTTTCTGGTTGAGCTGATTATTGGGCGACAAATACCGGGGATTGGCTTGGTCTTTACTTTTTTAATCATTTTTTTGGTCGGCTTATTTGCGACCAATATTATTGGTAAAAAGATTATCAGCTTTGGCGAGAATATTTTGTTAAGGATTCCCTTGTTCCGCAATATTTATATCAGCATTAAAAAAGTCCTTGATGCTTTATTTACCCAACACAGGAGTTCTTTTCAAAAGGCAGTATTGTTTGAGTACCCTCGGCCCGGCTTATATCAACTTGGATTCCTGACCGGGGAATCATCACCTTATTTTGAACAGAAAACCGGGCGGGAATTATATAATATATTTTTACCAACTACACCTAATCCGACTTCAGGGATGTTTATCATGGTCCCGCGGAGTGAAGCTATTATTTTAGATATTTCCATTGAAGATGCTTTACGCTTGATCATATCCGGAGGTATTTTAAACCCGGAAGCTTTACGAAGTGCTGAAGAAAATGAGGGGCGGAAGAAAAATGATGATTAGAAAGATCGGAACGGCTTTTTATAAAACCGGTATTATGCTGGTTCTAGCTTTAAATATTGTATTACTGGCCAGAGTGTTGGGCTATATTTATCTGCCGGGGGAGTTGACTCCACTGGAGAAAGCTAAACAGGGTGCTCAGGCAGCGATTAATTATAGCGAAGGTTTAGCCAGCAGCTATGGTGTTAATAGTAATAAATCGGTTATTGACATCATGGCCCGCTTTAAATATGAAATTGAACGGGCTAATAATGCCGAAGATGTGGCCAGCTTAATGTTGGATTACGGACGTCAAACTCAGGATATTATTTTTCGGGAAGTACAAAATAAAAGAATAAACACTATTTTTACGATTATTAATAATCAGCAATTACCCCGGGAAGGGAAGATCACGATCTCCCGGATTGATAATAATATTAGATTTCTTGATCCTAAAGCTATCCTGACCGATGAAACGAAAGAACAGATCAAAGAGGTCTTCTTTAACCATACCCTGGAAATAGAAATTACCAACTCCAGGGCACAGTTAGCGGCTACCGGCGATATTTTCAATCAGGTCGACTTTTTACAGACCAAAGTAGCTTCACTGGAAAGGCAATTAAAAGTAATGGGACAAAGAACTGGCTACGAACCTTTGATCGGTCCCGGTATCATCATTAAGGTCTATGATCATGAAGGACTGGATAACTCAGGGATAGTCCACGATTATGATATCAGAAATATTATTAATGAATTGAATATTGCCGGAGCCCGGGGAATAGAAGTCGGTGGCCAGCGGTTAACGGTAAATTCAGCGGTACGATGTGTCGGACCAACTATCTTGGTAAATAATAAGCCGATCCCGGTTAATCCCATCGTAATCAAAGCAGTCGGTAACAGTCAGGTTTTATCCAGTAGTCTGGGGATAGTTAGCAATCAACTGAATAAATTCGGGATTAAATTAGAAATAGAGATTAAAGAAGAGGTTAAACTTAGCGGTCTGGAGAATTATGAGGGGTGAAGGCAATGAAGAACAAAAAAGCAATGGCAATCATCGGGCTAATGATATTTTTATTATTAAGCGGCTGTGCCAGTGAACCAACTACCAATGAGTCGGTTATTGAGGAAGATCACTTAGCGGCAGAGACAGCAGATGAACTGCCCGAAGTGGAGCAGGGAAGAGCAACGACACCGGCGGAGCAGGTTGATGACGTTCCCGTTATTGAACAAGCGGAAGGATTACATAATAATCAGCCGGAGCAACTAACTACGGTTAATGAACAAGAGGCATTTACCGAGTTTTTTTCACCTTTTACCGGATTGCCAATCAATAAATTAATTCTGGACCGGGTAGTGATGGTTAGCATTGGAAATTCGATCATGGCCAGACCGCAGGAAGGATTGGCCGAGGCCGAGTTTGTTTATGAGTTTTTGGTTGAAGGGGGCGTAACTCGCTTGCTGGCCCTGTACTGGGGAGATATTCCCGATAAAATCGGACCGGTACGGAGTGTTCGACCTTATATAATTGAAACAGCCCTGGAGTTTGACGCCCTCTTACTCCATGCCGGGGCTTGCCCGACCGGATTTGAACTGTTGGAAAGGCGGCAGGTGGAACATTTAGATCAAATATTTAATTCCCGTTATTACTGGCGGAGTAATGAACGGAAGCCGCCCTACAACTTATATACCGGGAATAATAAGTTTTCTCCTTATTTAAAAAAGTTAACCGGCCAGGAATATAAAACTCGCTTTCCCTTTCAAAGGATTAGTTTTATTAATGCTAATGACCTTAAAGCCAACAAGATCAAGATTAATTATTGGGGTAATTACCGGGTTTATTACCGCTATGATCCCGACAAAAATATTTATTACCGTTATATAAGTGATCAACAACAACCTCATTATGATGGAAATGGCAGTCAGCTCAATACACGCAATCTGATTGTCCAGTATGCCGCTACCAGGGTAATCGACTCGGTGGGACGACTCAGTATTGATTTGAACAGCACGGGTAAAGCCCTGATCTTTAAAGATGGGATCGTTAAAGGAGGGTATTGGGAGAAGCCGGCGGATGACTGGACCAAATTTTATGGTCAGGATGGTCAGGAAATAAGGCTAAATCCCGGTAAGACCTGGATCCAGGTTGTACCTGATTCAACAAAAGTTGATTTTAAGGAGTGAGCGAGATGGAGAATACAATGGAAAGACTTGTACGAGCAGCACTTGAGGCCAGGGAAAAGGCTTATGTTCCCTATTCCAACTTCCCAATTGGGGCGGCACTTTTAACCAAAGATGGTCAAATATTTAGCGGTTGTAATATTGAAAATGCCTCATACGGATTGACTAATTGTGCGGAAAGAACGGCCATATTTAAAGCAATCTCGGCCGGCCATCACGAGTTAAAGATGATGGTGGTGGTTGCGGATACGGCCCGGCCGATTCCCCCCTGTGGAGCCTGTCGACAGGTTATATTTGAATTTGGTGAAGATATTACAGTAGTAATGAGGAATTTACAGGGTGACAGCGTCCAATATCAGAGTCGGGAACTATTACCGGCTGCTTTTAACCGAAGGGATCTGGATTAATGGTATTTAAATCGGGTTTTGTAACCGTAATTGGCCGGCCCAATGTCGGCAAGTCTACCCTGATTAATGCTTTAGTTGGGGATAAAGTAGCTATTACCTCACCTAAGCCCCAGACTACCCGTAATAGAATTAAAGCCGTTTCTTCCA
>JAKSCG010000219.1 GCA_022360715.1 Halanaerobiales bacterium
AACCCCATGTTATCCATACAACTGGCTGGATATGCCGCCGGGGGTAAACCGGATCATCGGTATTTTGTGGATGGGGAATCTCCTCTATCCCGACTATTTTCCTTTGGAGATTCGAGAGGAAACCCGTAGGTTTTATGAGCTTTTTTATAACAAAGCCTTGACCCATGAGGAACTAGATATATTGTTAGAGGGTGCCGTTAGAAGGAGATAGATAATGTGCAGCTTTATCCGATAATGGGATACAGCTTTCAAGGAATACAAAATTAAATGCTCATGCATCATCATGAGTCAAGATGAGGAGATGAAGAGATATGATCAAAACAAAATCAATTACGCAGCGGATGACGGCACTGCTTATCATTGTTTTTATGCTTTGTACGGCAATGCCTGTTTTTGCATCACAAGCCGCTGCTACCATTACGATCAGTGAAGAAAACGGCAGCGTTCCTGGAAAAATAAAGATTCAACTGAATGATGAATTTCCAAACGCAGCCATTGTGGAAATCTCAGGGCAGGGTATTGAAACTCAAGCAGTGGTTGCGGAAGGAACCATAGAATTCTATGCTGAAGAGTATGGTGAGTACTTGGTAAAAGATACACAAAAAACGGTCAGGGATTATTTTATGGAATCCATGCGTACAACGGATATGAGTGAGGGCACCTATAAAGGCACCGGTTCTATTGAAGACCCCTATACACTGATTTCATCCTTTGCCGATGTACCCATGCAGCTTTACAAACTGCAAGCCGCATGGAAGGGATATAATTATCTGGCAGGATATCCCACCATGGACTCAAATAGAGATTATGACTACTTAAGGTCATTTGATGAAAGTCAAATTTCGGCTCTTTTGGGTGAGGACAGAGATGAAAATACAGGGCGGCTGAGGGGTTCATTTTTTGATGACGGCAGTCTTTGGATACATGTTACAGGTGCCAATAAAGGCCCATATTACATGAATTATCTCTTGGATCCTACAGATACATATATCACTTCCGGATATGCTTTGGATAACCATTATCTGTACGGTAATAATATTGACACTGGCGCGGAAAGAAAGGAAGCCGCATTAAAAAAGTTAAAAACGGTTCGGGATTCAACGACTTCTGCTCTGTTTTTTAGCTACAGGATGCGTGATTTCAGCGGGCCCATCGTCTTCAC
>JAKSCG010000222.1 GCA_022360715.1 Halanaerobiales bacterium
CAGTTCCAAAAAACAGGGATTCTATATAAAGCATATATTCTCGGGGAGATACAGGATAACGCCCTATAAAAAGGGAGCCCACGGTTAATATAAGAAAAGCAATCATTAGAATCATCAAGATTCGCCTGTTTCTTTTTATATCTGCTCGTTGACTAAAAGATTGATTGTTCATTGCTTTTCTCCTTCCTTCAATATTTCTTTGTAAATGGGCAGCCTTTTAATATATCGCCATTTCAACTTTTTACCCTTAGGTAAACTTTCGTAAAGATGTTTTGCAGCATTTCCCAAAAGCTCTACTAAGGATCGGTGCTCAGCAGCACTCATGTCATTCTGAGAGTAAGCAGACTTTTGTATCAGGGGCATAGCATATATAAAGGTTCCCATAGGAAGTACCCCTTTTCTTTCCATTTTTCCTGCCCATGCAAGATCTGATATCTCCCTGTTATTCAGATATTGGGGTACAGCAACCTTTAGCCCATCCATAATATAGGCGTACCATGACAGGCCTGACTGATTTAGATTTTTATTGTGCAGCTCTTTTATACGACGTTTCACCGCACGTTTTCTCAGTATCAACGGTAAAATGAATAAGATGAACAGCAGCAAGACAACCATCATCACCAGCATCCAAAAATGGGATCTTATATTAAAAGCAGCAGTGCTTTTTGTTTCTCCTCTTGAATCATCGGCTGATATCTCTTCATCGGGCGTATATTCGATCTGAGGGATTCTCATGGGAATATCATTGAGTTCACTTTCCTCATCCGTTTCATATTCAATGGACTCACCGCTTGTGGGTGCCGTATCCCCTGTATTAATAGAAACAAGACCCGGCGTTACCTCTACAGGCACCCATCCAAGCCCGTCAAGATAGATTTCACACCATGCATGAGAATTGGTATCCTTTATATGCATCATATACCGTCCGTCTTCTGTCCATATAGCACGTGTGTAATCTTCTATGGTTACCACATACCCTTCAACGTAACGGGCAGGAATATCGCACAAGCGAAAAATCACCGTAGCAGCTGAAGCAAAATGTGTACAATAGCCCTTCCGGTTCTCGTACAAGAAATAATCCACGTAGTCCTTTTCATCAGGGGTTTTTCCCGGCGTAAGGGTATAAGCTGCACGGCCTGAGAGATTTCCCATGACGGTTTTAATGGTTGATTCAATGTTTAAATTGTTATTAATATGAGCAAATTCATCCACCATACGCTTGGACAGATGATCCGGCAGCCTTGTATATGCTTCATGGACATAATCGGCATATTGCTCTTCTTTGCTGAAGTACGCCTCTAACTGCTCCGGGGTTATTTGCCCCTTTGCCAGACCAATCTCACCGAAAAGCCCTTCTCTGATTTTCTGTCTGTTGAGTAGAAAAAGGTTGTTATCATAGTTTAAAACATCATAATATGAAGCAGCATAACTGTCTTGCCTGCTTTTATCATCGGTCATAATACCCTGTTCATTAATATCCAGCTCATCAGCCGATTGATTGGTCAAATAGTAAGGCACATACTGATATTCCAATAAAGATTCATCGGTTTTTGTTACCTTTAGCAGCCTCTCTTCTGCGTGAAAAAGCTTCGAAAGCATGGCATTGTCATATTGGATCACCTCAGACGGCAAATGCCATGCCTGCAGGTCTTTTGACAATTTTTCTCCTCTCTTTGCCAGTTTCTCAGGCAGCGGCTGCCAGCCTTTTGCCGTGTAATCGCCGCCAACATACCCCTTTAGGTAAATACTGTTTCGGAGTGAATCCGCTTCAACAGTGAGCACCGTGTCGCCTTTAAATGAAAACTCATCGGTTTGTGAAAATTCACCCCCGGTAATGCCTCCTTGAGGCGGTGTCTTCTCTTCATAAGCAAAAGACATGGCTTTTTTTATGGTTTCTCCTGCCTCATTGCGCAGCGTAAAATTATTTGTAAATAACGCATAATCACTTTGGCTCACCAAAAGCCAGAACACTATAATCAGTCCCCCTGCCAGCACTGCCGTCATCAGGCTTAAATTACCTGCCTGTTTTCTCAAGGCTGCATTGCTTCGTGCATCAAAACAATTTTTACGTTTTCTTGCACCCGACTGGTTTAAAATAAACAGTGAAAAACTGCCCAGCACTAACAATACAAAAGCCGCAACAGATGGCAGGCACCCAAAAAAAAGCGTTGCCTCCACAATAGGTATTATAATGAGC
>JAKSCG010000030.1 GCA_022360715.1 Halanaerobiales bacterium
AGGGGTCACTGGTTCAATCCCAGTCGCGCCCACCATCCGGGCATCGTGACCCGCAATCTCGCCCCGCAGCCCAATCTGATTGGTTCAATATGATTGTTGGTGCATGACCGGCCTCGGCGCTGCTGCGATGGCGGTTTCTGGTGCTGGTGGTCTGTAGCCGTGAGCACTGTGCGGCGTGCAGGCGCCAGCCTCCGATGATGATCTGGGCTTCCCGGAGGGAGTAGAAGATCTCGCCATTCAGCAACTCGTCCCGGAGACGGGTGGTTAATGCTCTCCACATAACCGATTTCCCAAGGGAGCCAGTTTGGCGCCGACCGCTTCAATCCAGCCGCGCACCACGACAATCTTCATATCCATGGCAGTTCCCCTCAGATTGAAACATCCATGTATACGCAATCACCCCCAGGTTTTGCACACTCCTTACGCTAACGGGACTTGCGGCTACACCGTCAGCTTCATCAACTCAAGTCGCGAAGACATGCGTCCACCGAGAACTATTTTATTGGTGGCTCGCCGCGTGGTTCGCGCGAAGCCCGGTGACGCCTCGGTATTCGGATTTACATCGAACTTCGGAAAATTCGATGACGAGATATCCAACCGGATCCGGTGCCCGGCCTTGAACAGATTTGCCGTGGCGAATGGAGTGATTTCGATCTCTACAGGCCCTTCGCTCGGATCGTAGCCCCTTGGCCGATGGTATCCATCGCGATAGCGCAAACGAAAAATACTGTCTGTGAGGATCATCGCATAGCCGCGCGGATAGTCTTCGGAGGGCGGATGGACGTCCATCAGCTTGGCGGTGAAATCCGTGTCAGGTCCATCCGTTTGCACCCACAACCGCACTGAAACCGGTCCAGCGATCGTCAGATCCTCACCGAGCGGGGGCGTCTCGAATGACAGGACATCGCGTCGCGCCGATAGAGGCAGGCCATAACGCGTGCAGCCGAAAAAAGCCTCGTCCTCAACCTGGTCGAATGCGCCGCCTTCGAAAATCGGCTCACCTGATGTCAACGCACCTCCGATTGTCGGCACGGGGTGATCGGGGTCGAAGCTGTAACACAGCGTGGTCTCCTCCGCCTCTGCGCGTTCGGAAAAACCCATGGCTGAGGTCAGGTGCAACACAATCTTCGCGACCTCCGGCGGCG
>JAKSCG010000214.1 GCA_022360715.1 Halanaerobiales bacterium
ATAAGAAATATATGGGCTTAAGCCCATCGGGGACAGGCAAGAGTTCTGGCACAGACCAATAGCGGTCTATAATATATGTGCAAAAAATGTAAAGAAAGTATCATATTTTATAAAAGCATAATTAACAAAAAAACAGAATGTAAAAATAGTGCACAGAATAGCATTCATATTTATTTATTTTTTTAATCATTACTGTACAATATAACATTATATATTAAATGGGAGGGGAAATAAAAATGAAAATGACAAAATTATTGTGTCTGCTGTTCAGTGTAATGATTGTGGTTGGGATGTTTTTTGGGTGTTCAAAAAATGAAAACGGCACCGAAGTTAAAAAAGAAACAACACAGCAAAACACGGATTCAGACAGTAAGGAACAAAAGGAAGCTTCAAGTGAACCTGTTACCATAAGCTTTCTAAACTGGGGTTCTGCCGAAGGTGCTACAAAAGATGCATTTCTTGCTATGAACAAAGGATTTGAGGAAAAAACAGGAAACATAAAAATAGAAAACATTAACGTTCCTTACGGGGAAATGCTCGACAACATGCTTGTAAGAAATGCGAGTAAAGACTTGCCGGACGCTGCTCAAATAAAAGGAGAATGGGTAAGTGCACTTTATAGTATAGGCGCATTAATGGAACTTGACGATTTGCTTCCGAAAGAAACACTTGAGGATTATAACCCAAACATTATTAAAGGTCTTACATATGACGGTAAATTGGTTGCTGCACCCTGGTCACCAACACCCGTTGTAGTATACTATAATAAAACCTTGCTTGAAAAGGCTGGGATCAGCGAGCCACCTGAAAATTGGGATGATATGATAGCACAAGCTGAGCAAATTTCTAAGCTGGGTCATACTGAAAGCGGCCTGAAAATATATGGTTTTGCGCTTAAAAATGAAAGGAAAACACCTTCAGGATTTTATTTCTTATCACATATTTGGAGTAAAGGCGGAAGCTTTATAGATGATAATAATAAGGTTATACTAAATTCTGCAGAAACCAATAAAGCGTTTGAAGAAGCTGATTATTTAATTAAAAATGGCATTGCTCCGGAGTCTGGTATTTTTAAGGAATTGAGAAATATGTTTGCTCAAGGACAGGTTGGCTTTATTATTGATGGAGACTTTGG
>JAKSCG010000255.1 GCA_022360715.1 Halanaerobiales bacterium
AACTTAATTATAGAAGGCTCTAGATTCGATGCGCAGATTTCTGAATTGGCCGGATTACCAAAGATATATCCCATAAATAATGAAGAATACAAGGATAGTTTAAATTCCATTTCTGATCCGGTTAACAGAGAAATCTATAAGATATGTGGGAATATATCATTCAACATCCATGGAGGATCAGACTGCCATCATAACACTTTTCGCTTTATTGAAAATTGGATTTATGGCATTGGGAAACTAAGGTGGGGGATTCCGACACGCCTTGAGTCAACGGAGAAAAAACGCCTTGGTCATCTTTTATTTGGTTACGCACTTGGGCTTGATCGGTGGTTGCAAGATATTCCTCATCAATTACTCCTTTTGGACTTGGGACATATTGATCTTGGATTTGACCCCAAAAACGAGATTCTTAGAGTATATGCTTACCTTGGCGATAAAAAAACACCCGTGAATAAATGGCTTGCTGCCTGTTTATGGTACAAACTTACCCTTGATCCGTCTGCAGGACTATATAATTGGAAAAGTTGCCATAAAGAACTTATTCAGAGTGCAAAAAGGAATGGGATAGACTTCTGTGAGTGGATTAATTCTGTTTTTCACCAGTAAAGTCCCATTTTTGTACATCTATACTACTATACCTAGGATATATCATGGATGCTTGACGCAATATATTCCTGATTTTTCTGTGCACTTTAATTAATCATGATTGACAATTAATCATGATTATGTTAAGCTAAAATTAACTAATTTCAAAAAAATCCGGCGACGGGTTTATGGAAAGTATTAAATAGCAAAAAGGGGTTAATTATTTTGACAACAAAAGTGCATTAATTCACAAACAAAAAGAAAGGGGTGCAAGTTGTTGCGATGCGTTTAGAAATTGCAAACTTTCCGGTCACCGATGTAATATTTGGTGAGAAAACCAGTTATCAGGACGGTCTGCTGTCGATTAATAAAGACGAAGCTCTGGCAATTATTCGAGAGGATGAACACATTACGAGCGCTGACCTGGTTATTGCCAGACCGGGTGAGAACAAACGGATAGTTCCAGTAAAAGAAGCGATTGAACCCAGATATAAAATAGCTGATCTTCCTGTTTTTCCGGGGGTAACTGACCGGGTGGCAACGGTAGGAACAGGCAGAACTGTTGCGCTGAAAGGCACTGCGGTACTGGCTGTTGGAGAACATTGGGGTAGTTTTGGGGACGGATTGATTGATATGAGTGGGGCAGGTGCCGACTATACCTATTTTTCTAACTTAATTAATATCTGCCTGGTGGCCGATACTGATGAGGAATTTGAAAGATTGGAACAACAAAAGAAAAATCACGCCCTTAGATGGGCAGCACATCAACTAGCTAAATACCTCGGAGCTGTTGTCAAAGATTTAGAACCCGGGATAGAAAACCTGGAAGTATATGAATTGCCGCCAATAACCAAGCGAACAAAAGAGGTCAATGACCTCCCATCAGTAGTATTTGTCATGCAGGCCCAATCACAGATGGAAGAAATGGGTTATAATGATTTAGTCTATGGTTGGGACATGAACCATTTTGTGCCTACCCTGATGCATCCTAACGAAATATTGGACGGAGCGATTATTTCCGGAAGTTTTATGCCCTGTTCTTCTAAATGGTCTACTTATGATTTTCAAAATTGTCCTATTATTAAAGGCTTATATCAGGAACATGGGAAAACCCTAAACTTTCTCGGGATCATTTTGTCCAACCTGAATGTTAATTTGGAACAAAAGCAAAGGTCGGCCCTTTTTGTGGCACAGATTGCCCAATCCTTAGGAGCAGACGGGGCGATCCTGGCCGAAGAGGGTTATGGTAATCCTGATGCCGACTTTATTGAATGCTTTGTTGCCTTAGAAGATGCCGGAGTGAAAACGGTTGGAGTAACTAATGAATGTACGGGAAGGGATGGCCGCTCACAACCGTTAGTCACATTAGATGAAAAAGCAGATGCGATTGTTTCATGTGGTAATGTTTCAGAATTGATTGAATTGCCTCCGATGGAAGTGGTAATCGGTGAATTGCAGTCTTTAACACGGGACGGACTATCCGGAGGTTGGGCCGATGATGAGAAATTAGGGCCTTCGGTTAAAGCCGACGGGTCAATTATTCTGGAAAATAACTCTATGTTCTGCGGGGATCAAGTTTTAGGTTGGTCACCAAAGACAGTGAAAGAATTTTAAGTGAGGGTGGTGTAGAAATGAAAAAAGCTATTCTCTATATTAATCAATTCTTTGCCGGGATCGGAGGGGAAGAGCAGGCGGACCATGTTCCTGAGATCAGAGAAGGCCTGGTCGGACCAGCTATTTTGTTAAATCAGTTGTTAGATGCTGAAATAACCCACACGATTATCTGTGGTGATAATTTTATCGGTTCCCGTGAAGCAGAGGCGGTAGAGATCATTCTTGGATTTTTAGCTGAACGCAAATTTGATCTTTTCTTTGCCGGACCTGCTTTTCAGGCCGGCCGCTATGGCAATGCCTGTGGTGTAATCGGTCGAGCTGTCCAAGCAAGGTTTGCCGTTCCGGCGATTTCTTCGATGAATAAAGAGAATCCGGGTGTAGAGATGTTTAAAAAAGATATTTATATCTTTCCCGGTGGTAAGAGTGCAGCCAAGATGAGAGATGATATGAAAAAGATGGCTGAATTCGGCAATAAACTATTAAAGGGTGAGCAAACAGGCTTTGCTGAGAACGAAGGTTATTATGGCCGGGGAATTAGACACCAGGTCTGGCTTAAAAACGCTAAGCCGGCCGCTGAGCGGGCAATTGCTATGCTGTTAAAGAAACTGCACGGGGAGGAGTTTCAGACAGAATTACCGATCCCCAAGATTGATCAGGTGCCGATTGCCGACCCGCTTAAGGACTTAAGCAAGGCCACGATTGCTTTGGTCACATCCGGTGGGATCGTTCCGGTCGATAACCCCGATCGTATTCAGTCGGCTTCTGCAACCAGATGGGGCAGATATAGGATTAGCGGTTTGGATAAATTAGGTAACCGCAAGCAAGGTAAATTTAAAACAATTCATGCCGGTTATGACCCGGCAGCCGGGGATGATGATCCCAATCGGGTAGTTCCGCTTGATGCCTTAAGGACTTATGAGAAAGAAGGAAAAATCGGCAAAGTACATGACTACTTTTATAGCACCGTTGGCACCGGAACAACTGAAGCAGAAGCGGCCAGGATGGGACGGGAAATTGTCGCCTATTTACATCAAGCTGGTGTTGATGCTGTCGTTTTAACAGCCACCTGAGGCACCTGTACTCGTTGCGGAGCAACGATTGTCAAAGAAATTGAAAAGACGGGGATGCCGGTAGTTCAGATGGCCAACTTAATTCCAGTTGCCAAAACAGTAGGGGCCAATCGGATGGTACCGACTATTTCTATTCCTTATCCTTTAGGTGATCCAGCAACTACAGCCGCCGAACAGTTGAAGTTACGCTATCATCGGGTAGGAGTTGCTTTAGATGCATTGAGCACAGCTATTGCAGAGCAGACCGTATTTGAAGTAAAGATCTAGATTTTGCTTGCTTTTCTCAACGCAGAAGTTTGTTTCTCAAACTAAAGGAGGGGACAAAATGAGTTCAAAAAGTCAATTGACTAAATCAAATCAGGTTTTTTATATTTCTTTACTCATTACCTTAGGGATTGTTTTGTGGGGTTTATTCTTACCAGATAGTTTCGGAAATACCGCAAATAGCTTATTTAATTTTTTGGTCGGTAACTTTGGTTGGTTTTATCTGATCACAATGGCAATTTTCGTAGTTTTTTCAATCTGGATTGCTTTGAGTAAATATGGTAAGATCAGGCTGGGTCCGGATGATGAACAACCCGAGTATAGTACCATCTCCTGGTTTGCGATGCTTTTTAGTGCCGGGATGGGAGTAGGCTTAGTCTTTTGGGGTGTAGCAGAACCATTAAATCATTTTGTAAATCCATTGGAGCTGACAGCTGGTTCTACGGCTGCGGCTGAATTTGCTATCCGTAAATCCTTCTTCCACTGGGGCCTCCATCCCTGGGCTAACTATGCTGTACTGGCACTGGCTCTTGCTTATATGCAGTTTAGAAAAAACAAACCAGGTTTAATTAGCAGTATCTTTATTCCCCTGATCGGAGAGGAGAGAGCCAGGGGAAGTATTGGTAAAGTAATTGATATTTTAGCTATTTTTGCTACGGTAGCAGGAGTTGCTACTTCGCTGGGAATGGCAACGCTACAGTTAACTAGCGGTTTAAATTTTTTATTTACGGTGCCGGAGACAAATCCGGTTCGGCTGGTCGTGATTGTCGTGGTAACCCTTTTATTCATGGTATCGGCAATAACCGGTCTCGATAAAGGGATTAAATTTTTATCCAACTTAAATATTACGCTGTGTGGGATTTTGATGGTGCTGGGCTTAATCATTGGTCCAACTATCTTGATTATTAATAATCTAACTAATGGGATTGGCACATATTTAACCCTAATTATTAGTGACAGTTTCCGGATAACCAGTGAACCATGGTATGGTTGGTGGACAATCTTCTATTGGGCCTGGTGGATAGCCTGGGCACCATTTGTCGGAACATTTATTGCTCGGATCTCTAAAGGCAGAACGATTAAAGAGTTTATTGGCGGAGTGCTTTTGGCTCCGGCCCTTGCTTCTTTTGCCTGGTTCGCTATCTTTGGGACAATGGGAATGAATACTGGTTTAACTGTAGCAACTGAAGCGATCAAAAGCACATCAACAGCATTCTTTGTGGTGATGGGTAATTATCCGATTGGGAGCATTATTTCCGTGATTACCGTAATTCTTTTGTCTACCTTTTTTGTTACTTCAGCCGACTCTGCTACCTTTGTCCTTGGCATGATGTCTTCCAATGGGAACTTAAATCCGTCTAACCAGAAAAAGGTGATCTGGGGTCTGCTCCAATCCGGCCTGGCAATCACTCTGATGCTTACCGGCGGAATTGAAATGCTACAGACAGCTTCCATTGCCGCCGCGTTCCCTTTTGCCTTTGTTATGCTTTTGGCGATCTTATCGATTGTTAAGGCTTTAAGACAAGAAGTTTGTTAAATATATTGAAGTTTGTTTGCTTTTATCCTAATTGCTACCCCATCTTAACCGAAGCGAGCAACCCGTGCACTATTAGTGCACGGGTTGCTCGCTTGTGAAAAGTTATAGACTCTCGTAACTATTTTTGATAAAATAGGTTTAACTTATTAAGCATTTTTCGAAAAGGTGAGTAATTTTGATTTCAGTCAATAAGCGGGAGATTAAAAAGATCAGAATTTTAAGGGTATTTATTGAGGCAGCTTACCAGATTATCGAAGATGAAGGGATTGCTGCCGTAACAATCAGGAAAGTGGCGCGAATCGCCGGCTATAATAGTGCCACTATCTATAATTACTTTAAAAATCGCAATCAATTAATTTCTTTTGCCGCCGTGAAATTTATTAGTGAATACGTCCGAGCTGTCCCGGCCTATATGGATCAGAGTACAGACACCCTGGAACGATTCTTTTTAATGTGGGAGTGTTTTTGTCTTTATTCCTTTAAAAACCCACAAATTTACTATGCAATCTTCAGTGAAGATATCGGTAAAAAACCGGAGAATTTATTTAAGGTTTATTATACAATTTTTGCTGAGGAGCTAGGAAAACCTTCAGCAGAATTGAAAGGGATTTTGTTAGAGTCGGATTTGGCGAAAAGGGCTAGTCGGGCCATTCAACCCTGTGTTGAAGCAGGTTATTTTACCGTTGGGCAAGCAGACAAGATTAATCAAATGATTATGTTGATCTATCATGGGATGCTTTCTTTAATAATTAATAACCGGATTGATCGTCCGGTGGAAAAATCGGTGGAACAAATTATGGATTATATCAGAACAACTACCGTCAATGCAGTCAATTCTGATTGAAAATAAAGTCCTTGACATCGGAAAATATTTTTGATATATTAAAATAAATTAAATACCAAATCCTTTTAAACTAGTCCAGTGAGGTTAGTAAGGGAAAGAGTGATGATTAAATATGATTACTACCTTCTTACTTGGCTAAGTTAAGAAGGTTTTTTTATGTCGGAATTCCTTAAAATTGGTTCAGTGAGGCCGATAAGGGTAGAGCGATATCAATAGATTTTACCTTTTTATCGGTTGTATAAAAAGGTTTTTTTATGCTTAAATAAATTATTTATCAAATAACTAAGGGGGTAAAAGAATGGTTTTAAAACGCAAAGATTTTCTCGGCCTATATGATGTCAGTGCAGAAGAGATTACAGAGATTCTGAATACTGCCGTAGCTATGAAAGAAATTTTTACTAGAAGCGTAAAGAAAATACCAACCCTACGCGGAAAGACAATTGTCAATCTTTTTTTTGAACCCAGTACCAGGACCAAATCCTCATTTGATCTTGCCGCTAAAAGGCTGAGTGCTGATGTAATGAGCATTTCCAAGAGTAGCAGCAGTGTCGTTAAAGGGGAGACTCTGCTGGACACCGCCAAGACGATGGAGGTAATGGGGGCTGACGTTGTCGTAATTAGACACAGCGCATCCGGTGCCGCAGAATTTTTAGCCCGCAATATACAAGCGAGTGTACTTAATGCCGGTGACGGTGCCCACTCCCACCCTACGCAGGGTTTGCTGGATATGTATACGATTCGGGAGAAACTGGGGAGGATTGAGGGTTTAAAAGTGCTGATTGTCGGGGATATCGCCCATAGTCGGGTCGCCCATTCAAATATTCGCGGTCTAACAACGATGGGGGCTGAAGTAAGGGTCACCGGACCGGCTACCTTGTTGCCGAAAGAGGTTGAAAAAATGGGGGTCAAAGCATATACTAACCTGGACGAAGCATTAGTCGGCGTTGATGTTGTCAATATACTGCGGATACAACTGGAAAGACAGGCCAGTGGTTTATTCCCCTCAATTAATGAATATCGTCATTTCTATGGCGTCAATGAAAAAAGACTGGCTCAACTTGCTGATGACATTTTAATCATGCACCCCGGACCGATGAATCGAGGAATTGAAATTGAAAGCTCAGTAGCCGACGGTGCAAATTCCGTAATTACCGAACAGGTTACCAATGGTGTTGCCATTAGAATGGCTTTGCTCTATCTCTTAGCAGGAAGGAGTTTAAAACATGAAGACCTTAATTAAAAATGCCTTTATTATTGATCCAATCAATCAGTTAAACGGCCAGTACGACTTATTGCTCGAAGGAGAACAGATCAGCGAAGTTGCTGTCAAGATAGAAGATCAAGGATATCAGTTAATTGAGCTGGCTGGTCGGATTCTTCTGCCGGGCTTAATTGATATGCACACTCATCTCCGCGAACCCGGTTATGAGGAAAAAGAAACTATTAAAAGCGGGGGAGAAGCGGCGGCGGCAGGTGGTTTTACTACTATTGCCTGTATGCCCAACACCAAGCCGGTAGCAGATAATCCGGCTACAGTTGAATATATTAAATCAAAAGCCCGTGACTGTGTTGTTAAAGTGTTGCCGATTGGAAGTATCACCAAGAACCTGCTCGGAAAAGAGCTGGGTGAGATCGGTTTTCTGGCCGAAGCGGGGGTAAAAGCCTTATCTGACGACGGGAACTCGGTAATGAACAGTGAGATAATGAGAAGGGCGATGGAATATGCCAACAGTTTTGGCTTGCCGATTATTAGCCACTGTGAGGATTTTAATCTAAATGGGAACGGGGTAATGAATGAAGGTTATTATTCTACCATTCTTGGTTTAAAGCCGATCCCACCTGCCGCTGAAGAAATAATGATTGCCAGAGATATCCTCTTAGCCGAGCTGACGGGAGCTCGCCTCCATATTGCTCATCTTAGCACTAAAAGGGGATTGGAAATGGTTTGTGACGCCCGGGAAAGAGGGTTGCAGGTGACAACAGAAGTGACCCCACACCACTTGCTTTTGACCGATAAAGCAGTTAAAAGCTATAATCCGGATACTAAAGTTAACCCTCCCTTAAGGTGTGAACAGGATGTCGAAGCCCTGCGGACTGCCCTGCAAGACGGATTAATCGAAGCAATTGCTAGTGATCATGCCCCTCACACCTTTGAGGACAAGCTCGGCGAATATGATTATGCCGCCTTTGGTATCTCCGGGCTGGAAACAACCCTGGCCTTAATTCATAACGAGTTTATTCAGGCCGATTTACTGGACTGGAATGACCTGGTCAGACTAATGTTGATTAATCCTGCTAACATTTTGGGTCTAACTGTTGAGGGGATTAAAGCAGGGGCAGTTGCCGATCTGACAATCTTTGATCAGGAAAAGACCTGGACAGTAAGTAAAGATAAACTGAAGTCAAAAGGGAAAAATACCCCGTTTGCCGGGTGGGAGCTTCAGGGGAAAGTGGTCATGACTATTGTTAATGGGAAGGTTGTTTACACCGATCTGGATGATCAAGGAAAGATAAGATACTGAGGTGAGCGCTTTGTTCCTTGAAGTAATAAATAATCAACGGTTGGCTTCTGACTATTATCTGCTGGTAACCCAATCAACAGCATCAGCACAGACCCGACCGGGACAATTTTTTCACTTGAAAATCGGAAAAAAGTATAGTTATGACCCGCTCTTACGAAGACCACTTAGTGTTCACAAAGTGGACAGGAGTAAGGGCAGGATTAGTTTTCTTTACCGAATAATTGGTAAGGGCACCAAAATGCTGAGTTTTTATCAGGCAGGTGATCGCATTGATGCCCTGGGACCGCTCGGTAAAGGATTTAAAACTGATTTTAAGAATAAGCAAATCCTGGTTATCGGGGGAGGAATGGGAATAGCCCCCTTATACCCACTGGTTGATTCCCTTCTTAATTCCAATCAGGTTACCTTTTTAATTGGTGGTAATAATCAGCAGGACTTAAAGTACTTCCTTGATTTTCCGATTAATTCCGGGGTGATTTTTGATGCAGCAAGTATTGACGGTAGTATTGAGTTTAAGGGTACAGTAATTGACCTGTGGGAAAAAAGTTACTCAGCTGGTTTTAATCCTGACTTTCTTTTTGCCTGTGGTCCCAAAGCTATGCTGCGGCGGGTAAAATTAATAGCTGAAGAAAGGGCTATCCCGGGTCAGGTATCTCTTGAAGAAAGAATGGGATGCGGGAGCGGAGTATGTCTATCCTGTGTCTGTCATACCAACAAGGGTAATCAGCGAGTGTGTAAAGAAGGACCCGTTTTTTCCCTGCAAGAGGTGAGCTTGGAATGAAAGAGATTGATTTAAGTACCAAACTGGGGGAAATAACCCTTAAAAATCCGGTAATAACGGCATCTGGAACCTGTGGCTATGGTCAAGAGCTGGAAGATTATATGGATTTAGAACAGCTGGGAGCACTAACTGTAAAGGGGATTACTTTACAAGCAAAGACCGGAAACCCGGTACCCCGGATCGTTGAAACCCCGGCCGGTATCCTCAACTCGATCGGTCTTGAAAATCCCGGTTTAGAAGGATTTCTGGCTGATAAAATTAAGATCATTAAAGGGTATCAACTACCGGTTTTCGTTAATATATCCGGCTATTCCATTGAAGATTTTGTCCTCCTGGCGGAAAAACTGGCTGAAATCAGCTGTATAGCTGCCCTGGAAGTAAATGTATCCTGTCCCAATATTCCGGGAGGTGGACTGGCTTTCGGGACCGATCCCGAACTTATTTATCAGATCACTAAACAGGTCAAGGCAGCTTATCCCGGCTCAGTAATTGTTAAACTATCGCCTAATGTAACTGCAATTTCCGATATGGCCATAGCTGCCCAAGAGGGCGGGGCTGATATCATCTCACTGATTAATACACTGCAGGGGATGGCGATTGATCTTGAACGACAAAAACCGGTCTTTGCTAATACATTTGGGGGATTATCAGGCCCGGCGATCAAACCTGTTGCCTTACGAATGGTTTATCAGGTAGCACAAAAGATCAAAATCCCGATCATCGGGATGGGCGGCATTATGACCGGACAAGATGCTGTTGAATTTTTATTGGCTGGCGCCAGTGCGGTTGCAATCGGGACGGCTACTTTAATCCATCCGGATGCGCCACTGATGATTATCAAAGAAATCAAAGCATATCTACAGGATAAAAAGATTAATAACATACAGGAAATTATTGGAAAAGTGCTTAACTAAAAAATTTTACGCAAAAGCATTTACTAATTTAACGGTAAATGCTTTTTTCTTGATATTGTCAAGCAGGATTATCAAAAGTTATGGAGAAATATGTATCTAAAAAATAGTGAGGGGTGTTAGTGATGAAAATATATATTAGTGCGGATATTGAAGGAGTAGCCGGAATTGCCAATTGGGATGAAACAAGCAGGACTAAAAGTGATTATCCCTTTTTTAAAACTGAGATGATCAATGAAGTCCGGGCGGCCTGTGAGGGTGCTAATCTGGCCGGAGCCAAAGAAATATGGATCAAAGATGCGCACGCTAGTGGGAGGAACCTGGAATTAGATCAATTACCACTCAATACCCGCTTAATTCGAGTCTTTAACGGACATCCGTTCGGGATGATGCAGGAACTAGATGACACATTTGATGCGGTAGTGATGATTGGCTACCATTCCTATGCCGACTCTGATCATAACCCATTAGCCCATACGCTCAGCGGTGCTTTAGCCTATTTAAAAATCAACGGCCAATATGCCAGTGAATTCCTGGTTAATACCTATACAGCATCTTCAGTCGGTGTGCCGGTCGTCTTTGTCTCCGGCGATATCGGACTTTGTGAGCATATTAAACAGATTAATTCCAGGATTATAACGGTCGGCTTAAATCAGGGAAGGGGAAAATCAGTAATCAGTATTCACCCGCAAGTAGCCTTTACCCAAATAAAAGAGGGGGTTCAGCAGGCTTTGCAGGGTGATTACGCCCAATGGCAAACACCATTACCACAATCATTTGAAGTAGAGCTGTCCTTTAATGAGCATATCAAGTCTTATCGCGCCGCATTTTATCCCGGGATGAAAAGGGTCTCAACCAGGAACTTGCGTTTTGAAACAGATGATTATTTTGAAGTCCTCCGCATGCTATCCTTTATAATGTAAATTCCAACTCGTTTCGTTAGATCAAGGTGAAAAGGAATATGCCGAAGGGATGGATTGAATTGAACCAGCATATTAAAAAAATTCTCAAGAAGGATTTACAGCGTAATATCAGTATAATCGGCTTTATCGAGAATTATCCGCTCAGTAAAGTCTATCAAAATGGTAATTCCTGGCTTGTCTTGGGCAAAAGTGACCATTTATGGGCATATATATCAAGTGCAGATCGCTCGGAGTTAATTGATCTGCTCGCTCAAGCCAAAGAACAGACAAAATATTTTGCCTCAGTTGAAGACTGGATGAAAGAGATTATTGAAAACGAGTATAGTTTAGATTGGGAATTAACTACTGACCGTTTTATTTTTCCGGCAACAACTAAGATTGAACAACCCGTTCGGCAGGTTAACCCGCTTAAAAAGTCAGCAGCACATTATATTTATCAAAATAGTGATTATCAGCAATTTACTTCAATTGCATATATCAACCAACGGATTGCAACAGGGCTTTCGGCCGGTATTATTGCGGAAGATAAACTTATCGCCTGGGGATTAACCCATGATGATAATGCCTTAGGATTTCTGCACGTCCTGCCCGAATATCGGGGCTTAGGTTATGCTCATGACATTAGCAGGTATTTAATTCAGGCCAAGAGAAAGAACAATCAGCCGGTTTTTGTTAATGTAGAACCAACTAACCTTAAATCTAAGAGTTTAAGCCAAAAAATAGGTTTTGTTTTCGATCGAAAAATAAGTTGGCTCAAAATCAGGTAGGATTCATAAAGATACATAATATAACAGCTAGTTGAAAATAATAGTTTTAACATCGTAAAATTAAGATAAGGATGTGGTATCTTGTGAATCATCATCGAGCTAATCCCAATATTAGGTCTAATTCCCCGAATCATCCTGCTAACCGACCCCATAATCCGCCGGGACCAAATCTCAATGATAATCAAGCTAACTTGAAATCTCTCCAGGAATTGGGAGAAAATACCCCGCCCCCAGCGGAAAATCAAAGTGATCTTCATGTGATTCCGATCATTGGCCAGATCGAAGGCCATCTGGTCTTACCGCCTAAAAACAAAACTACTAAATATGAGCATATTATTCCACAGTTAGTCGCTGTTGAGGAAAACCCCAGAATAAAAGGACTATTAATCATCCTTAATACCGTCGGAGGAGATATTGAGGCCGGTCTGGCTATTTCGGAGATGATTAGTAGCATGAGTAAAGCAACCGTCTCAATCGTACTGGGGGGAGGGCATAGTATCGGGGTGCCAATTGCGGTAGCTACCGATCACTCATATATTGTTGCTACGGCCAGTATGACTGTTCATCCGATCCGCTTAACCGGAATGGTCATCGGGGTTCCTCAGACCTATGAATATTTGGATAAGATGCAGGATCGAGTAATTAGATTTGTCACCCAACACTCCAATATTTCAGAGGATTATTTCCGGGAATTAATGTTTAGGACAGGGGAGTTGGTTCGGGATGTCGGTACTGTCCTGATCGGAAATGATGCCGTCGAATCCGGGTTAATCGACCAGGTTGGCGGATTAAATGATGCGCTAAATACCTTGCGAACCCTGATTAGAAAAGAGAACGGAGGAGTAGTGCAGTGATTAATTATTCTATTTTTCCTGCGGAGACGCTATTTGATGATTGGGATGAATTTGACCCTCAGTACCAGGAAATGGAATTGGGAGAGGGGATTACTCTGCTGGTAGAGAGGATTGATCCCCAACAGGTCAGAATTAACCGGATTATTTCTTCTAACCCGCAGGCATTTTTAAAAAACGAGATTTTTCCGGGAACAATCTTAAAAACCGGCTTGCAAATCTAGTATTTAGAATGATAAAATATTTAATATAAGCATAGTTATATTTTAAAGAAAGCTCAAAGGTGATGATATAACTATGCATATTTTTTTGATTGGCCTATTTTTATTTTTGTTGGGTTTAGAAGGAACCAAAAGGTCGATTAAAATAATTGCCACCGCCAAAATAAAAGCTATTTTGCAAGGCCTTAGCGAGAACATTTTTTTAGCAGTGTTAATTGGGACAATAATTACGGCAGTTTTACAGAGCAGTAGTGCGGTTACTATTATTTTAATTGCTTTACTCGAAGCAGGACTACTCAATATACGGTCGGCGATGGGAATTGTGCTGGGTGCTAATATCGGTACTACGGTTACGGTTCAAATTATCTCCCTACCTATTTTATCTTTTTTTCCGCTAATAATTATTAGTGGGGTTGTCTTGATTTTGATTGGAATTATTTTTCGGTCCAAAATATTTTTTGGGGGTTTGGCTATTTTTTCTTTTGGGATCGTCCTGGCCGGGTTGGAATTAATGACCGGATACTTTCAGAACCCCGGCACCCACCGGTTAATTGAACATTGCCTGGCTTATAGCGGTACTAATCCCTATAAAGGAATTCTGGTGGGTATATTGATTACGGGAGTAATTCAAAGCAGTAGCCTTGTTACGGGGATCACCGTTGTTTTAGCCAACAATAATTTGATCACCCTTGCTTCGGCTGTTGCCATCACCCTGGGCAGCAATATCGGCACCTGTGTTACTGCCTTTATCGCCAGTATTAATTCCGGTCAGGTAGCTCGGTCGATGGTCTGGGGACATTTTTTCTTTAATCTGATCGGTGTCCTGGTGATCCTTCCCTGTTTAGGGTGGCTTATTGCGCTGGTTAGAATGAGCAGCCCTAATTTAGTAAGACAGATTGCTAATGCCCATACATTATTTAATCTATTCAATCTTTTGCTCTTTTTACCTTTTCTTAATCCTTTTATCAGTTTTTTAGGAGGCAACAAAGATGGAGATAATTAAAGTCGTTTTATTAGGTATTATCCAGGGCTTAACTGAGTTTTTACCGGTTAGCAGTTCCGGCCATCTGGTTTTATTTCAATCCCTTTTCGGGATTGAGTCTGATCAGCTGACTCTGGAGGTCTTTTTGCATTTTGGTACATTGCTGCCGATCATTATTATTTTTCGGAAAGATATTATTGATATAATCCTTTTTAAAAAAGAGAAGCGACAGTTAACCTGGTTAATCATTATTGGGATGATTCCAACCGGTCTAATCGGTTTTTTTTTAAAAGACTTTTTTGCCGGTCTTTATTCTTCAGTAAGTTTAGTCGGATTTATGTTGCTGATTACCGGTTTACTCCTGTACTTGGCCGAACGCCTGGGCCATAACCGAAAAAGCCTGGCCGAAATGAACGGTGTTAATGCCGGGCTCATCGGTATTGCACAGGGAATAGCAATTATCCCCGGTATCTCTCGCTCCGGTATTACGATTGTGGCGGCACTACTGCAGGGTTTGGATCGGGAATCGGCTGCCCGCTACTCCTTTCTGCTCTCCATTCCGGTCATTTTTGGGGCAGGGTTGTTGGAAACAAAAGATGTCCTGGCCTCGGGATTAGAGGGCTTAAGCTGGCTTATGTTAGCAGCAGGTACTACCGCGGCGGCTATTTCCGGTTATTTTGCGATTAAATACCTGCTCCATATCTTAAAGAAAGGCCGGTTGAGTATTTTTTCATACTACTGCTGGACAATCGGTCTTTTAATTCTTTTATTAGCAGGATTATTTTAGTAAATGTAGAAATTAGTATGTGGAGGTGAGGATAATGGAGCAAGCTGAAGCAACCAATGACAAAGAACAACAGGAAGAGGGACAGTTAGAGCAGGAAATGCTCGATAAAAGAAAAAATGAAATCCTGGGCATAATTATTATTGCCCTGGGTATTTTAAGTGCTATTTCTCTCTTTACTGACACCGTCGGGATCATCGGCCGGAAATTATCGGAGTCCTATCATACTATAACCGGCCTTGGTTCTTACCTGATACCACTATTCTTATTTATCTGGGGGATCACCTTGATTAGACTAAAAGGTCTCCGTTTTAATAGTCGCTTATTAGGATTTATTTTATCCTATCTCAGTATATTATCGATCTATCATCTCTATTCATATCCCGTTTTCACGCTGGATTACGGGTTAATGGGTTATGGGGGAGGGTTTTTAGGCGGTTTTCTTTCCTGGGGTTTGCTTAAATTATTCGGTTATATCGGTACCTATGTGCTCCTTAGTACGATTTTATTGATTGGTTTACTTCTCTGGTCTGACCTTTTATTATTATCGGTTTTGCAAAAAATTAAGGATTTCATCTTACGTATCTTCCGACAAAAAGAAAAACCGCTGCTTGAAGAAGATTATTTCGAAGAACAGGAAGGAGAAATTGTTGAAAATATCTTTACCGATTATCCGGCAGAAGAAGTAGCGGCTACGGAGAGTATGAATGAATTTACCAGTGAAAAGAAGACGACCAATAAAAATGTACTGAAAAAAGAAAAACAGCTGACCAAGCCGGAAACCTTTACTACCGAGAATTACCGCTTGCCAAGCACCAAGTTATTGAAAGACAGTAAACATCTGAAAAAAAAGCCAGGAAATAAGTCAATGCTGCTAGAAGAGACCCTGGCTAGTTTTTCGGTTAAGGCCCGGGTAATTAAGGTCAGTCATGGCCCAACGATTACCCGCTATGAGCTGCAACCTGCCTCCGGGGTAAAAGTAAGCCGGATTGTAAGTCTGGCTGATGATATTGCCCTGGCCCTGGCTGCTCCCGGGGTTAGGATTGAAGCCCCGATCCCCGGTAAGGCTGCCGTAGGAATAGAAGTCCCCCATCAAAAAAATAGCATGGTTAGAGCAAAAGATATTCTGGCTGCTAATGAATTTTCCAGAGCCAAAAGCAAACTAGCTCTTGCGCTGGGGATGGGAATTGACGGTAAACCGATTATTGCCGATTTAACCCAGATGCCGCATCTGTTGGTAGCCGGAGCTACCGGTTCCGGGAAAAGTGTCTGTATTAATACAATCATTACCAGTATTCTCTTTAAGGCAACACCGGAAGAAGTAAAACTACTTTTAATTGATCCCAAGAAGGTAGAGTTAAGTACATATCAAGGTTTACCACATCTCTTTGCCCCGGTGGTGACCGATCCCAAAAAGGCAGCCAGTGTCCTGAAACTGGTGATCAATGAGATGGAGAACCGGTATGAGGTTTTCTCCAGTAGTGGGGCCCGGGGTATTACTTCATATAATAAAAAGGCCGCTCCGGAAGAACATATGCCCTATATCGTGGTAATTATCGATGAACTTTCTGATCTAATGATGGTAGCGGCAAACGAGGTTGAGGATAATATTTGCCGGCTGGCCCAGATGGCTCGGGCTGCCGGAATTCACCTGGTCATCGCTACCCAGCGTCCCTCGGTTGATGTAATTACCGGATTAATTAAAGCCAATATACCAAGCCGCATCTCTTTTGCGGTTTATTCACAAACCGATTCGCGGACTGTTCTGGATATGGGCGGTGCGGAAAAATTACTGGGTAGGGGAGATATGCTTTTTGCCCCGGTCGGTTCCCAAAAACCCCAGCGTATCCAGGGAGCTTTTATTGATAACGATGAAATAAATCGGACCGTTGATTTTGTTAAAAACCAGGCTGATCCTGAGTATGAGGTCCAGCTTGAAGAAATTGACGAAATAAAACTGGCTCTTGATCAAGATACCGATGAATTATATCAGGAAGCAGTCAAGCTGGTCGTTAATTACCGCGCTTCAATCTCGATGTTACAGCGCAGGCTGCACATTGGTCATTCCCGGGCAGCACGTTTAATCGACCTGATGGAAGAAGACGGTATAGTCGGGCCATATGCCGGTAGTAAAGCTAGAGAGGTGTTGATCGATAAAGACGAATTAGAGGATTTCCTAAACGGGAACAACAAAGGCAAATGTGAGGAGAGCGATTCTTAAGGTATCTACACAAGGAAAGGAATTGATTATGCAGAAAAAAGAGATGCTGGCCGTTGAAATGATCAATATTAGCAAAGAGTTTCCCGGTGTCCTGGCCAATGATTCGGTTAATTTTTCTCTGGCGCAGGGAGAGATCCACGCCCTACTTGGTGAAAACGGTGCCGGTAAAACGACTCTGATGAAATGCCTTTATGGACTTTATCACCCAGATGCCGGAGAAATTTATATCAAAGGAAAAAGGTTTAATGTTACCAGTCCTAATATTGCAATCGAAAACGGGATTGGCATGGTCCATCAACATTTTATGCTGATACCACCATTTACCGTTGCCGAGAATATTGTTTTGGGGAGAGAACCCCGTAAAAACGGGATGCTCGATCAGAACAAGGCGATCCTGGAAGTAGAGGAACTCTCTCATAAGTACGGCTTAAATGTAGAGCCCAGAGCGAAGGTCCAGGATATAACGGTCAGTATGCAACAACGGGTTGAAATCTTAAAAACTCTCTATCGTGGTGCTGATATTCTGATTCTTGACGAACCAACCGCTGTGCTGACCCCACAGGAAGTAAAGGAATTAATCAATATTATGAAAAATTTAACCAGTCAAGGTAAATCAATTATTTTTATTACCCATAAGTTAAAAGAAGTTAAAGCTATTTCCGACCGGGTTACGGTGATTAGAAGGGGTAAAGTTATTGATACCGTAGAGACCGCCGGAGCTACTGAAGCCGGTTTAGCTAAAATGATGGTTGGACGGGAAGTAGTTCTGCAAGTCGAAAAGGGACAGGCTGCACCGGGTGAGATAATACTGGAGGTGGAGAGTCTCAAAGCTAAAGATGAACGGGGTTTACCGGCCTTGACCGGAACTTCTTTTCAGGTTAGACGGGGAGAGATTTTAGGTATTGCCGGGGTTGATGGTAACGGGCAATCAGAACTAGCGGAAACCCTGATCGGATTAAAGAGACCGACCGGAGGAAAAATTGTCTTCAATGGACAAGATATCGCTAATTTTTCAACCAGAGAGATCATTGAAGCCGGTGTTTCTTTTATCCCGGAAGACCGCCAAAAACGGGGACTGGTCCTGGATTTTACCCTTTATGAAAACCTGATCATGGGCCAGCATTACCGCCCTCCCTATGCCAGTGGTATTAATATTAATTACCGTCGGGTTAAGAAAGAGGTGCAACGCCTGATTAAGGAGTTTGATGTCCGCACCCCGGGGGAAGATATTTTAGCTCGAGCATTATCGGGCGGGAATCAACAAAAGGTAATTCTGGCCCGGGAATTTGACCGCGAACATGACCTGCTGGTTGCGGTACAACCAACCAGTGGCGTCGATGTCGGAGCGATCGAATTTATTCATAATCGCATTATTGAACAGCGTGATAACGGCAAAGCAGTTGTCTTAATTTCGCTGGAACTCGATGAAATTCTCTCTTTGAGTGATCGAATTGCCGTGATCTATGAAGGTGAAATTGTTGCGATTATGGACAGCGAAGAGGCTAATGAAGATAAACTGGGATTACTGATGGCTGGTGCTGGTAACCGGAAAGAAATGGGGGGTGGGGTTGAATGAAAAGTTTGTCAAAGCTTATTGTGCCCGTAATTGCCGTTATTTTTGGTCTATTGTTTGGTGCTGTTTTTATGGTTATTATTGGAAAAGACCCAATCCTGGCTTATCAGGTCTTATGGAATAGTTCTTTTGGTAGTATGCGGGGATTTTTTACAACCCTTGTTAATACCACACCATTGATTTTTACCGGACTGGCCGTTGCTTTTGCCTTCCGGACCGGTTTATTTAATATCGGTGGAGATGGGCAATTCTTGGTCGCCTATACTGCCACCGCCTGGATCGGTTTCATTATTCAATTACCCTGGTTTATTCACATCCCCCTGGCGCTACTGGCCGGGATCCTGGCCGGTGGAGTCTGGGGTGGTTTTGCCGGTTATTTAAAAGCCAAACTGGGAGTCCATGAGGTTATAACCAGTATTATGATGAATTATATATCGCTATATCTGACCAGTTTCTTAATCGGCGGACCACTAATGAAACCGGGTCCAATACCTGCTACACCAAGGATCTTTGCCAGTGCCAGATTATGGCGAATCCCTGGCTCGCGCTTGAATCTCGGTTTTTTACTGGCTCTGTTAGCCGCACTTTTGATCTATTACCTGCTCTGGAAAACAACGATCGGTTATGAAGTTCGGGCAGTAGGACTTAACCCAAAAGGGGCAGAAAACGGAGGGATCAATATTGCCAGGAACATGGTGTTAGCCATGTTTATCAGCGGGGCCCTGGCCGGACTGGCCGGTTCAGTTCAGGTGATGGGGCTACAACACCGGGCTTATCAACCATTTGGTCTAATTGGTCTAGGATTTACCGGGATTGCCGTTGCCTTGCTGGGGAAAAACCATCCGGCCGGGATAATATTAGCAGCATTTCTCTTCGGGATTCTATCACGGGGAGCTAATGAGATGCAGAGTATGGCCGGTGTCCCCAAAGACTTAATTGAAATTATCCAGGCTATTATCATCTTCTTTATGGCCGCAGAATATGTCTTCACTTTAATTCTAAGAAAAAAAAAAAAAAAAAAAGGGGTTGTTGCTAATGTTGAATAATATCATTGCTGTCTTAAATACTACTTTACGGCTGGCCACACCCCTGATTTTTGCCGCACTAGGTGGCGTATTTACTGAAAGATCCGGTGTTTTTAATATTGCACTGGAAGGTATTATGCTGATCGGTGCTTTCACGGCAATGGCCTTTTCTTACTTATTCGGGAACCCCTGGATAGGAGTACTGGCCGCAATGGGTGCCGGAATGTTGATTGCCGCTATTCATGCCGTAATATCGATCGAATTTAAGGCTAATCAGGTTGTCAGCGGTACAGCGATTAACATCCTTGCGGTAGGGTTGACCGGTTTTTTACTGGGGACAATGTTTGAACATGCCGGTCAATCACCAAGTGTCAATAAAGTTGCCGTGCTGCCCATCCCTGGAATTAAAGAGATCCCTGTCTTGGGAGATATAATTGCTAATCATATCCCTTTTGTTTACCTGGCCTTATTACTGGTCGCTGTCTCTTACTGGGTTTTATGGAAGACACCTTTTGGATTAAGAATTAGGGCGGTAGGAGAACACCCGGCTGCGGCAGATAGTGTGGGAATTAATGTTAAAAAGACCCGTTATATTGCCGTAATCCTCAGTGGGCTTTTAGCCGGGCTGGGCGGGGCCAGTCTTTCGGTTGGACTGCTTGGTATCTTTGTGAAAGAAATGACGGCCGGCCGTGGTTTTATTGCTCTGGCCGCAATGATCTTTGGCAAATATACTCCCCAGGGGGCGCTGTTGGCTGCTTTATTATTTGGCTTTGCCGATTCTTTGCAAATGCTGGCTCAAACCATCGGCATCGACTTTATACCACGACAATTTTTAATCATGTTTCCTTATGTTTTAACCATTTTGGCCCTGGCCGGAGTAATCGGCAGTGCAACTCCACCAGCAGCCGGAGGAGAACCATATGATCAAGAAGAATAAGGATATTAAGGCTAAAGGCCAATTTTTTCGTCAAAAAAAGGATTTTTGACACGAACCATAGAACTATATACTCAAACACTAAAAAATACATACTTTTTAAAAAAATGTATTTAAGTACAGAGCGGAAGGGAGGTAAGATGCTTGTCAATTGGGGATAGACTTAAAGAGGCCAGGCAGGAATCCGGTCTCTCTTTTAAAGAGATTCAGGATAGTATTAAGGTCAGGGCAAAGTATTTACAAGCACTGGAAGAAGAAAATTATAAACTTATCCCCGGAGAAGCTTATGTCAGAGCTTTTATAAAAGGATACGGAAATTTCTTGGGGCTTAACGGAAAAGAACTGGTCGAAGAATATAAAGAAAAACTGAAAAAAGAGCGAGAAGCACTGGAAAAAGAATTAGAACAAGAAGAGGAAGAACAAAGCACCGGAATTTTTCAGAACAAAATAGTAAGTTCAATTATTGTTATAATCGTCCTGCTGGTAATTATTTTTGTTGTATATAATATTTTTCTGTTAAATAAGGTTAATGATCATTACGACAATGCTTCACAGAATATATCTGATGTAAATACAAGTGAAATAAACCAGCCGGAACTCCCATTAACAATCACTGATAACTTAACTCAGGCTGCTTTGCCGGAAAATAGTAAAAAAAAATCCAGTGAACAACTTGCTGAGCTTTTAGAAGAACAGTTTAATATTCATCCCGACGAGAGTGACAAGATAATTACAATTATGGCAGTTAAACGAAGTTGGCTGCAAGTAGCGGTCGATGGAAGAATTGAGTATGAAGGAATTATGGAGCGAGAACAGACCATCGATTTTCAAGGAAGCGATGTAATAGAACTAAAAATTGGTAATGCAGCTGGCATCCAGGTGCAAAAAGGGGAGGAGATATTGGGGCCCTGGGGTAATGAAGGTGAAGTCCTTACAAAGGTTATCAAATTTGATAATTAATTTAACAAAATTAAAGTTAACTAAAAAAGACGGCAGCCCGTCTTTTTTAATATAAAAATATAAATAATGATCTAGGTAAAAAAAATTGGTGGAGGGAGAAGGATTTGAACCTTCGTAGGCTGCGCCGACAGATTTACAGTCTGCTCCCTTTGGCCACTCGGGCACCCCTCCGGATTAGGAGTAAGTAACGGGAGGTCAGAGTTTATGCTATTATAGCCTCAGCCTCCGCCTACTTACTTCCGTTTCTGGCACCCTCAAGGGGATTCGAACCCCTGCCGCCAGGATGAAAACCTGGTGTCCTGGACCCCTAGACGATGAGGGCATATTTATTGCTAAGATTTAAAAAGCGACAACAAAATCAAGTATACAGTAAAAATTTATCGTGGTCAAAGTCGAAAACTAAGTAATAAACTCTAATAATAAAAAATAAATCACTATTCCTTTAATTATATTACCTTTACTAAAAATAGCTTAACTATAAAAATAATACGATCTCTTTCCAGACAGGTAGTTATTATTCCCTCCCATATATAATATATTTTATATAAAAGGGGGGATTTTTATGTTTGATCACCGAGATCAGGATAAACTAATCTATAACATGGTGATTCTAAAAGGAGTAACAAGGGGAATAGCTTTTTTGTTAATTGTTAGCTCCATTTTGGCCCTGTTTTCGGGTTTAGTCTACAGTTTAAACACCAGAAGTTTAAATATCCTGTTGATTACACTCAATACAATTATTATTACCTATATCGGTTTTTATATCGCCAGACACGTGGGAAAGAACGGTTGGCTTAACGGGGGACTGGGTGGCTTGATTTATATGGGAATTGTGATTCTGATCGGAACGATCAGTATGCCGATTTCGATCGGTTATATCTTTTTATTACTGATGATTGGATTAGTGACCGGGAGTATTGGGGGGATTATTGGAATTAATTTATAAGTTAAAACTTACCTACATAAAGATAGACTATTAACGGCACATTAAAAATAAAGGGGGTGATCTTAGATTGTCGTAAATCAACTGGATATTAAACTACTACCACATCAAAGCAAAACGGTTCGTAAAGTAATCGATCAATTGGCTGGACGAGCAATTCTGGCCGATGAAGTCGGCCTGGGCAAAACGATCGAAGCCGGAATGATCTTAAAGGAATACCTTGAGCGGGGTCTGGTTAAAAAATTTTTAATCTTAGTACCGGCCTCGTTGGGCTTTCAGTGGACAAATGAACTGGTCAAGAAAATAAAAATTACCGATGTTTTTTTTAATAGAAAAGGTCGGGGTTGGGCTTATTTTGATCATCAAATCGCTTCCCTGGACATGGCCAAGCGGGAAAAACACTCCCGTCATTTATTAGAAGTAGAATTTGATATGGTGATTGTCGATGAAGCCCACCGGTTAAAAAATCAACAAACCCTAAACTGGAAATTTGTTAACAACCTCAAAAAGAAATATTGTCTTTTATTAACGGCAACACCAATTCAGAATAATTTAGAAGAATTATATAATTTGATTGCACTTTTGCATCCGGATTTATATCGGGATCTCAAAGATTTCAAAAATAAATATGTAGCCGGCAAGCACCTGGTCAAAAATAGTAAGGGCTTGCAGGAAGACCTGGCGCAGATTATGATCAGAAATTCCCATGCCAATACAGCTATTGATTTTCCGTCCCGCCGACTGGAACAGGTCATGGTAAGGCTAACTCAACCGGAAAAAGAGCTCTATGACATGGTCACAGCTTATGTTAAAAAAGAGTACCGGCGGAGAATGGCCGGTAAGTTAAGTATATTAAACCTGATTACCTATCAAAGGGAAGTTTGTAGCAGCTCTTTTGCTCTGTTACAAACCCTGGCTAATTCTGCTCATTACTCTCCCTATTTAAATCAGATCCTGGAAGCAGCTAAAAAAATCAAACTTAATTCTAAAATGAAGGAAGTAAGCAGGATTTTAAACAATATCAATGGACAAGTCATCATCTTTACTGAATATCGGGCTACCCAATTATATATTGCCAGATATCTGGAAAAAATAGGGTATAAAACAATCCTTTTTAACGGTGGTTTCAGTAACAGCGGGAAAGAATGGATTAAATATATTTTCCAGCAGAAAAAAGACATTTTAATCAGTACCGAAGCCGGAAGTCAGGGTTTAAACTTGCAATTTTGTAATATAATTATTAATTACGACTTGCCCTGGAATCCAATGAAATTAGAACAACGGATTGGGCGGGTTCACCGCCTGGGACAGATCCGTGATGTTTATATTTATAATTTAGCAACTATTGATACAATTGAAGAAAAGATCCTCAAACTCCTTTATGACAAAATAAATCTCTTTAAAGCGATCTTAGGCAATATGGAGGGAATATTGGTCGAGCCGGGTAATATTGAGCGGGATATTATGCATATTATCGGGGAAGCTGATAGTAAAGATGAGCTGGCACAGGGATTTGCCAGCTTAAGCCAAAAAATTATCAATACCAGAGCCCCTGTTTTAAGCTGACAATAAATTTTTATGGGTATATTTAATGATTTACCGGAAAAACTAGCGAAGAAGTCAACAGTGATTGATCATAACTAAGCTGAGCGGTACAATTAATAAAAGGATAATTTAGCCGTTGATCTTTAGTTTTGCTCTGACCGGATTGGGTTTGCCTGATCTAATATAATCACTGTTGACTTCTATTTTATATTTTATGAAGGATATTTAAAGATTTTAGCTAATATAATATATATGTTTTTTTATATAAAACTAAGTAGGAGGGATTAGATTGAATAAAAGTGAAGAAATTATTAAATTAACAAATCATTATGGTGCCGCAAACTATCTACCATTACCAATTGTAATTTCCGAAGCGGAGGGAGTCTGGGTTCAGGACCCGGAGGGTACTAAATACATGGATATGTTAAGTGCATACTCAGCAGTAAGCCATGGCCACCGGCATCCCAAAATTATTAAAGCGATGAAAGAACAAGCAGACCGAGTAACTTTGACTTCACGGGCATTTCATAATGATCAACTGGGATTATTTTATCAAAAAATTGTAGAAATTACTGGTAAAAATATGGTCTTGCCGATGAATACAGGAGCAGAAGCCGTGGAAACAGCACTTAAGACTGCGCGCCGCTGGGCTTATCAGAACAAAAAAGTGCCGGAGAATCAAGCCGAGATAATTGTCTGCTCCAATAATTTCCACGGAAGGACTATTAGCATTATTACGTTCAGTTCTACCGAGGAATATCGAGCCGGATTTGGGCCATTTACTCCGGGCTTTAAGATGATACCCTATGGTGACATTACGGCACTGAAAAATAGTATTACCCCAAATACGGCTGCTTTTATGGTTGAACCAATCCAGGGTGAAGGCGGAATAATTATTCCCCCCGCCGGTTATTTAAAAGAAGCAGCTAAAATTTGTCAGGATAATAATATTCTGCTGATCGCTGATGAAATTCAGACCGGGCTCGGTAGAACCGGTAAAATGTTTGGCTGTGATTGGGAGGAGGTCCAACCGGATCTCTATATTTTAGGTAAAGCGCTGGGCGGAGGGGTTATGCCTGTTTCGGCAGTAGCAGGTGACCAGGCGACCCTGGGTGTTTTTGAACCGGGTTCACACGGCTCTACTTTTGGCGGAAATCCGCTGGGTTGTGCCATTGCAATTGCCGCAATTGATGTTTTATTAGCAGAAAATCTGGTAGCAAGATCACTGGAAATGGGCCAGTATTTAATGGAACAGTTACATACGATTGAAAACCCAATTATTAAGGAGATTAGGGGACGGGGTTTGTTTGTCGGAATAGAATTAAAAGAAAAAGCCCGTCCTTACTGTGAAGAACTCAAAAAACTAGGTGTACTGGCTAAAGAAACCCATGAAAATGTCATTAGATTTGCTCCACCCCTAATTATTACTAAAGATGAGCTTAACTGGGCTATCGAAAGGATTAAAAAAGTTTTAAACAGATAAATTTAACTATTATAAATTTAAAAAACCACCTGGAAATTAATCCAAGGTGGTTTTTTTCATATAATTTCCCATAATCCTGTGATAATTCCCTGATATTTATCCCCGATAATAATTATATCTAAAAAGAACAAAGGGGCTTATATGATGAAAAAAAAATTAGTGATTCTATTTTTTTTAACACTAAGTGTGACAACCGCTACGTTTGCAGCGGAAATTAACCAGCTGGATCTTAGCACAGCAGTCAACATTGCGATTGAGCAAAACTATGATTTACAGTTGGCCAGACTTAAACTGGCCAAGGCTAAGCTTGAGTACCAAAGGCAAAACGCCAGCAACCTTTTAACACCATCCAAATATAGTAAACTGTCCGCAGAATTTAGCTTAGCTGCCGCCGAGAATACATACCAAAACTCGCTCGATCATGTTATTAGCAGTACAATCAGTCAATATAATACGATCTGGCTATCTAACCTAGACCTGGAAATAAAGAATAAACAGCTGGAACTAGCAAAAAAGGAGTTAGCACAGGCGAAAGCCCAATACGAAATTGGAGATATCGGGAGCATTGCTCTCCTGGAGCAGGAAAATAAGTATCAAGATGCCCAGTTCACTTTGGAAAAGAACCATGACGATTATCAGCACAACCTGAGAACATTCAGAATAACGTTGCGACTGGAGCAAAATGAGCTGTTACCGGAAAAACTAGCATATCCGACGATCTGGGAGATCGATGAACAAGAAGCAATCACAACCGCCTTAAATAACAGTCGGGATTTAAAACTTCGTGAAGATGAGATCGAACTGGCCAGGATTGACCTGGAAAGGGCTGAAGTCTCATCATCGGAGTTAGATTGGGAATTAAAAGAAATCACTCTTAAATTAGCCGAGTTGGAGAAAGAAAAAACTAGTAAAGAAATAACAACGACCACCCAGGAGAAATATTATCAGTTCAAACAGACCATTAAAGATATGGAGCTAAAAAAAGAACAGCTAACTGAAGCCGAGGAAAAATATCTGTTATTCGACCAACAACATAAACTGGGTTTGGTCACCCCGATCGAGCTGCTTCAATATGAAATTAATTTACTCCAGGCCAAGTATCGTTATCAGGCGGTAGTGGCAAATTATTACCTGCATGAGCAGGTTTTAAAACAATCAATTAATCGGGAAACCGGGGTGTTTTTAGATGGAACTACTGCTCAAAAATAAGAAGATCAGTTTAATGCTATTACTACTGTTACTCTTTACGATCAACAGTATAACAACGGCCGGAGGAATCACAATCGAAGAGGCGATCATACTAGGTTTAAAGAATAATAGTGAGCTACAAAAAACAGCAGAAAAAATCAAAACTCTCCAAAGAGAGCTGGCGTTAATCAAAGCCGGTGAAGACTGGCAGATGAAGCTTACAACCGATTATTCCTATCCGCTGTCAAATCAGAATAATCTTGCTCTCAATGTCAGCAAAAGCTATTCATCAGGTTTAATGATTAATTCTGGAATAACTGTTCGTGAAGACGCTCTTAGCACCCCTGATTATTCAATCGCTCTAATTCAAAGGATTTATCCGCTTATTCCGCTCAGTTCTACGCAGCAGTATTATACGATTGAACAAGAACTGCTAAAAGCAGAGGAAAAACTAAGCCAGGAAAAAAGCACTAAAATAGTAAACTGGTTGGAAAGCTACTTAAGTTTAGTTAGATTGTTTGAAAAAAAAGGGATTTACCAGGAAAATAGAGAGTTGCAACTGGAGAATCTTGCTAAAATAATGGCTAAATACGACATAGGTGATGTCGGAGCGGGAGAGATCTATTCGGCACAAATCAGACTGGAAGAGGCTGAATACCGCTTAAAAGAAGCCGAACTCAACCTGGCGGAGAGAAAACTTTCTTTATTCCGAGCTTTGGGCCTGGCAAGCGAACAAGAGCTAATCATAGATAGCCAGGCAGACTTAATTACTGAATTAAGCTATTTACCTGAACCGCTTAAAAAAGAAGAACTATTAATAACCGAATTCATGACGGTGATCGAACAAAACAATTATCAGTTAATCAGCAATCGGATCGACCAGGCCCTGCTACAACAGGAATTAGAATGGCTGGAAAAAGAAGCCGGTCTTACTTTAAATATGGAGAGCAACTATGCCAGTATTAAAGAGGAACTTACCCTTGCACTTAAGCTATCCTATCAGTTATATGACGGGGGACAACACCGTCTAAAGAGTGAAGAAAAAAGGAAGGAAATTGAGTTGAAAAAAGTCGATTATCAGGATTTAATGACTCAACTGGAAGTAGAACTCAGACAATTGATCAATCAAGTAGAGCTTAGTCAGGCCAGGTTAAGGCAAGAAGAATTAAAAGTAGCAGAGCGTATTTACCGGGAGAAAACAGCCTGGGAACAATATCAGCTGGGTTTAATTAAAAAGAGTGAGTATCAAGAGTTCTCACTTCAGCGGAAAGAGGCTGAAAACAACTTGCAGGTTTTCCAGGACCAATTTTTGATCGATAAAATAGAATTGAGTGCTTTTATCGAAAATGATAATCTGTTGGGGGGTTTTGCTCATGAATAAAAAAAACCTGATAATAATAGTTAGTATAGTCTTATTATTACTGGCTGCTGGAGTAATTTATTATCGATTGTTGGCGTCGAATGAAGCGGTCAATCAGGCCGAAATAAGGCCAAAACAGACAATTAAGGTAACCCCGGGGAGTTTACAGCAAAAAACATCAGCAACCGGTTTTGTCGCTCCGCTCGAAGAAAAAAGGTTATCTTTCCCTGCCCGCGGCAGTGGTAGTACCAAAATAAAAGAAATATATGTGGAAGAAGGAGAGCGGGTGATGGAAGATCAAATCCTGATCGAACTCGACAAAACAGCAGCTCAATTACAATATATTAAGGCCCAAAATTCCTATAATCGCTCCAAAATAAATGGTTCGGCGACAGAGATCGAAGAAGCCAGGCTTAACCTGGTACTGTCCGGAGAAGAACTGGAAAATACGGAGTTAAAAGCACCCTTTGCCGGTGTGATCACCGAGATCACTGTTGAAGAGGGAGGACATTATACCAGTGGTACGGCAGCAGTGATTATTGACAATAGCAGATTAACAATTGAAGTACTGATCGAGGAGAGTGATATTCCTTATGTTAAATTAGGTCAACCAGTGCTTGTAACCCTGGAATCACTGCCGGGTGAAGTAATCAGTGGTCAGGTAGTAGAAATTGCTGATCAAGTCGTTAATAATAACAATATAGTAACACTTCCGCTAACAGTATTACTTGAGCAAAGTGATTTTGATATTAAGATCGGTAGTTCAGCTGATCTTGATATTATTACCGGCCAGGTGGATAACAAAATTATCGTCCCAATCACTGCGGTAATTAACCGGAATGGACAAGAATTTGTAATGAAAGTTGAGAATGAAAGGTCACAAGCTGCACCGGTAGTCACCGGTTTAACCGATGGGCTCAGAATAGTAATTGAATCAGGTCTGGAAGCCGGTGAAATAATTATAATCAATACCTTTCAGCATAATAAAGAAGTAACTTCCGGAGAACAGTTTAGACCAGGTGGATTTATGCCCGGGATGGGTGGGATGAAGGGAGGACGGTAATAATGCTAAAAATTACGGATTTAACCAGGTTTTATCAAAACGGGGAAATAGCAGTCAAGGCCCTTAACGGTGTTTCATTTGAGATTAAAAAAGGAGAGATGGTGGCGATCATGGGTCCATCCGGTTCGGGTAAGTCGACTTTAATGCATCTGCTGGGTTGTCTGGACCGACCAACTTCCGGACAATATTTGCTGGACAATCATGATGTTTCCGCTCTAGCCGATGATCAATTAGCAGAAATACGCAATAAACATATCGGCTTTGTTTTTCAACAATTCAATCTCCTTAGCCGGACTTCAATTCTGCATAATGTCGAGGCACCCCTAATCTATAACGGGACCAGGAAAAATAAAAGACAAGAGCTCGCTAAAGAATTACTGGAAAAAGTAGGTCTGGGTAATCGGCTGCAACACTATCCCAATGAAATCTCCGGTGGGCAAAAGCAGCGGGTCGCTATTGCTCGGGCTTTAGTTAATAACCCTTCCCTGATCCTGGCTGATGAACCGACCGGTAATCTCGATACTAAAACCGGAGATGAAATTATGACTATTTTTCACCATTTAAACGCACAAAGACATACTATTATTCTGGTAACCCATGAAGATAGTGTTGCCGCTCATGCGGGTCGGGTAATCCAGCTGATCGATGGTAAAATTAGGCGAGATGAGGTGAGCGCATAATGTTATGGGAAACTCTGAAAATTGCTTTTCGTAGTTTAGGGACTAACAAGATGAGAACAATCCTTTCAATCCTGGGGATTATTATTGGAGTAGGAGCAGTAATAGCAGTTATCTCGATTGCCGCCGGTACCCAGCAGCAAGTGACTGCCCGTATCGCTGATCTTGGTTCAAATTTAATTACGATCAATCAGGGAGTTAGGCGGGGAAATTTCGGACGGCTCAGCAGCACGAGCGAAGAAATTTTTACCCTGGAATTAGGTCAGGCAATTGCCGATTATTGTCCGGCTGTTAGTCGAGTAGTGCCGACCAGTCAGGCTTCAGGTCATCTGATGGCAGGTGAGAACAACTATCGCGCCCAATTGATCGGAACTACTGTCGATTACCAGAAAATCAACAATTATTTCCCGGAATCAGGTAAATTCTTTAGCCAATATGACCTGAGTCATGCCACTAATGTTATTATCCTCGGGTCAGAACTGGTGGAGGAGTTATATCAAGATAAAAACCCGCTTGGTTCAAAAATAAACTTTTATTATAACCAGCAATCTTTTATTTTTAGAGTAATCGGGGTGATGGAAGAAAAAGATGGCGGGTTAACCGGCAACCTTAATGCCAGTGCCTATCTACCGATCACTACATATCTCAATACAATCGGTAACAGCAGATATGTTAGTAGTTTTGTGGCCCAGGCGATCTCTTCTGAGCTAGCAACTCAGGCAGTGCAGGAGATCGAATACCTGTTGAATCAATACTTTGCCGGTGATCAGGAACAGTTTAGTTTAATGAGTCAGGATCAATTACTTGATACCATTAATGAAGTTACCGGAACAATGACTCTAATGCTCAGCGGTATTGCCGCTATTTCACTTTTGGTCGGTGGGATCGGAATAATGAATATTATGCTGGTCTCGGTTACCGAAAGGACCAGGGAAATAGGGATCAGGAAAGCGTTGGGGGCTAAACGACGACATATTCAGAGCCAATTCCTGATTGAAGCCCTTACCCTTAGCATCATGGGAGGTATCTTGGGGGTGATCATAGGGAGTATTGTCGCCTATGGTGTGGCCCGATTAGGAAACTGGCCCCTGGTAATTTCAGTTCCCACTGTTTTATTAGCCCTCGGGTTTTCCATGCTCGTCGGGATGTTTTTTGGTATTTACCCGGCGATCAAAGCGGCAAAACTTGACCCTGTTGTATCTTTAAGTTATGAATAACAGCAAGAATTGAAATTGCTGTTTGCTTCAGGTATACTTTTAATAAAGCATTAATTGGAGAGGGTGAAAAGATGAGTTATACCATAAATCTGGTTGAAGATGATGAGAATTTAAACCGCTTATTAACATCTTATCTGGAAAATGAAGGCTGGGAAGTCAAGCCCTTTTTAACCGGATTAGCCGCGCAGGAAGCGATTAAAAATAATCCCCATCTTTGGATACTGGATATTATGTTACCGGATCTTGACGGTTATCAATTGATCGAAGAAATAAAAAAATATACACCGGAAACACCGGTTATTTTTATATCAGCCCGTGATGCCGATCTGGACCGAATCATCGGCTTAGAAAAAGGCAGTGATGATTACCTGGCCAAACCCTTTTCTCCTCGCGAACTGATTATCCGAACCCGCAAATTATTGGCCCGGATCTATTCCGAACAAAATAGATTTGAAGATACAATTGACTATTATCCCTATAAAATATCGCTGCCCAAAAGAACAGTATTAGCTCCAAAAGATCAACCAGTCGATCTTACCTCACTGGAATTTGAGCTGTTAAGCTTTTTATTAAGCAATAAACAATTGGCTTTAGCACGGGAACAAATTTTAACTGCTGTTTGGGGTAATAATTTTTTCGGTACTGACCGGGTAGTTGATGATCTGATTAGACGTTTAAGAAAAAAGTTACCAGATTTGACGATCGAAACGATTTACGGTTATGGTTACAGGTTGGTGGAGCCATATGTTCGGCCTGAAGAATAAACCACTGGCCATTCAAATCTGGACTATCCTGGGCTTAATTCTGGGTATTTCAGCTACCCTGTTGATTGTATTAATGCAGCTAGTATTAAGGATTTCATTTACTAATGAAACATATGCCCGGATCGAGGATACTCAGGAATATATTTTGACTCATCAATATATCATGAAATATACAACTGATCTGGGGCGAGAACATAAAATCAGATCAGACAAAAAAATTAAATTTATTCCCCCGCCTTTCCGGGTGGTAAGGCATATCTTTCTCACTGATAATGAAGTGATCACTAACAACGAAATATCTGAAGAGTTTTTAAAACAATTGAGACAGGACGGACAAGAACAGAAAACAGACATTAAACATTATTCAACCGAGATCGAGCAGCGTAATATCCTTTATGTGATGCGCCGGGCTGAAGCAAATGGAAAAAAGGGTTATTTAGTCTCTTATCTTTCTGGTATGTACCGGGATAACCTGGTTAAAACAACCTTTAATCTGTTGAGGAGAGTCCTGGTGCTGATTTTATTAATTAGCTGGATTGCTTCAATTTTTATTGCCAGATACCTGGCCAGACCACTAGTCGAATTACAGGAAAAAGTAAAAAAAATTGCCGTTCGGAAATGGGATAAACCTGTCTCGCTCCAACGCGGGGATGAAATCGGTAAACTGGGTGATACAATTGAGTGGATGCGCTGTCAGTTGCTCGAACAGGAACAGAAAAAACAATCTTTTTTGCAGCAAATTTCTCATGAATTAAAGAGTCCGATCATGGTTATTCGTAGCTATGCTCAGGCGATCATTGACGGAATTTTCCCACGGGGAAACCTGGAGGCTTCAGTAAAAGTTATTGAGGATGAGACTAAAGGGTTAGAAAAAAGAGTCCATTCCCTTTTAAAATTAACCAAATTTGATTATATCTCTACACTCAAGTTGAACAAAAGTGATTTTAATCTGACCGCTTTAGTTAGTGAAACAGTAAATACGGTCAGGTGGCGGGCTTCAGAGATTAACTGGGGAATCCAACTGGATGAAATTATGTTAAAAGGGGATAGGGATAAATTAAAAGTTGCTCTGGATAATATCCTGGATAATCAGATCAGATATGCCAAACAGCGAGTTAGCATTAATTTAAGTAAAATTGTCAAAGATAGACCCGGTATCCTGCTCAGAATTTGGAATGACGGACCGGAAATCAAAGATGAAATAATGTCAAACATTTTTAAAAAATTTACCAAAGGGGACCATGGTGACTTTGGACTTGGCCTGGCTATTGTAAAACTGATTATTGATCTGCATCACGGTGAAGTCTGGGCCAGCAATGAAGAGCAGGGAGTAGCCTTTTACCTTCGGTTTAATCTTTAGGGGAGCACTAATTTGCTTCCCTTTTTTATCTTGATCCAAATACAAAAAAATGGTATAATATTATTAATGGTTGACTAACAAGTCAATCAAAATTTATTGGAGGGTAAATTATGCAGAATAGCTTTAATTTCTTTGTGTACATTCTGGTTTTGGGGTTTTTTGTTATCTTCAGCGGAATATGTCAAGCAGGAACTGATTTAGTTTATCAGCAAGCTAACATGGATGAAGTGAAGGTGCGGCGAAATATTACTTATAAGACTGAACAGGGCAAAGGACTAATGCTGGATGTATATTATTCCCTGGAAAAAGCTCCGGTGACAAAAGGACATACTGTTGTTTTAGTTCATGGACGTGGGCCAGAGAGTAGTTATAAAGATACTGCTCTTTATAATTCATGGGGGCGGTTAATGGCCGTAAATGGTTTCAATGCCGTTACCTTTAACTGGCGACCTGGTTACTCCCCCGACGATATAACGGACTTAAGTACATATATTCGAGCTAATGCGGAAGAACTAAAAATTAATGGTAACAGTATCAGCTTTTTTGTTTTTTCTTTAGGGGTAAAAGATGGTGTCAGAGAAGCATTATTAGCAGATCAAGGGTTTATCAAAAGTATTATTGTTTATTATGGGCAGATCGATCAATCTATACTCGAGCTGATCACTGACAAGGAATTCCCGCCGTTCTTGATTGTGATGGCAGCAAAGGATCGGATGATCCCGGTGAATGCTAATGACGATTTTATTAATCAATTGAAAAAAAGGGGTAGCAGGATCGAAAAGATCGTTCATTCCAGCGGCCAACATGGTTTTGAACTGTATAATGATAACCAGGAAACATATGAAATAATCGAAAAAACAATTGATTTTATTAAAAAAACATCGAAATAATAGGAGGGTAACATGTCACCCCGAACTGAAGCAGCCAATCAACAAATCAGAAAAGAACGGCAAAGAAATATTTTGGATGCAGCACTTAAACTATTTGCAATCAAGGGATTATCCGCTACTAAAATAAGTGATATTGCAGTTGAGGCCAATTTAAGCTATGGCTTAATCTACCATTACTTTAATACAAAAGATCAGATATTTACCGAATTAGTTAAAGAAGCAATGAAAATATCAATAAATGTTTTCAAGCAAGGAAGTAAACTCCCGGTTGGTCCACTGGAAAAAATAAAAATAATTACTGAAAAGATCATCGACGACGGATATAGTGGACGAGGTGTTTATTACTTTCTCCTGATGATCGAAGCTGCTAATTCCGATATTGTCCCCGCTGAGGTTAAGAAATTTAGGGAACGGCGAAAGGGGATCTATCATCGCTTGCTTACTCCGATTATTATTGAGGGACAAAGAATTGGCGAAATTATTGAGGAAGAGCCGGTCCGTTTAGCTACAGCGTATTTTGCTTTAATTAAGGGATTAGCTTTACTGTATCCTCGCATAAATTTAGCAAAAGAATTACCAACTGCGGAGATCGTCTTAAATCTTTTTAAAAAAAAGCGAGATTAGTGCTTATGGTCTAGATGAACTTGAAAAAGGCCGGAGTAAAGAGCTTTGTTCTCTGCTCCGGCCTTGGCTATTTTTCGAAGATTTTAAATTTCATAAAATTATTTAAGAAAAAAAACACTAAAAAAAAGGTTTTATGTAAAATATCTGGTATATATAAAATTAAATAGCTATTAAAACAAATGTATAATCCTACCACAGAAGGAGTGTGCTTAATGAAAATCAATCAGCTTGTTCTAAAAAAACAGAGCCAGTTTGGAATTGGTATTCTAGTATTATTAATTATTATATCTAATGCCTATTTGTTTTTTAAGATCTCTACTACTAAAATATATCAGTTAGAATTACTAATTCCGATCATAATTGTTCTTCTGGCAATATATACCGGATTAGTTACCTTAAACTTTATTACAAATAAAATGTCACGACAAATTAAAAAAATAGAACAAACGACTAATAATTATCAACTATTTTTAAATCAAACAGCCACTTCAACTGAAAAAATGTTAACTGGTTCGGATGCCCTTAGTCAAGATATTGAGAATTCTTTTAAGCTAATTAAAGGAATCTCAAAGGTCAATCAACAAGGTTATAATGCGCTCAAAGAAATTATCAAACCAATGGAGGATTCGGCGCAAGGCGTTAACCAGATTGCTCAATCAATTGAGGAGATCACCAGGGTGCTGGCTAATCTTGTTTCTCATTCTGAAAAAATCAGTAACCGAGCTACCGCTAGTTTTACCAAGATGAAAGAAACGAATAGCTTTATCAAAGATGGTAATAGTATTCTTAATCAAACCCTGGAGACGATGAATTCTTTGCAGAAAAGACTGGAAAAAATTGATGATATTTCTGCATCAATAGCAGAAATTACTGAACAAACTAATTTACTGGCTTTAAATGCTGCGATTGAGGCGGCCCGAGCCGGAGAACACGGACGGGGTTTTTCGGTGGTGGCAGAAGAGATCAGGGAATTAGCCGAAAAAAGCCATAATTCAACTAATGAGATCCAACAAATTTTAAACGGGATTAAAGACAATTCGATTAAAGTGCAGAATCTATTGGTCAACCAGACTGCCGAAATCGATAGTGTCAAACAAGTCTTTGATAAAATAACCAATAATGCCGATGGAGTTTATTCTTCGCTGGAAACAATGTTAGAATTAGCCGAAGGTCAAACTACTCAAAGTGAAAAAGCAACTGTATCAGCTAAAGAAATATCGCTCAATACGGAAGGAGTTTCAACTAAAATTGGCAAGATTCATAGTATTATTGAGGAGTCGGACGGACAATTTGCTCAAACTAATCAAGTCAGTCAAGAACTGGATCAGTCAATAACTGAGATTACCAAAAATCATCAGGTCCTGGCCGATCGAATTCGACAACACATCGATAATTATGATGAAATTACCGTGCTGTTGAAACATTAATAAGCCTGCCAAGTTAACTCAAATTCTAGGTGGAAAAATCATAGAAAACTTTGTGATTTAATTGCTTATTATTTGAATAATTGCTTGATAATTAAACATTATTGTTATGACCCGATTTTTCGGGGGAGACTACTAAAGCCACCTTAGATTTTACCAGGCTAAATATTTGGCTGATCAATCGAGAAGCCAGTATTTACAGAGGGTTAGAGCATGTTAATTAGGCAAAAGTCAAAAACTTCAAATTGGTTGGTAAAATTTCTTTGAAATGTAGACATACCGAGGTATTATAGTGTATACTAAATTTAAAGAATGGCTATTTTACGAGTAATTAACCTTAACATGAGATGTATTTAAACGATCCATTATTCTCCTCCTCAAGAAGCATCTTATCAATTAACCTTAACATGAGATGTATTTAAACTAAAAAGCATTATTAACATAATTGGTCAGAATAGCAAAATTAACCTTAACATGAGATGTATTTAAACCCAAGTCTCTATGCAAACTTTTGGGACCTCTGACTAAATTAACCTTAACATGAGATGTATTTAAACATGTCAGAACTACTTGAATTCGCACGATGTTCCAGCAATTAACCTTAACATGAGATGTATTTAAACT
>JAKSCG010000108.1 GCA_022360715.1 Halanaerobiales bacterium
AACTGATTACCAACTGGGCACAACAGTAAATGTCGGCCTTGTTTCCGGTGGTACCGCTACAAACGTGGTAGCAGAACATGCCGAGGCCAAAGTAGACTTGAGAATTACCGATATGGAAGAATTACAGCGGGTAGAAGCTACGATCAGGAAATTGGTTGAGCAGCCTAAAACCCCTGGGGTAAAGGTGCATGTAACCGGTGGAGTACAAAGACCACCAATGAATGCCGGTGATGCAACGGAAAAGCTGTGTGCTTTGGTGGAGGAGATCGGTAAAAGAGTTAATGTTGCGGTTAAATGGGCTAAAACCGGCGGCGGATCTGACGGTAATTTTTCAGCAGCCCTGGGGATTCCGACCATTGACGGATTAGGTCCGATCGGGGGAGGTTCCCATAGTGTCGATGAATACCTGGTTATCGAATCAATTGAGCCCAGGTTTAAATTATTAACAGAGTTGATTAAGCGGATTTAATCCCGGCGGGAAAGACAACAGTAAATTAATATAAAGGGATGGGGGGATTTAACTTGGATAAGCTCCAGGAAGTTTATCGACTGCTCTTAGCTGATCCGGTCATCACCAAAGGATTAGCCTTTATTAAAGGGGATCAGGACAAAACATTAGCGGACCAGGTAGCACTATGTGAGATCCCGGCACCACCTTTTCAGGAACAAAAACGGGCCGCTGATTTTATGGAAAGATTACAAGCCTTAGGACTGAAGGACATTCATCTCGATCAGGTCGGTAATGTGCTGGGAATTAGACCTGGTACAGGCAATGGGCCCAAGCTGGTAGTGGCTGCCCACCTTGATACCGTTTTCCCGGCCGGGACAGATACCAGCGTTAAAAAAAGGGGCGGCAAGCTCTATGCTCCCGGTATCGCTGATGATACCCGGGCTTTAGCTGAGATCCTGACCATAGTCAGGGCCTTTGAGCACACCGGGTTGGCGACTATTGGTGATCTTATTTTTTGCGGTGATGTCGGGGAAGAGGGTTTAGGTAATTTGCGGGGAGTCAAGCAATTGTTTACGGATCACCGGGATATAGACGGTTTTATTTCAATAGATGGTACCGGAGTTTCCAGTATTACATACCAGGCGACCGGTAGTTACCGTTATCGTATTAGCTATCATGGCCCGGGCGGTCATAGTTTTGCTGCTTTTGGCCGACCGAGTGCCATTCACGCTTTGGGGCGGGCTATCGCCCAAATTGCTGATATCGAGCCGCCCGAACAACCTAAAACCACCTTTACCGTCGGAGTGGTAGAAGGCGGTACAGCAGTTAATGCTATTGCTGCTAAAGCCAGTATGTTAGTTGACCTTCGTTCTAACGGTGAAGAGGAGTTAAAAAGACTGGAGAAAGTACTCACCGATATTGTCCAGGGGGCAGCCCTTGCCGAAAATAAGCGCTGGGGTAGTCAAGAGTTGCAAGTACAGCTTGAGAGAATAGGCGAACGCCCGGCCGGGAGTCAGGAGCTAAAGTCCCCGCTAGTGCAAGTGGCCAGGGCATCATTAAAGGCTTTAGGGCTTAAAGCTAAGTTAACAGAGGCCGGAAGTACTGATGCCAACGTGCCAATTAGTTTAGGTATTCCGGCCCTAGCTGTCGGCAGGGGTGGAAAATCAGGTGATAGTCATTCCTTAAATGAATGGTTTGATCCGACCGATGCTTTTTTGGGTCCACAGAAAGTCTTCCTGATGATCCTCGGACTGGTCGGGGTTAAAGGACTTACTAAACCCTTGCTGCCGATACACCCGGCCGATAAATATTCTTAAGATTTAAACTTAACCGCTCTGCTTGATTTTACATTCAATTTTATGGTATACTGACATTGTTAAAAAAATCACAGCAGAGGGGGAGTAAGCACTATGAAATCATTTTTAGTTCCACCGCAAATTAGCTTTGGACCAAATTCCCTGGATTATCTTGGGACACTACAGGGAGAAAGGGCAATGCTGGTTACCGGTGGCAGTTCAATGAAAAAGTTTGGTTTCCTGGATAGGGCTGAAAAGCATTTAACACAGGCTGGACTTTCCTGCAAGATTATTGATGGAGTCGAACCTAACCCTTCGGTCAAGACTGTTCTCAGGGGTAAGGAAGAGATGCTCGCTTTTAAACCTGACTGGATAATTGCGATCGGTGGGGGTTCTGCACTTGATGCTGCCAAAATCATGTGGGTTTTTTATGAACACCCCGAATTAAATTTTGAAGATATCATTGATGTCTTCTCAATTCCAAAATTAAGGAATAAAGCCAGATTTATTGCGATTCCGTCGACCAGTGGAACCGCCTCGGAAATAACCGCTTTTTCAGTGATAACCGATAGCGAGAAAAAGATTAAGTATCCCCTTGTTTCCCCGGAGATAATTCCTGATATCGCCATTGTTGACCCGGAGATTCCGGCAACAATGCCACCCCATATTACCGCCAATACAGGGATGGATGTAATGGCCCATGCGGTAGAAGCCTTTGTATCGATTAATGCTAGCGACTACAGTGATCCACTGGCTCTAAGGGCAATTGAGATGGTCTTTGAATATCTACCTTTAGCGGTAGCAGATGGAAAAAATTTGAAAGCACGTGAAAAGATGCACAACGCCTCAACATTGGCTGGGATGGCTTTTTCTAATGCTTCACTGGGAATAATCCATAGCCTGGCCCACAAAATCGGTGGCGAACTGCATATTGACCATGGTCTGGCTAATGCGATCTTACTGCCATATGTTATTCAGTTTAATTATCAGGCGGCGGCAGAAAAGTTTAGTGTGATCGAAAAAACCCTGGGTATTAATAGCCTGGCTAATGCGATCCGGGAGTTAAACCAGAAGATTAATATTCCGGCCAACTTTAAGGATATTGATTGGCTGGAAATTACTGCTGATTACTTTGAAGAAATTGTTGATCGAATGGCTCAAAATGCCTTGCAGGACCCGTGTACATTAACTAATCCGCTTCAACCTACCGTTGGAGACATGAAAGAGCTATATAGAAATTCTTTTTATGGGGTAGCCGCCCAATAATTATTATCAGTTAAAATAGACTAAACTTAATAATTTAACACCAAGCGCTATGGATGGTCAGTCGATCCGTAGCGCTTTATTATTTACTAACTACACGGTCTGGAATCAACATAAATTAATGCTGCTAAAAAAGGGAGTTGCGGAATAAAATAGATTAGATTTAGAATAATAAAGGAGCTGTCTGTTGATGAAATATTTAGTGGTCATCATCTTTGCAGCTATTGTTACCATGATCTTTAGCCATAGTCTCTCTGCCAGCAGCCAAATACTAACCAAAAGAATACCGGAGTATTCACCGGGGTTATACTTGAATACAAAAAAGATGGATACGGCTTTAATTTTCTACCAATATTTAGCTAAGAAGGGAGGTTGGACACCTATCCCGGCCGGACCAATCCTGAAAAAAGGTGACTACGGAGAACGTGTTCTGGCTCTGCGAAATCGACTACATCTTTCCGGGGATTTATCGGCCAATGAACCTGTTGATCAGCATTTTGATCAGGTTCTGGAAAAAGCGGTACAAAGATTTCAATACCGCCATGGTTTAAAAGCTGATGGGATCGTAGGAGAGGATACTTTGCAGACCTTAAATATCCCGGCCGAAAAGCTGGTTAAACAACTACAGTTAAATCTGGCACGAATGGAGGAGTTAATCCCACAGCTCGAACAACGCCATCTACTGATCAATCTACCGGATTATCGCTTGCAACTAATTGAAAAGGGAAGGTTACTGGCTGAGATGAGGGTTATTATTGGCAAGAAAAGCACTCCCACCCCGGTTTTGAGGAGCAAGATATTTTATCTGGTTGTTAATCCTTACTGGAAAATCCCGACCAGTATTGTCGTGAACGAAGTTATACCTTTACTCGATCATAACCCGGCCTACCTGGAACAACAGAATATTAAGGTCTATGACGGCTGGGGCGCTGAGGCCAAAGAAATAGACCCGGCATCAATTAGCTGGACAGAGCTGGATCTAAATACTTTTAACTATATGCTACGGCAGGAACCAGGACCCGGAAATCAACTTGGTTCAATCAAATTTATTTTTCCAAATCAATATCATGTTTATCTTCATGATACTCCTGCTCAGTCTTTATTTCAGCGAAAAAAACGGGCTTTGAGTGCCGGTTGTATACGCCTGGAAAAGCCTTTTGAACTGGCTTTGTCTTTACTAACAGACAATCCGGTTTGGACAGCTGAGCACTTATTTGCGACAATTACGGAAGAAAAAAATTGGAAGGTAGAGTTTAAAAAGCCAATTGCCGTTTATCTCGTTTACTGGACAGCATGGGTTAATCACGATGATGAGGTGCACTTTCGCGATGATATTTATCGGATTGATCAAAGGGAATTAAACCCCGCTGCTAATTAAACTATTGCAAATTAGCATAAAGATGCTTATACTTAAGATATAGCTATCAAAAAAATATAAAACCGGGGTGTTGGAAATGAAGGTTATCAATAAATTATGTTATACTTGTGATGTTTTTACACCGGATCAACAACTGGTAGAACTATTAAAACAGGATCAACTCGGTGACGAGGTGGTTTATGAGCTGGGTGAGTTATTTAAAACAATTGGTGATCCGACCAGGATTAAAATACTTTATGCCTTGAAAGATCGGGAACTGTGTGTTTGTAATCTTTCCGAACTGCTGGCGATGACACCGTCGGCAATATCTCATCAGTTACGGGTTTTAAGGAATAATAAACTGGTTAAATATCGAAAAGAGGGCCGCTCGGTTTACTATTCCCTGGATGATGACCATGTGCTCTGTTTGTTTACTCAAGGTCTGCAGCATGTCCTGGAAGATTAAAGCATACTTGAATAATCTTGGTTATTGCGATAGCTCATGGCTTGGCTTTAAACTGAACCAATACGAAAAGAAAATTTGATTTTAATTATAATCTCAAAAACCAGCCTGATATTAAACAAAGATACTTTTAATGAAGAGATTTTAGAAGTGAGAATAATAATGGAAAAGATTTAATAACTTAATTTTACCAGGCTAAATCCTGACTGAATAATTAAGAATTCAGTATTATCAAAAGGTTAAAGCAGGTTCAAGGGTAAAAGTCAAAAACTCCAAATTGGTTGGTAAAATTCTTTTGGAATGTAGACATACCGGGTATTATAGTGTATACTGATTTTAAAGGTTGGCTATTTTACCAGTACTTAACCTTAACATGAGATGTATTTAAACAGCCTTTTTTTTCAAAAAACTTGCTTTTTATTAAAACTTAACCTTAACATGAGATGTATTTAAACATGGAAACAGCACGATCTAGATTACCAGGAAGCCCACTTAACCTTAACATGAGATGTATTTAAACGTAGTTCTCTGCCTTTCAGCTTTTACCGCTTCTTTGACTTAACCTTAACATGAGATGTATTTAAACGCGCTGCGACCTGGACTGTCTGCAAGCGAAATACTACTTAACCTTAACATGAGATGTATTTAAACGTAATAGTGAATACGGTATATGGTTTTCAAATTGCTCGACTTAACCTTAACATGAGATGTATTTAAACGGCCTACAATTACAAGGGTTTATTGGGGTTTCACCTACTTAACCTTAACATGAGATGTATTTAAACT
>JAKSCG010000130.1 GCA_022360715.1 Halanaerobiales bacterium
ACCCATCAAGAGAGTCTGGCTAAGGCCTTACAGGCTAATCTTTTATTATTGGTAATCGGTCCCGGAGAGAAAATGAAGTCTATTTGTCCCGGAAAGATTTTCGAATATTTGCGTCTTGGCAAACCGATCTTGAGTTTATCGCCAACCGGTAGTGTAGTTGATCAACTACTTCAAGAGACAGGCCACGGCAATAATGTTGAATATGACGATATGCAAGGGATTGAAAAATTAATTATAAAAAAGTATCGGGATTGGTTAGCCGGGAAAAAATTAACCATCAATCGGCAAGCAATTCGAAAATATGAACGGAGATACTTGACTCAACAACTTGCAGAATTATTTGATTCCTTGATCAAATATTAGTTTTTATTTAAAACTTTATTTGGTCAAGATTATATTAAATTATGAAAAGGGGTTTATTGATGGGTCCGGTCATTAGTGTAATTATGCCTAACTATAATAATCAAGCATATATTGAGGTAGCGATCAGGAGTGTCCTGGACCAGAGTTTTCAGGATTTTGAACTCTTAATTATTGACGATGGTAGTACGGACTTGTCACCAGACATAGCCGAACAAATTGGTGCTACTTCTTCCGGGGTCAGGGTATTTCGCAGTTTTGAAAATGCCGGACCGGCTAAAGCACGAAATATAGGGTTAGAACATGCTAAAGGACAGTATCTTGTCTTTATGGATGCTGACGATGTGATGCTTTTTGATCGTTTACAAAATACCGCAAAAATTTTTGCTGAAAATTCTGAGATAGCTATGGTCTTTGGGAATTATCTGGCGATCAATGCGACCGGGGACCTTCTAAAACGGGAAGTATATTTCCCGCCTTATTTAAATAATAATAATATTTTATTACATCAGTTAAAACGTAATTATCTCTGGACAGGCCTTAGTGCAATCCGGCGCAGGGTTGCCGAGAAATATCGCTTTGATCAAACTCTCCCCTCTTCTGAAGACTATGATTTCTTTTTAAGATTAGTCTATGATGATTATAAATACTACTATTATCCTGAACCAATGATTCAATATCGCATTCATAGCAATAATAGCTCTGCTAAAATGGACATATCAGAACAGGCTACCCGGATTATTTTAAATAAATATGATTTTGGAGACTTATATCAGAAGTTGATTAAAAACTGTACCCCAAAAGAGATTTACAATTGTTTGGCCGTGGTCTCAATTATTAAACAGGATTATAGCGAAGGAGAAGCGATGATTCAGAAGGCATTATCATATCTAGGGAAAGAGTCAGACCAATTGGAAAGCCTTTTTTATGCCGGAGTCATTAAGTATAAGCTGGGACAGCTGGAAGAGGCACGACAATATCTAAGTGCGGCCAAAAAAATTACTCCTTCTGAACCGACTGTCTTCAATAACCTTGCTGTTGTAACAGCATTATTAAAACAGCCTAAAGGAAAGGTGATCAAAGATTTAGAGAACGCCATTCGTATTCAGCCCCTTTATAATGATGCCATGAATAATTTGCAGCTGCTCAAAGAGGGTGGAGATTTAAAAAACTTACGCTTTACAGCGAAATTAATGCGTAAGATTCCGATTCACGGTCAAAATATGAGCACCATATCATAGGACAAGTTAAGAGGCGCAATCAATTCTGAAACAAATGGATGTGAAGTCATTGGCAGAAAACGATCAAAAAACAATAGAATTAAACGAGCTAGAACTATTATATGACCGACTGTTTCCGATCTGCCGCAGTATTACTGGCCCGGGTCTGCGGGAAACACTGGCTATCCTTAGTGATTATCTCCCTTTAGAAAGTTTTTCAGTTAAAACCGGTACCAAGGTATTAAACTGGCAGGTTCCTCAAGAGTGGCGGATTAATCAAGCCTGGCTAATTGGTCCGGACGGAAGTAAAATTGTGGATTTTAAGTGGAATAACCTCCATATCTTAAACTATAGTCAACCGGTAGATCGAGTGTTAGATTTGGAAGAATTAAAAAAGCATCTCTATACCGTCCCGGTTCAGCCGGAAGCAGTTCCTTATGTTACTTCGTATTATCAACCCCGGTGGGGCTTTTGTCTCGCCCACCATAGTTTCGAAAGTCTTCCGCACGGGGAATATCATGCTTATATTGATAGTCAACTAATTGATGGTGAGTTGAATTATGCCCATGCCATTTTACCTGGTGAAAGCAAACAGGAAATCCTGATCAGCACCTATGTTGACCACCCGTCAATGGCTAATAATGAATTAAGCGGCCCGATTACCGCTGCCTTTTTATATCAAAGATTGTTAGGCTGGCCGAAACGTCGGTTTACTTATCGATTTGTCTTTGTCCCGGAGACAATAGGAACTATTGCCTATTTAGCTCATTTTGGCCCGGAATTAAAAGAAAAAATCTATTCCGGACTAGTTTTAACCTGTATTGGCGGCAAGGCTGATCTAACTTATAAACTCTCTCGCCGGGAAGATACACCGCTTGACCGAATTATCAGGCATCTATTCTCGACTGAAGCAATTAGCGGAAGAATTAGGCCTTTTACTCCTACCCACGGTTCTGACGAGCGCCATTACTGTTCACCCGGGTTTAACCTCCCGGTAGGACAACTGGCCCGCTTATGGGGATATCCAGAATACCATACCTCATTAGATAATAAAGAGCTAATTACGATTGAAAGTTTGCAGCAGAGTGTCGATGAAATAGAGAAAATTCTAAGGTTGTTCGAAACTGATGGTTATTATCTGAATAAATACCCTTACGGAGAAATAAAACTTGATCAATATAACCTCTATCCTGACCTTAATTCCCGGGATATGAGTGATGCCTTTATCAATAAAGCGGTGAAAGACCGTAATCAATTAAATCAGTTATTAGTAGTATTAAACTATGCCGACGGAGAGAATTCACTGCTGGATATGGCAGAAAAATATAATTATAAAATAGCTGAGCTTAAATATATAGTGGAAATCTTGCAGGAGCAGAAATTACTCACCGGGCCTTTTCTAAAGGGGGAAAAGACTATATGAAGGTTTTGTTAATGACTGGTTCGCATCCCAGACACCTTTACCTGGCTCTAGTACTAAAACAAGCCGGATTTTTATCCGGTTTAATAATTGAAGAAAGGGGAGGGCTTATCCCCTCACCACCGTCCGGTTTATCGAAACAGGATCATCAAAACTACCTCCGCCATTTTACCGGAAGGGCCCGGGCAGAAAAGGACTATTTTGGTGAAAACGACTCAAACGGCTTTCCCGATGTGCCGGTCTTAAAAGTGGCCCGCTCGGTACTAAATAGTGATCAAGTAAGCGAGTGGATTAAGCAGTTAAATTGTCAAGTAGTCCTTACCTATGGTGTCCATAAAATCGAAAACCGTTTGCTCGAAGATTTCCCGAAGTATGCCTGGAATATCCACGGAGGACTTTCGCCCTGGTATAAAGGGTGTATCACCCTATTCTGGCCCTTTTATTTCTTACAACCTAACTGGGCCGGTATGACTGTTCACTATTTATCCGCTCGCTTAGATGGTGGTGATATTATCCATCATTCTGTACCGGAGTTAGCATATGGGGATGGGATTCATGATGTCGCAGCAAAGGTGGTAATTCAGGTAGCTGAAGACCTGGTTAAGATCCTTGCTCAATTAAAGGGAGGTAAAGACTTCCCTGGCCAAAAACAGCGGAGTAATGGCAAGCTATTTGTTGGGAAAGACTGGCGGCCACAGCATTTGCGGTTAATTTATAACACCTTTAATGATGATCTGGTTGACCACTATCTTGACGGTAGACTGGGTCAGAGTGAACCTCCTTTAATCAATACAATAAATGAAAATGGAAAGGGTTTGCGGATGAAGAGTAATATACTGATAACCACGATCGGGCGGCGGGTAACTTTAACTAAAATCTTTAAAAAAGAATTAAACCAGCATGGTGGAAAGTTGATCGTAACCGATCACAGTCCATTGGCCCCTGCCCTCTATCAAGCCGATGGTTATTACCTTACTCCCCGGGTCGATGCCCCGGACTATCTGGCTACTTTGCTGAAAATTTGCCGAACAGAGAATATTAGGGTAGTAATCCCCCTTCTGGAAACAGCCTTTCCGCTGCTGACGGAACAGCGAATCAAGCTGGAGAAAGCGGGGATATATTTACTGCTCTCCGATCTGGCAGTAATCAAAACCTGTCAAGATAAATACAAGCTCTATCAATATTTTAAAAACAATCAGATCCCGACTCCACTGACCTTTTTACCCGGTCAACTAAAAAAACATAAGTTTCCGTTGCTGATCAAACCCCGTTGCGGTCAGGGGAG
>JAKSCG010000212.1 GCA_022360715.1 Halanaerobiales bacterium
AGTGTCGACCCGGATAATGAGGAGCAGATCCAGTTGGCTATCTCCGAGCTGGTCCGAGATAAGACCCTGGTGGTGATCGCCCATAAATTGTCGACGATCAAAAATGCCGACCAGATCCTGGTGATCGACCAAGGGCAGATTAGCCAGCAGGGAACTCACCAGGAACTGATTGAGGAAAAAGGTCTTTATCATGATTTCTGGCAGCGGCGGGTAAAAGCCAGGAGTTGGAAGATTGATCGGGTTATAGTTTAGTGCTTTCCGAGGAGTGCAAAACAATGGAGCCAGGCAAGTCGTAGGATTACCGGCATGGCAAGGCTTGGCTCTATCTCTTCATTCTACTAAATTATTCAAAATGAGGGGGTGGTGAAAAGTGAAAACAGAGAATAACAAAAATTATTATGTTGAGATAAAAGATAAAATGATCAAGGATTTTGACAAAATGTTTCAATGTACACGGCAGGCTTTAGAGCAGCATTTTAACCAGTCTAAAATAGATCAGTTGTATCAAGCAAGCAAAGAGGAATTCATAAATTTACTCCCGCAAGTGCCTTATATTGGTGGACTAAAAAACAAACTGACCATGAATCTAATTGGTGGAGCGATAGTACTGGCGGTAATTAAGCCTTTGGAAAAGGAAGGATTAACTATACGAGAAATCGGCAAGGTTATCTACACAACGTTTGCTCTGTATGTTCAAGCTATGCCTATACCCCGTTGCCTGCGTTGGCTATTTAATAAGCTGGCATTTGCAAGTTTTTCTTTAAAAAAGGCCAGAAAACAAGCGGAAGAATCCCTTTTCCGTAAATATTCCGGGGATTTTGTCACAGAGTTTGTTGAAGGGGATGGTGAGGACTTTGATTTCGGCATCGACTATATTGAGTGCGCTATCCATAAGCTCTACCAGAAACAAGGGGCTGAAAAATATTTACAGTATGTCTGTCTGGGCGATTATCCAATGTTTCAGGCTTTAGGTATAGGTTTTTCCCGTACGCAGACGATTGGGAGTGGTGGTCACAAGTGTGATGCCCGGTTTAAAAGGGGCGGAAAAACCGCTAACGGATGGCCGCCAGAAGAGTTAGCGGAGTGGAGGGAGATTGAACCGACAAAATAGAGAAGGGGGTGCCTTAGAAATAAGTGTTATTAAAAATACTTTTTTAAAAAAATATGCAATGGAACAAGAGAGGAGTAAAGAGAAAGTAACATACCAGATAATTCCAGGATATGGAAACGGGAAGACGGTTATCTATCCAATCAT
>JAKSCG010000158.1 GCA_022360715.1 Halanaerobiales bacterium
AGCCAGGATCAAACTCTCCATAAAAAGATTGTTTGCTTTGCTCATTAACTCAAATTTAACTCAAATTTCTTTAATCCAGGTTGTCTTGCTTAGACCCCCTGCACTAGCGTTTTGCCTGTTGTTCAATTTTCAAGGACCTCTTGTTTCTTACGCTCTTTCTTGCTTAAGAGCAGTTCCTATCTTATCATCTCGTTTTTCCTTTGTCAAGGGCTTTTTTTCTCCTGCCCTTTGCTCCTCTTATCTAGAGGCGACATCGTTTATATTATCACCTTTCCTCTCCACTGTCAACCCTTTTTTAGAAAAATTTCCTCAGTAATAATTTATTCCCCTACTTGAGCAATTATACCCCCGCCCAGTACGGTATCCTCCTGGTAAAATACGACCGACTGTCCCGGTGTAATCGCCCGTTGTTTTTCCTTAAAGACAACCTTGATCCGCTCTCCATCGATCGGATAAATCGTTGCTGCCGTTTCAGCACTGTTATACCTAATCTTAGCTGCTACCGTCATTGGTTTTTTTACTTCTTCCACTGCGATCCAATTTAAAGATGAGGCTAATAATGAAAGGTTAAAAACATCTTGATCGCGTCCCACAATAACCGCATTGTTCTTTTTATCCAATCTTACGACATAGAGTGGATCGGGTGCAGCTATTCCCAGTCCCTTTCGCTGACCAATCGTATAGTAATGTAAACCTTTATGGATTCCTAATTGCTTTCCCTTTACATCTAAAATAGGACCGGTCTTTACTAATTCAGGACTTTGCTGTTTCAAAAAGGCCGCATAATTACCGTCGGGGATAAAACAAATATCCTGGCTTTCTGCTTTGTCATGAACAAATAAACCCAAATCTTTGGCTATTTCCCTGATTGTACTCTTGTGATATTGACCGAGGGGAAATAAAGTATGTTTTAACTGTTCTTGGGAAAGCCCGTACAACATATATGATTGTTCCTTTTCCCGATCAATGGCTTTTTTTAACAGCTGTCTTCCGGTTTGATGGTGGATTACTGTGGCATAATGGCCGGTAGCCAGATAATCTAGCTTTAATTCCTTTGCTTTTGCCATCAGCAAACCAAATTTAATCTCCTGATTACAGAGTACACATGGATTTGGAGTAATCCCCCGGTTATATTCAGCAATAAAATTATTGATTATTTTCTGTTTAAATTCCTTTTTAAAATCAAAGACATAAAAAGGGATATCTAACCGTTTGGCTATTTCCCGGGCATCACTAATACTTTTTTTTTCGAAGAAAGCATCAATGGTACCACCGCTGACTTGATAGCCTTTTTCAATCAAAAGAGCGGCCGCAACCGAACTATCAACCCCACCACTCATCGCCACCAGTACTTTTTTCATAAACTACTCACCCTATTTACTTTCCTCCTCTAACTCAATCTTTATTTCTTTATGACAGAAATTACTATGTTCACAATGGTGATCTATTTCAACAAACTCTTCATTCCGGTAGGTTTTTATAGCTTTATGAAGAGCATCAGCAGCCAAATTAGAACAATGCATTTTGGGTGCAGGTAAGCCATTAAGGGCTTCAGCGACTGTTTGATTACTGATTTTAAGAGCCTCATCCAATTTTTTGCCTTTGACCAATTCGGTGACCATACTGCTGGTTGCAATGGCAGCACCACAGCCAAAGGTTTTAAATTTAATATCTTCAATTTGCTCATCTTTAATCTTTAAATACAGTTTAATAATATCTCCGCAGACCGGATTACCGACTTCCCCGATTGCATCAGCATCCTCTATTTTCCCCACATTTCTAGGATTATTAAAGTGATCCATTACTTCTTCCGAATACATAACTTAACCCCTTTCTGGCAAAATCTCACTAGTTATAAGGCTTCAGCCATAACTAATCAACCGTCATATAGCGGTGACATCTCTCTAATCTTACCAATAATACCCGGCAAGACCTGGATAACCTGTTCAATATCCTCTTCACTATTATTAAGGCCCAAAGTCAGTCTGAGGGAACCGTGGGCAATCTCATGGGGATGACCAATTGCTAATAAAACATGTGAAGGATCGAGTGAACCCGAAGTACAGGCCGAGCCACTGGAGGCAGCAATCCCTAACATATCCAAATTTAAGAGGATAGATTCCCCTTCGATATAGCGGAAACAGAAGTGGACATTATTCGGTAATCTCCTGTCATCACGCGGTCCATTAAGAATTACCCGGTCGATCTTTGTTTCAATCCCTCTAATCAGCTTATCCCTCAATCGCCTGGTCTGCTCCATTTTTTTACTAAGGTTAAGACCAGCCAGTTGGGCGGCCTTACCCAGTCCGACTATTCCGGGAATATTCTCGGTCCCGGCCCGCTGCCGCCGTTCCTGAGCACCTCCGGACATTTGCGGTACAATTCTGGTCCCCCGTCGGAGATAGAGGGCACCAATACCCTTAGGGCCATTAAATTTATGGGCAGATAAAGACAATAAGTCTACCCCTAAATCATTCACATCCACCGGTATTTGGCCGATAGCCTGGACAGCATCAGTATGGAAACATATATTTTTATTCCTGGTTATTTTCCCGAGCTCTTTAATCGGTTCAATTGTTCCGATTTCATTATTGGCCAGCATAATTGTCACCAGGATCGTATCGGCTCTAATCGCTTTTTCCAGTTCAGCCGGGTTGACTAAGCCCTTTTGGTCAACATCTAAGTAGGTTACCTCAAAACCAAAGTACTTCTCCAGATCTTGACAGCTATGAAGAACCGCGTGGTGTTCAATTGCTGAGGTAATAATATGTTTTCCCTGATTAGCCCGGGCCATTGCTACCCCTTTGATCGCCAGATTATCGGCTTCAGTCCCGCCACTGGTAAAGATTATTTCTTGGGGTTGAGCAGCCCCGATTAATCTGGCCACGCTCTCTCTGGCTTCCGCGACTGCTGCTGCTGCTTTTTGAGCTGCTGAATAGACACTGGAAGGATTCCCGTAAAAATCAGTATAATAAGGGAGCATGGCCTGGATTACTTCAGGATGAACCGGTGTGGTCGCTGCATGATCTAAATAAATTTTATTCAAAAGAAACACCTCCATTACTATTATGTCTTAATTTGAAAGGTTATGATAACGTTCGATCAAATCAGCAATACTGACCGAATTGAGGTAATTATCGATTTTCTCCTTAACATCTACCCATAGATTATGAGTAACACAGTCACTATTTGTATCACAACAAACTCTGTTCAGAACACAATCAGACGGTGCCAGCGGACCTTCCAGTGCTTCGATTACATCCTTTACCGCAATATCTTCCGGGGGATTGTTTAGTAGATAACCCCCGTGGGCTCCACGAACACTTTTAACTATCTTTGATTTACGGAGATTTGTAAAAAGCTGTTCCAGATATTGTTCCGAGATCTTCGTTCTTTCGGAAACCACTCTTAATGGCGTTGGCCCTGAGTCTTGATTAATTGCTAAATCTACAATTGCTCTTAATCCATATCTACCCCGGGTAGAAACCCTCATCTCCTCACCTCATTTAAATCTGAGTATTTTAATCAGTTTTATATTATAAATTGTAACATAGTGACCGCAGACTGTCAATATCCCTTTTCATCGATATATATCTTCCCTGTTTTCGATCCTCACCTGGTTAGCGGTTTTCTCGATTAAACGTTCCTGTAAGGGAGAATAAAGCTCCGGTTTAATTAATACAGTAATAATTCCTCCGGAATTAGTATACTCGGTTGATAAAATTTCAGCGTGATGGGCGCCGAGCTGACCTAAAATATTACCGAGCTGATTATAAGCACCAACGATCGTTAGCTGATAATATAGCTGAAGTTTTTGGATAGCGGCTTGCTTAATCAACAACCGGGCTGTCTCCCCATATGCCCTAATTAATCCGCCAATTCCCAGCTTGGTGCCGCCAAAATACCTGGTAACAACAATAACTGTATTGGTTAAACCTGCTCCCTCGATTGCCTGTAATACCGGTCGGCCGGATGAACCGGCCGGTTCACCGTCATCATTAGCATTTTTGCTAAGCAGAACTCCGCTACCGAGCAGATAAGCAGAGACATGATGATTGGCATCATGATATTTGGCCTTGATTAAATTGATGAAATCCTTAACCTGCTCTTCATGAACAGCCCGATTAATATCTCCATAAAATTTACTGTCTTTTACTCGATTAATGATCTGCCCGGGCTTAGCCGGTGTTAATAAAACCTTATCCATCCCCCCGCTCTCCCTTTAATCTGGATAAGTATGCTTTGATTTGTTCTTCCCTCCCGTTACAACCAGGTTGGTAAAAACTTACCTGACTAATCTCCTCGGGCCAATACCGCTGGTCAATATAATTATCGGGATAGTTATGGGGATATTTATAATCCACTCCGTGGCCAAACTCTTTGGCCCCTTGGTAATGAGCATCCCGGAGATGCAGGGGAACAGAACCGGTCGGCTTATTCCGGACAAACTGCATTGCTTGATCGATACCGACCAGCACCGAATTGCTTTTCGGGGCGGTTGCTATATACAAGGCTGCCTGGGCCAGTGGAATCCTGGCTTCTGGCATCCCGACAAATTCTACGGCCTGAGCAGCAGCACTGGCGACCTGTAGGGCCAACGGATCAGCCAACCCTACATCCTCAGCCGCGTGGACAATGAGCCGCCTGGCAATAAATCTGGGATCTTCCCCCGCTTCGATCATTTTAGCCAACCAGAACAATGTGGCATCAGGGTCTGAGCCCCGCATACTTTTGATAAAAGCAGAGATTGTATCATAGTGGTTATCCCCTTTACGATCATACTTCAACACCTTTTTTTGTAAAGATTGAGCAATTATCTCTTGATCGATCCGGCTCTGACCCTTTTCATCAGGTGGAGTTGTTAATACTGCTAATTCCAGGGCATTTAAGGCGATTCGGGCATCACCGCCGGATAGCTGGGCCAGATAGGCCAGGGTGTCTTCGCTTACCACCAGGTCATATTTCCCCAGACCCCGCTCTTGATCACTGAGCGCATTTGTCAGGATGGCAATTATATCTTGCTCGCTCAGTGGATTTAAACGAAAAATCCGGGACCGGGACAACAGGGGAGAATTTACTTCAAAATAAGGGTTTTCGGTGGTAGCACCGATCATGATGATCATGCCTTCTTCTACCGCCGGTAAAAGGGCGTCCTGTTGGGATTTATTAAAGCGGTGAATTTCATCAATAAATAAAATTGTTTTTTGATTATGTAAAGTCAGTGTACTTCTGGCCCTTTGGATGACCTCTCTTAACTCTTTCACTCCGGAAGTAACTGCATTGATCCGTATAAAGTCAGAACTGGTATGATGGGCAATAACCTGGGCTAAACTGGTCTTACCCGTTCCCGGTGGCCCATAAAAGATCATCGACTGAATCCTGTCGGCTAAGATAGCCCGGTATAAAAGTTTCCCTTCGCCGATTAAATCCGCTTGACCATAAACCTCTTTCAAGGTCACCGGTCTCATTCGAAAGGCCAGGGGTTGAGCGGATAAATTCCCCTGCTGATTCAGTTCAAAAAGATTCACTCTCTCACCCCCAGGATTAAAAAAAGCTAACCTAGTAAGGTTAGTTAATGTCTTGTTCCACCATGCCGTGTGATTATTATTTTTGATCCCTGTCTTCCAGGTGGGTGCCTCCTATCTGCTTTGTATGTCCTCATTAACGAGGCATATACGCTACAAACAGAGTCCGGTTCCCTATGTGTTGGTGTTGGTCAAAACATAGTTAACCATCACGCACACGGTAGAACAAAACCGTTTCAAGTTCAAATATATATTATCATAAAACTATAGATCTTGCAACCCAGTCATCTCGTGGTAAAATAAGCCATATTTTTACTTAGGGCATATCTGCTTCCCTGCAATCATAACTTTATAGTAGGGGTTATTCCCTCAATTTTACAGCGGGAGTGGGATGATATGTTAACCGAATCTCTTACCTCAATCATCTTAATGTCGGTTATTGTTGAGGTTGTCACCAATGCGATCAAAGGGCTGCTTCCCTTTATTAAGGGGGAAAAAGGAAATGGCAGCCGGATTACGGCTGCTATCGTCGGTATTACCATTTGTATTACCACTAAAATAGGTATTCTTGATAATTTCGGCATCTATGTTGCTCATAATCTGATCGATTTTATCATAACCGGGATCATTATTTCCAGGGGTTCTAATGCCATTCATGACATTATCTCTATTTTTGACAAAACAAAAGCCAAGATCATCTAACCATCAATCATCAGTAAGAATTTTTAATTCATTCAACTGTTTTTCCGATACCGGTGAAGGGGCATTAGTCATCGGTGATGTAGCCCGTTGTGTTTTCGGGAAAGCAATGACATCCCTGATCGAATCAGCCCCACTCAAAATCATGATTAAGCGGTCAAACCCAAAGGCAATCCCGCCGTGGGGAGGTGTCCCATATTCAAAAGCCTCCAGCAAAAAGCCAAACTTCTCTTCAGCCTCTTCGTCGGCAATATTCAGGGCTCGGAATACTCTCTCTTGTAGTTCTCGATTGTTGATTCTAATACTCCCGCCCCCCAATTCTTCCCCGTTAAGAACCAGATCATAAGCCCGGGACCTGACCTGGTCCGGTGCTGTCTCCAGTAAAGGCAGATCTCCGCTTAGCGGAGCGGTAAAGGGATGGTGTTTAGCCGCAAATCTGTCTTCCTCCTGATCATACTCCAGGAGCGGAAAGTCAACAACCCAGAGTATCTCATATCTTCCCTCCGGAATTAACTTCTCATCACCGGCAATCTTTAGCCGTAAATTCCCTAGCGCATCAGCCACAATTGCCGGTTGATCCGCTACCAACAATAATAAATCCCCTTTTTCAGCCCCCATTAGTCCTTTAATGGCTTCGATCTCTTCCGTTGATAAAAATTTGGTAATCGGTGATTTTAATTGCTCTTCCTGCCAGGCGATCCAGGCCAATCCCCGGGCTTGATAAATCTTGACATAATCTGTATAAGCATCTAACTTCCGGCGGGGACAATTAGCCCCCCCTTTAACATTAATCCCCTTAACCTGTCCACCGGCCGCAATAGTACTGCTAAAAACCTGAAAACTACTGTTCTGGACTACTGTTGACAGATCAATTAATTCCATGCCAAATCTGGTATCAGGTTTATCAGAACCATATCTGTCCAGTGCTTCCTGATAAGTCATTAGGGGAATCTTTTCCGGTAACTCGATCCCTTTCAAGCTAAAAAGGCGGCGCATTAATCCTTCGCCTATGCTAAAAATATCTTCCTCAGTTATAAAAGACATCTCCAGGTCAATTTGGGTAAATTCCGGTTGGCGATTAGCCCGGAGGTCCTCATCCCGAAAACAACGGGCTATCTGGAAATATTTCTCAACCCCCGCCACCATCAATAGCTGTTTGAAAATTTGCGGTGACTGGGGCAGGGCATAAAAATTACCGGGATTAATCCGGCTAGGAACAAGATAGTCCCTGGCTCCCTCCGGGGTACTCCTGGTTAACAGCGGTGTTTCTACTTCCCAGAAGCCCATTTCATCAAGATAATCTCTGGTCGCTTTTAAGGCCTGATGACGTAAGCTGATTATGTCTTTCATCTTGGGTCGTCGCAGGTCCAAATAGCGGTATTTTAACCTTAAATCCTCACTAACATCCAGTTGGTCAAGGATATGGAAAGGGGGAGTTTTGGCACTATCCAGTATTTTCAGGTCCTGGCCCCTGATCTCAATCTCACCGGTCGGTAATTCTGCATTAATATTACCGGCCGGTCTTGGACCGACCTTACCGCTAACCGCAATCACAAATTCGGCCCGGAGCTTATTGGCCCGGTCAAAGGCCTCTTGATTAAGGTCAGGATTAAAAACTACCTGGACCAGGCCGGACCGGTCCCGCAGGTCGATAAAAATAAGACCGCCGTGGTCCCTTCTTTTCTGAACCCAACCGCTGACAACTACATCATGATTTATCTGGGCTGACGATAATTTACCACAGTAATCGGTTCGCTTAAATTCCCTGGTGCTTTCTCCCATTTCAACCCCTCTTTTCCGCTTTCTCCGCCATTTTTTCCACTAGCTCTGTTAAACAGATCTCCGCTTGCTCTCCGGTCTCCATATTCTTAATCCTGGCCGTCCCTTTCTTTAATTCATCCTCACCAAGAACAATGGTAAATCTCGCTTTAAAACGATCGGCCGTTTTCAGCTGGCTTTTAACGCTTCTGGCCAGATAATCAATTTCCGCCCTAAACCCGGCATCCCGCAAGCTATGTACATAGGTAAAGGCTGCTTTTTTAGCGTCTTCACCGATCGAGGCAATAAAAAGGTCAATACCCTCCTCCACCGGTAAAGATATACCCTGTTCCGCAATCGTTAACATTAATCTCTCCAGCCCCAGGGCAAATCCGACCCCCGGAATGGACCGCCCACCGATTTCTTCGGCCAGGCCATTATACCGGCCACCAGCAAAGATAGTGTCCTGGGCACCCAGTTTATTATATTTAATTTCAAAAGCCGTATGGGTATAATAGTCTAATCCTCTAACCAGCATCGGTTCAACAATAAAATCCACCTTGACCACGGTCAGATATTCCTTGACCTTCTCAAAATGGTCCTGGCAATCAATACAGAGATAATCAATTATTTTAGGAGCGGTCTGGAGCAGCCCGGCACAACTTTTATCTTTACAATCCAGCACCCGTAGCGGATTTTTATTGAGCCGGTTTTGACAATCGCTACAAAGCTCCCCTTTCCTGCTCATTAAGTATTCCTGTAAGACCTTGATGTATTCGGCACGACAATCCGGACAACCAATACTATTAATATAAACTTCCAGCCCGGTCAGGCCGAGTTCCTTTAATAGATTTAAACCCAGGTTGATTACTTCAGCGTCAATAGCCGGATCATTTGAACCCAATGCCTCGATCCCCAACTGATAAAACTGACGGAACCGCCCGGCCTGGGGACGTTCGTACCGGAACATCGGCCCCAGATAGAAATACTTGTTGGGTTGGGGCTGTCCGTAAATCTTGTTTTCCAGAAAAGAACGGACTACAGAAGCGGTATTTTCCGGTCGCAGGGTAATACTTCGTCCACTTTTGTCGGTAAAAGTATACATTTCTTTTTCAACAATATCGGTAACTTCGCCAATTCCCCTTTGAAAGAGTTCGGTATACTCAAAAATAGGGGTTCTAATCTCCTGATAATTATAGTTGGCAAAGACCTGACGGGCAATATTCTCTACATATTGCCAATGTAAAGAAAGGGGGGGCAAAAGATCATTTGTCCCCCGTGGTGCCATAATGTTCATCATCTCACCTTACTTCCATCCTTTATTTTTACTCAGCATCAGCGGTAGTCTCTTCGGCCTGTTCTGTCTCCGGTTGCGTTGCCTCTTCTTCGGCCAACTGCCTTTGACTAATTTCCTGGAGCAAGGCCATTGTTTGTTGGGCTTTTTCTTCTTCCCCTAACTGGCTATAACCGATATAAAGGAGATAATGGGCGGTAAAATTCTCACCGGCCAGTTCAGCGGCCTGATCGAATTTGGCTACCGACAGTGCTTTTTGCTCCCCTTCCAAGCCGGCCAGGAAATTACCGTAATGGTAATAAACCTCCCAGTTTTCAGGAGCTGCGGCCACCGTTTGCTCAAAGAGGGTAGTCGCTTCTGCTATTTTATCGTTCCCCTGATATGCTTCGGCCAGGTAGATATAGGTCAGTGCCGGGTAAATATCCAGGGCTTTAGTTAATTCTTTTTCCGCTTCGCCATAATTACCCTGAGTCAGGATGTTGTATCCCTTTAACAACGGATCATTAATCACGATCCCTGCTTCTGCCTTCAGGTTTGCCAGCCAGTTATGAAAAGCCTCATTCTGTTTTGCCGTCAGGAGCCTTTCTTTAATATCCTCCCGTGCATTTTCATACTCTTCACCCTCGGCCAATTGTTTATCAACAACCTTTAGAATATAATAGGCATCTCCGGCACTAATCACTTCACTAAGCCGGCCTGTCTCCAGTTCAAAAGCCTGAGCAACTATCTCGCCCGGTAAATAGGGATTATTTCGGCCAATTAAACCCAGTTCTCCACTGGTATTTAAATCGGAAAACTGGCCGGCTACCTCACTAAACTCGGTCCCGGCTTTCAGTTGATTTAAAGCCTCGTTAATTGATTGTTCGGCCTGGTCAGCTTCCGCCACCTGGTCTTTTTTGATAACTTTTAAATCGATCTTTTCATATTCATTAATAATCTCTTCTTCGGTTACATTAATATTACTAAAACTACTGTCCCGGGCTTGTTCAATTAAATTCTCCTCTTCCATTCCCTTTTTTAAATCAGCGGTTAGTTGGGCCAGGGTTATTCCCTGTGTCTGTAAGTTTGCGCTCAGCTCCTCTTCCGTCATTTCATTGGCTGCCAGGACTTGCGCAATATAATCCTGTACGTCTTGATCGGTTACCTGCGGTTTAAGCCCCATCCGGTCGGCTTCCTGTAAAATTACCTCCTTCTCAATGATCGAGTTTAAAACATTGAGCTTAAAGGGAACAATCTGGGAAGCAATCATTTGCTGAATCCCGGCTGCTCGGTTTCTTAACAGGGCATTATAATCATCCCTGGTGATATTGGTACGATTTACTCTGGCAATATAAGGTGATCCTGCATCTGTTCCGGTCGGGCGATTGGTCAGATAAGTTCCATAGCCCACAAATCCGGTAACAGCCATGGCCACGACAATAATAATTATTATGATTTTGCTATAATTCCTGATCTTACTAAACATCCAAACACTCCTTTCAAAAATAATCTTTTTTAATTTTATCTTAGATCCAGATACTTGTCAAATTGCTTAGCTTAAAGACGGGGTAAAAGCACCGACCGGTAATAATCCTCAAATTCTCCGATCGTCGTCTCCGGTCCGTGCCCACTATATACCCTGGTTTCTTTTGGTAAATCAAGTAATTTATCCCTGATTGAGGCCATTAATTGGTCCTGTTCACTATACGGAAAATCGGTTCGGCCAATCCCCATTGCAAAGATGGTATCCCCGCTAAAGAGGACTCCTGCTTGCTGATGATAAAGACAGATCCCACCCGGGCTATGGCCGGGTGTAAATAAAACCGCCAAAGAGAGGTTTGGCTCGATTTCCAACAACTCTCCGTCACTCAACAAGCGATCAGCCGCCTGAATTGTTAACCCTTCTCCCCCAAAAACGGATAAATTCCTTTGCGGATTAACCAGGGCTTCTTGATCACCTTGATGAATCATCACCTCCGCCCCGGTTTCCCGGCGGATTACATCTACCGCCCCAATATGATCAAAATGACCGTGGGTAAGAATAATCCCTTTCACTACCAGCTCATTCTCCGCAATAAGCTGTAAGATCTGCTCTCCATCAGCCCCCGGATCAATTATCAGGCCTTGATTGCTCTGCGCTTTTACCAGATAACAATTTGTTGCAAAATTACCTACCACTATTTTTTTGATGAACAAAAAGGTCCCTCCTCCTGGTTTAAAATCCCTTTCCACTGTCCAGCAACAATGTTACTGGCCCGTCGTTGATCAATTCAACATCCATCATCGCTTGAAACTCTCCGGTAGCAACCCTTAATCCCTTTTTCTTAATTTGCTCGACAAAATATTGATATAATTGATCGGCTTTGGCCGGAGCAGCCGCCGCAAAAAAACTGGGGCGCCGTCCTTTCCGACAATCTCCGTACAGGGTAAACTGAGATACGACCAGACATTCCTGCGCAAGCTCTAAAGCAGAGCAATTCATTTTACCGGCACTATCTTCAAAGATCCGTAAATTAACTATCTTATCAGCTAAATAATCAGCATCTCCTTCCTGATCCTCCCGACTGACCCCTAAAAAAACCAAAAGGCCACTTGCAATCTGACCTTTTATTTCTTCCCCAACCGTCACGCTGGCTTTTTTCACCCTTTGCACTACCGCCCGCATATCGCTCATCTCCTTTAGCAAAAAACCTATCTTAGGTTGGTCTGGCCCGATCTACTGATAAGACTCCGGGAATCCGATCAATTTTATTAATAATATCCCGCATATGATCAAGACTACTCAGTTCCAGCGCCAGTTCAATATGGGCCCGATTATACTTATCTGTTCTGGCGACAACCGTTGATAAGTTAACCTGTTCTTCTTTAATTAAAGTAGTTATATCGTTTAATAAGGCCTCTTTATTAAAGGCCTCAATGGCCAGATTAACCTGGTAAGAATCACTTCGTTCACTATCCCAATCGGCCTCAATCATCCGCTCCTCTTCCAATTCAATCAGGTTTTTTAGATTAGGACAATCCAGGCGATGAATGGAAACCCCTCTCCCCCGGGTTATATATCCGATGATATCATCCCCCGGTACAGGGTTACAGCATTTAGATAGGCGAACTAACAGATCATCAATGCCGCGCACCCTGATGCCTTTATCGGTAGACTTTTTCGAGGGAGTGGTCGCAAATTCTTTTAAATCTTCCAGGGTATACTCTGTCTCCTGGTCTTTAACAACCGAAAACTGATTAACAACCTGTTTGGGTCCAATTTGATTATAACCGATCAATTCCAGGAGTTCTTCCTGATTATTTTTCCCCATCCTCTGGACAATTCTTTCAATTTCCTGCTGTTTATCGCTTTCTTTCAGCTCAATATGCCTTCGTTTTAACTCTTTTTCCAGTAATTCCTTACCCCGTTGAATGATCGTATCTCTTTCCTGCTGTTTAAACCAGTGCTTAATCTTACTCCGGGCTTTGGAGGTTTTAACAAATCTTAACCAATCTCTACTGGGTCCGTTACTGGTTTTAGATGTCTGTATTTCCACTATATCCCCATTTTTCAGTCGATATTCCAGGGGTTTGATCTTGCTGCCAACCCGGGCCCCGACACAGCGGTAGCCAACTTCAGTATGGATATAAAAGGCAAAATCTACCGGAGTCGCCCCCCGGGGGAGTGAGATTACATCACCTTTAGGGGTAAATACAAATACCTCATCTTCAAATAAATCAATCTTTAAAGTCTCCATAAATTCCTGGGGTTCCTGCAAGTCATTCTGCCATTCCAGTAATTGTCTCAACCAGGAAAGCTTCTCTTCAAAAGAACTGTCACTATCCTTCCCGTCCTTATACCGCCAGTGGGCGGCAATCCCATACTCAGCAGTCCGGTGCATTTCCGGTGTTCTTATCTGCACCTCCAGCGGGTCACCCATCGGACCGATCACCGTAGTATGAAGGGACTGGTACATATTGGACTTGGGCATGGCAATATAATCTTTAAACCGGCCCGGGATCGGCTTCCATATTTCATGAACAAGCCCCAATACCTCATAACACTTACGAACTGAATCAACCATCACCCTGACCGCAGTTAGATCATAGATTTCGTTAAAATCAATCTCTTTCTGCTTCATCTTCTGATAAATACTATATAGATGTTTAGGTCGCCCATAAATGTCAGCGGACAGATTCTGCCCGACCAACCTTTCTTCCAGGATCAAGATCGCTTTTTTATTATCCTTTTCCCGCTGTTCCCGATTAGCAGCAACCTTTCTGGCTACCTCATAATACATATCCGGATCAAGAAAACGAAAGGATAAATCCTCCAATTCCCATTTCAGACGAGAAATACCTAAACGGTGAGCCAGCGGAGCATATATTTCCAGGGTTTCCCGGGACTTTTCAATCTTTTTTTCCTTTTTCATATAACCGAGGGTACGCATATTATGGAGGCGGTCGGCCAGTTTAATTAAAATGACCCGAATATCTTCGGCCATGGCGATAAACATTTTGCGCAAGCTCTCCGCCTGGTGCTCTTCTTTTGATTTAAATTTTAATCTGGTCAGTTTGGTTACCCCATCAACTAGTGCAGCAATCTCCTGGCCAAATTCAATCTTTAAATCCTCACTGCTAACGGTTGTATCTTCTACTACATCGTGCAATAAGGCACTGGTAATCGAGATTAGATCTAATTCCAGTTCTGCTAAAATATAGGCTACCCCTAGGGGGTGTTCAATAAAGGGCTGACCAGATTCGCGCTTTTGCTCCTGATGGGCTGTTTGGGCAAAGCGGTAGGCCTTTTTAACTAATCCCAGATCTGGATCTTCCATATATGATTTTATTTTCTTGAAAAGATCCTTAATCCCCATAAAGTTTATCCCTTCTCTTTTAATAAAGAAAAAATATTATACTCTTCCAAATCTTTTCGGCCGTTTAAGAATTCCAGCTCGAGCAAAAAGCCGATACTAACCAGCTCTCCCCCCAGTCCTTCGATTAAATCAATCGCTGCTTTGATCGTCCCGCCGGTTGCCAGCAAATCATCTACTAATAATATTTTATCACCGGGTTTAATTGCGTCTTGATGAATTTCGATCGAATTACTGCCATATTCCAGGTCATAACTGGCCGAAATAATCTCAGCCGGTAATTTCCCCGGTTTTCGGATCGGAATAAACCCCTTGTTCAGCGCAATAGCCAGGGGAGCACCGATAATAAACCCCCGCGCTTCGATCCCCACTATGTAATTAAAGTCTAATCCCCGATAATGCTCAAGCAATTCAGCCATTGATTGCTGGTAGGCCACAGGGTTCTTAAACAGGGTAGTAAGATCATAAAAGATAATGCCTTTTTTAGGGAAATCTGGTATTTCTCTAATTGTTGCTTTTAAATCCATTATCAATTACCTCCTTAGATCACCTTAATCTTGTCAATTAAATTAAATAAATCACCAGTATTAATCAGCTCAACACATTGCCAAAAATCGTTAACAACACGAATATTTTTATTATAACTGATTGACTGTGATAAGTCCAATTTTTTACCCGATATCGGTAAAAGGGTCATCCACTCACTATTCTGTTCCACTAAATTTAACTCTTGTAAGATCGAAATAGCATTGTTAATAATATATTTATTAGCTAACATATTTTGAGTCTTTAATTCTTCCCCAATCTGCTCGACTTTAACCGGGTGGTCAGAACGAGATTGTAAAAAACGATAAAACCGGCGTAAATAGCGATCATCGGCGATTCTGCTTGTAATGAGCGCCTGATTTTGCTTAATATCAGCCTGACCAAACAGGAGATAGAGGGGACATTTTTCGGGTAACAAGGTTACGATTTCCTGAAAATCCTGTAAGGAAAAGGGCAGAGAGAAAAAGACCAGCCGATCAATGTTCTGCTCGGAGAGCACTTCGCGCCTGGAAAAAAAGATTATCCCCTCTCCTTTTTCCTGAAAGTCGTTTTGGCCCTGGTTATTATTACCATTAAAAACCGGGCTTCCGGCCAGTTTGAGCAAATAGGAAGCTATTAAAGAAAGATTATGGCAATATACCCCTATTTTACCCGGAAGGTTAAGTAAAGACTTCAAAAATTCCAATCGATCATTACAATTACGTTTATCAGCCACCACGATCCCGTCTTTTTTAAAGTAAACCGGATAAAAGTTAAGATCTTCACGTAAATTGTAGTCTTCCAGCTTGAGCTGAATTTCTCTTTGCCCCTTCCATTCATTAAATTCAAGATTAAAAGCCAAATCCACCCTTTTTTGGACCAGTTTTAACTGCTCCTGGCCAAAGCCGAAACCAATGCCGTTAATTCCCTCGCTGAGCTTGAATTTCAGGTGTTGTTTCCCTTTACCGACCGGGTAACCTTGCTCAATTACAATATCATTAAGCATAAACCGGGGGCGGGGATTTCCGATCCCAAATGGCTCTAAGCCTTCCAAAATCGTTAGTACTTCCTCGTTAATTTGCTCTACCGGCAGGACCGCATCCAATTCCAGCGAAGGAATCAGGTCTTCGGCAGTTAAAACCCCGCTCAGGATTTGATTAAGCTCTGCTTTAAATTGCTCGATTTTTTTTTCTTCGATCTCTAAGCCGGCCGCACAGGCATGTCCGCCAAAACCGATTAAATGCTGGGCACATTGTTTTAAAGCCTGATAGATATTCAAATTTTTAATACTACGGCAAGAACCTTTGCCACGCCCTTCGCGCAGTGCGATCAAGATTACCGGGCGATAATACCGTTCCACTAAGCGCGAGGCCACAATCCCAATTATACCCTGATGCCATTTTTCCGATGCCAACACAATAACTTTGAGCTGCTCCAATTCCAGCTCGTCCATCATTTTCACCGCATCCTGATAGATAAGCTCTTCTAACTGCTGTCTTTCTTGGTTAGCCCTAACCAACTGAGCTGCTAATTCCTCCGCCCTGCTTTGATTAGTTGTGGTCAACAATTCAATCGCCGTATCCGGTCTTTTTAATCGTCCGGCCGCATTCAAGGGTGGAGCCAGGATAAAACTGATCTGGCCGGCATTAATTGCCCGGTCTTTAAGTCCGGTTTGCTGAAGCAGGGCCTGAATAGCCGGTTGTTTACTATTATTGATTAATTCCAATCCCTGTTTAACCATAATCCGGTTTTCCCCGACTAAAGGGACCAGATCGGCAATCGTACCAAGGGTTACGATATCCAGCCGTTCTTCCAAAAAAGGCGAAATAACGTTACCATTGATGCTCTTCTCCAGACCCTGGCACAATTTAAAGGCCACCCCTACCCCGGCCAGTCCTTTAAACGGATAATTATGATCACAATGGGGATTGATGATAGCCAGTGCTTCCGGCAGCTCGCTTCCCGGTTGGTGATGATCAGTTATAATTACGTCCAGTTTATTTTCCCGGGCATAAGCCACCTCTCTCGCGGCAGTGATCCCACAATCAACTGTAATTAGCAAGTGATAATCAGCTTGAACTATCGCCTTAATTGCCGCCAGATTCAAACCATATCCTTCGGTTAAGCGATCGGGAAGATAGTAGCCCATTTCTATCCCTAATTCTTCCTGGCAGTAAAGATAGAGCAGGGTAGTAGCGGTAATACCGTCAACATCATAATCCCCGTAGATAATCACCCTCTCCCCTACCTGTTGGGCCTGGATGATCCGCTCGACCGCAGTCTTCATTCCCGTCAATAAATAAGGGTCATGTAATTCCAGCAACTGGCCCTTAAGGAATTGGCGGATTGCTTCTTTCCCGCGGATACCTCTTTTATTTAAGATAGTTTGAATCAGTAAATCTGGATTCCCCTGGTCAAGCGGGGTAAAATCCTCAATAATCCATTTTTTCCGCATTTATTAATCACCAATTCTATCTATTCAAGACATAAAGCAAAAATCCTGCCTGACAAAAAAAATCCCCCGCTAACGGAGGATTAAATCGTCTTTATCTGGTCCAACTTTAGTTGGTAGTTACCCTTTTCTGGCGGTTAAGACCAGTACTATAGGAAAAGGCCAGATAGATCAATAGCGCGGCAAAGGTGTTAACCACTGCTGCCGGGAGTACAACCGTATAATAAAGGATGGTAAAAGGACCAGGTAGTCCAACCAGGACCGCAGCTGCCCCCAAAAAAACAGCACCACTGATCAAAGTCCCTAAAAAACTAATTACTCCAACCCCAACCTGCTGATTAACCCGCCCCATAATCAAATAAACCAGACCGGAAACAGCCAGATAAGTAATAAACTTATCAATCAGATTAGCATATTGCCCGCCGGGAAAGGTAGTGGTCAGAGCAGTAAAAATACCTGTCGCCAACGCTACAATAAAACCAAGCTTGAGGTCTTTCTTCACGATCAGGACAATAAACATCATTGCCAAAGAGAAGTCGGGCTTCATCCCCCATAAAATTGCCGGGAAAAAGGCATGTAAAACAAAACCGATTGCCACCAATAAACCTGCCTCCGCTAAATCTCTCGTCCTAATACCTGTTCTCATCTTTGCTCATCTCTCCTTTTGTTATTGGTTTGTACTCTGAATTATATCCTAAAAGTCCTTAGTCTGTCAAATTAATCTTCCCCGGTCGACTGCTCAGTATCTTCGGGTTCACTGTTTTCCGGTTCACTCTCCTGTTTGCCGGCCAGTTCGGCCAGCTGTTTTTCCAGGTTATGATTAATTTGCCGAAGTTCCTCCTTTTCCCGTTTAACGGCCCGTAATTCCCGTCTTAGTTTTAACTGAGAAACCGAAGCGACTAAACCCATCACAATAGTACCGAGGGCAGTCGCCCCCAGTACAACAACTACCAATGAGACCTGATAGTCCCAGGAAAAAAAAGTAATTAAGACTTGACTGGCATTCTGAATGGCAAAAACTGCGATCAAGATGGCAAATAATAAAATAACAACAATATTCCGTTGCATCAATCCCCCTCCTTAATTAAAGCACTAATTACCGTCAGAAAAGTATCCATCTCTTGCTCAGTACCGATACTGACCCGTAAATAGTTCTCGATTCTGGGCTGCTTGAAATACCTGACCAGTATCCCCTGTAATTTTAATTGAGCAAAAAGCTGTTCCGCCTTGTGGTGTTGATGGGAGATAAAAATGAAATTGGCCTGTGACGGAATCACCTGAAATCCCTTCTTTTTTAAAGCAGCAACTATTCTTTCCCGGGTTTGAATAACCCTGTCCCGGCTGGTTAGAAAATAGTCCTGATCCTGAAAAGAAGCGATCGCTCCGGCAATCGCCAGTCGATCTAGTGTATAGGAATTAAATGAATTTTTAATTCTGGTCAATCCCTCAATTAGCCCTTGCTGGCCCAGGGCAAATCCGACACGAAGACCGGCCAGGGAGCGCGCTTTAGAAACCGTCTGGATAATCAGCAGATTGGCGTATTGATTAATTAACTTTACGGCCGATTCTCCCCCAAAATCAATATAAGCCTCATCAATAATTATCAACCTGGATTGATTAGCCTTAAGCAGTTGCTCAACCCTTTCCAGCTCGAGATATCGACCGGTCGGAGCATTAGGATTGGCGATAATGAACCCTTGACTGGCTCCGCTTAGCAAATCCACATGCGGCAGCGAAAAGTCCTCGGTTAACTCAATCAAGCGGTGCTTTGCTTTAAATAATGAACAATAAACCGGATAAAAGCTATAGGTAATATCCGGAAAAACAATCGTATCATCGGGATTAAAAAAGGCTAAAAAGGAAAAAGCCAGGACTTCATCAGAACCGTTTCCGAGAAAAACCTGATCGGGGACAAGCTGATAATAAGCGGCAATAACCTTCCTTAATTCTACTGCTGACGGCTCCGGATAAAGACGCAGCTTGTGATCGGCTGTCACCGCCAGTGCTTTTAAGACCGCCGGGGATGGCGGATAAGGGTTTTCATTGGTATTTAACTTAATATAGTTCATATCAACGGGTTGCTCGCCCGGTTGATAGGGAGTAATCTCTTGGGCTATTTTGCTCCAGTATGGATTCATCGGACTATCTCCTTTCTAATTCAAAAACGGCCGGAACGGAAAATTGCGATAATTAACCAAAGACCCATTAAGCCAGCTACACTATAGCCGACAAAACCCAATAAAGGTATTCCCAAAACCAGTGGTTTCATATCGGTCTGGAGGATCATCGAAGAACTGATAATTAAAGCAGAAATAATCAGGCTTAACGACAAGCGGTTGGAAACAATATTAATTTTGTTAATCAGATTATCAAGGTTTAAGTGTTTAAATCTAATGGTGAACTCATCCTGAACTAACTTATTGAGCAAGTTATTTAAGCGCTCCGGCAAGTCAATACTTCTTCTCCGAAAATCCCATATCCGGTGGATTAGACTGGCCAGCAAATTCTCCGGGGCCAGTTTACTGACAATTAGTTCTTCCACAAAATCAGTGGCGACTTCGGTTAGATTAAAGCCGGGATCGAGCATTAATCCTACCCCTTCACTTACTGCGATCGCCCGAAAAAGGAGAAAAAACTCTTCCGGAATTCTAATCTGGAACTTAAACAAAAGCTGCTGAATATCATCAATGATATCCATCGGTTCCAGCGCAGCCAGTTCTATCCCGTAATATCGGCTTAACAGTTCCTCCATTGCCATCTTCAATTTTCGCAAATTGATCTCTTTTTCAATCTGACCGATCTCCAGCAATAGGTCAACAATAATTTTGACATCCTGTTTTAAAAGGGCGATCAAAAGCAGGCTCATTCTAGTTTGGTCTTCTGCGGTCAGATGACCCATCATCCCGAAATCAACATAAGCCAATCTGTCCGGCCCGACAATAAAAACGTTACCGGGATGGGGATCGGCATGGAAAAAACCATCGACCAGCACCTGTTTCATCAAGGACCTGGCCCCAAGAGCAGCCAGAACAGGAGGGTTTAGGTCTTTCCGTTTTACTTCCTTATATTCACTTAATTTGATTCCTTTAATTTCTTCTAAAACCAGGATGCGTCTGCCGGATAGCTTTTCATGCACCCGGGGGACTACGATCTGTTTTTCCTCTCTAAAATTATAACTAAATCGTTTAATATTGGCCAGTTCCCGTTTAAAATTCAGTTCTTTTCTTAAACTATGGTCAAATTCTTCGACAATTTTAGAAGGATTGAAGAGCGGAGGCAGCAACCCCTTCTCTTCAGCCAGGCCGGCCAAATTGCTGATTATCTCCAGATCAAGCTGAATAATCTGTTCAATCCCGGGTCGCTGTACCTTGATAATAACATCAGTGCCATCCTTTAAGGTAGCCCGATAAGTCTGAGCGATCGAAGCAGCTGCCAGTGGTTCGCGCTCTATTTTTAAAAAATGACGCTGGTAGTCGATCCCCCATTCGCTTTCCAGGATCGTTTTAATCTGCTCATAAGGGACAGAAACGACCCGGTCCTGGAGCTGACGTAATTCTTTGATATAAGAGGGGGGAAGGAGATCAGCCCTGGTACTCAGTACTTGTCCCAATTTAATATAAGTAGGACCCAGTTCCTGCAAAAGTAACGGGATTCGCCTCGCCAGGTTTTTCCGGTTTATTTCCTGATCCTCTTTATTAAATCTTTGTTTAAAGGGTAAATACTTCCCAAGATCTAGCCAGTCTACTAATCCACCTAGTCCGTTTTTGATCAGGAGCTCGGCTATTTTACGATATCTTTGCAGGTATCTGTACTGTCTGGTCAGGTTAAAAATCATTTAACCCCTCCTTGGGCCGGGACACATATCTGGTCGGAGCGATGAAATAACCCCCCTGGCAAAGGGGGGTTTTAGGAACGAGCTGTTCAACACTATCGATTAGCAAGCCGCTTTTGCCAGGTGACCAGCAATGGGCTGGCAATAAAAATCGAAGAATAGGTACCGGCAAACATTCCAATAAACAAGGCCAACATAAAGGTCTTAACCGAAGCACCCCCAAAGAAATAGATCGCCAATATAGTAATTAAAGTAGTTAAAGATGTATTGATCGAGCGGGGTAATGTATCAACAACCGCCTGATTAGCCTGTTCGATAAAAGGCACGCGTTGCATTAATTTCATATTCTCCCTGATCCGATCAAAAATAACGATTGTATCGTTAATTGAATAACCGATTATCGTTAATAAAGCAGCTACAAAAGGGGTATTAACCTCCCGACCAATTATTGCAAAAAGTCCCAGTGTAATCAACACATCATGGAACAGAGTAACGATCGCTATGATCGCAAAACGGAATTCAAAACGGATACTTATATAGATTACAATGGCAATCGAAGCCATCAGCAAAGCCCAAAAGGCCTTAACCCTTAATTCTCGTCCAATTAAAGGTCCAACCATTTCGGTCCTTAACATCTCAGTAGATGGAACAACATTTTTCAAGGAATTTTCCAGGCTGACAATTTCTTCAGGACTTAACTCTTTCGCCCGGATAATTACCCCGTGGATTCCCTGCTGTTCGGATTGTTGAATCTTGGCATCAGGGGCAATTCCCATCTCGGCCAGGAGATTCCTGATCTCGTCATTGCTGACTGGATGGTCAAATTTAAACTCCAGCAGGGTTCCCCCCTGGAAATCAATTCCCATATTTAAGCCATTAAAGAGCAAGAAAATCAAACCAGTTACGATTATTATCATTGAAACCAGATACCATATTTTTCGTTTTCCCATTATATCCATTACTATTACCCCCTTTTCGAACCAAATGCCGCAGTACTGTTTAGTAGTTTTGTTCGGGTAAACAAATCAAGAATATTTCTCGTTACAAAAAAGGCAGTAAACATACTAACCAGCACCCCTATCCCCAGGGTAACAGCAAAGCCGCGCACAGTACCACTGGTGAAATAAGCCAGGATTAAAGCAGTGATCAAAGTCGTTATATTGGCATCAATAATAGTGGTATATGCCCGTCTGAAACCAGCATCAATCGAAGCCTTAAGGGTCTTGCCACTCCTGCGTTCATCCTTAATTCGTTCAAAAATAATAATATTGGCATCGACCGCCATCCCGATCGAAAGAATAATACCGGCGATACCGGGTAGGGTTAAAGTAGCACCGAGTCCGGCCAGTGTTCCGAGCAAAACTAAACCATAAATTGCCAGGGCAACAGCGGCTAACACCCCGGGGAAACGGTAGTAAATAATCATATAAATAGCTACGATCATTAAACCGATTAAACCGGCTCTGATACTCCGGTCGATCGATATTTTACCGAGGGTCGGGCCAATTGTTCTGGCCTCGATCTGTTTGACCGGTACCGGAAGGGCCCCTTCTCTGATCAATACTGCATGCTCTTCCGCCGCCTGGACCGTCTTATAGCCGGTGATCACACCTTCACCCCTGATCACAGTTTGGACAACCGGATTAGTTAATAAATGATCATCCAGATAGATGCCGACTTTCTGTCCTTGATACTGACGGGTAATCGCCTCAAATTTTTTAGACCCTTCGTCATTTAAAACAAACCGGATTACCGGCTGGTTAAACTCTCCGTAAGCCACCCTTGCTTCTTTAATAAATTCGCCGGTCATCAGCACTTCACCCGCCGGATTGCGGAAAGTCAGTAAGGCCGTTCGCCCAATTAATTTGATCGCTTCATTGGGGTCTTCGACCGCCGGCAGTTCAACAATAATACGATCAAATCCCTCTTGCTGAACCAAGGCTTCCGTCAATCCCAGTGAATTTACCCTTCGTTCGATCACACTGGTAATCATATTCATTATTTCCGGGGTTATCTCCCGGTCCGGCGAGGGCTGGGCCTGTAAGACAAGATGCGACCCTCCCCGCAGATCAAGACCCAGGTTAATCTCGTAATAATCAAATAGGAAATAAGAAAAGATGATAATTGCTATAATAAAAGCAAGTTTTAATAATCTTCGCTGTCGATATCTCATATTCTGATCTCCTCCTAACACTATATTGATTCTGCCCTATTATTACTGGTGCTTAATTATCCTCATGTGATTTAACGGCCAATAAAGCCAGAAGGCTTTACCGGAGATGGATTTATAATTTACATAACCTACATAAGTTGGAAAGCGGCTATCTGCACTGTTATTTCTATTATCCCCCATTACAAAAACACTATTCTTCGGAACCTGATAAGGGCCAAAATCATCCCGAATCATCTCTTTAATAAAGTCCTCTTTTAATGGTTGGCCATTGATATAGGTCTTCCCACCACTGATATGAACAGTTTCTCCCGGCAAACCGATTACTCTTTTAATAAACTTGCTCCGTGGAGCTCCATGGGGTGTAAAAACTATAATATCCAGCCGTTCCGGCGGATGAAACCGATAGATAAACTTATTGACAAATAACCGTTCCCCATCGTGCAGAGTCGGTTCCATTGATTCACCATCGACCACAAAGGATTGCACAATAAAGGTAATAATAATTGCAGCAAGTATCCCGGCAATTATCAAGGATTGGATAAACTCTTTTATATCTCCACGATCAACCATATTCTGCCTCTACTCCTTATTCTTCCTTGTTATCGTTAGCTTCCTTTTTTTCGTCGATTTCCTCTTTGGCAACTGGATCTAGGCGACCAATACTGCTTTTTACCATATCAATATCGACATTAGCCGAAACCCTCAGCCGGATCGAATCTTCTTTAATCTTAATGATCTTCCCTTTAATTCCACCGATAGTAATAATCTGATCACCGGCCTTTAAGTTGCCGAGCATCTCTTTATGGGCCTTTTGCTGACGCTGTTGTGGCCTAATCAAAAAAAACCAAAATACCCCAAAAAGAACTACAAAAGGTAAAACACTCGCAAACATTTCCATCAAAAAACCTCCTAATTATATCCTTGTTATTTTTTTTCCACTGTTTACTATTCAACAATTATTCTCAAATTCCTGCTTAACTAAATCATTAAATCCGATAATTACGATAGAACTCTTTTCGAAATTCCAGCAACTGATCCCTTTTTATCGCCAGTCGGACCTGGTGCATCAAAGCGAGGAAAAAGTGCAGATTATGGTAAGTAGTTAATCTAATCCCCAAAATTTCTTTTCGATTAAGCAAATGACGGATATACCCTCGGCTATAGTTACGGCAAACATAGCAATTACATTGCTCGTCCAGCGGGGTAAAATCCCTCTCGTATTCTGCATTGCGGACCGTAATTCTTCCCCGACTGGTATAGACTGCCCCGTGTCGGGCAATCCTGGTGGGCATTACACAATCAAAGAGATCAATCCCGCGCAGCACTCCTTCAATTAAATCTTCAGGTGTCCCCACCCCCATTAAATACCTGGGCTGAGCAGTTGGTAATAGTGGTGTTGTAAAATCCAGGACTTGATACATTAACTCTTTTTCTTCACCGACACTCAAGCCACCGATCGCGTATCCCGGAAAGCCGATCTCAACCATTGCTTCAACACTTTTCTGTCGCAGCTCCGGATAGATCCCCCCCTGAATGATCCCAAATAAGGCCTGATCTTCGGCAGTCATCGCCTCCTTACTCCTTTTAGCCCAGCGGAGGGTCAATTCCAGTGACTTGTCGACATAATTATAATCACTGGGATAGGGCGGACACTCATCAAAGGCCATCACAATATCAGAACCCAGCTCCATCTGGATTTCCATTGATTTTTCCGGCGAAATAAAATGTCGGGAACCGTCAATATGAGACTTAAAATAAACACCCTCTTCGGTAATCTGATTCAATTCTGATAAGCTAAAAATCTGGAAACCACCACTATCGGTCAGTAATGGGCGATCCCAGTGCATAAACTGATGTAAACCACCGGCCGCCGCAATTAACTTTGAACCCGGTCGAAGATAAAGATGGTATGTATTGGCAAGGATGATCTGTGCACCAATCTCCTTAAGCTCCTCCGGAGTTAATGATTTTACGGTAGCTTGCGTCCCCACCGGCATAAAAATCGGTGTTTCAATCTCCCCGTGCCGGGTGGTCAATTTGCCCAGACGGGCCGAAGTATCTTTTTCCTGATGAAATAGCTCAAATTTTATCCCCAATCCTGGAACATCCCTTCCTAGATAATCAACATTGCATCGCCCAGACTAAAAAAACGATATCTCTCCTGTACGGCTTGCCGGTAGGCATTTAAAATATTCTCTCTTCCGGCCAGGGCACTGACCAGCATCAACAGAGTAGATTTAGGGAGATGAAAATTGGTAATTAACCCGTCAATCGCCTTTAAGTGATAACCGGGATAGATAAAGAGATCGGTAAAACCCCGGCCGGCCTTAATCCTGTTATATTTGGCCACTACCCCTTCCAGAGTACGGGTAACGGTAGTTCCCACTGCTATTACTCGCTTCCCCTTTTCCCGGGTCTGAATAATTTGCCGGGCACTTTTTTCATCCAGTTCATAATACTCGGAATGCATCTGATGTTCTTCAACCTCTACTGTCTTCACCGGTTTAAAGGTGCCTAAACCAACATGAAGGGTAAGGTAGGTTAAATTTACTCCCGCTTCCTCAATTCTGTTTAACAGCCGGGGGGTAAAATGCAAACCGGCAGTTGGGGCAGCGATCGACCCCTTCTTTTCAGCATAAACGGTTTGATATCTTTCCGGCTCCGCTAATTTTTCATTGATATAGGGGGGAACGGGTAATTCGCCCAATTGCTCCAACAGTGTCGTAAAATCTCCCTGATAATTAAATTCGATTACTCTACCGCCAAATTCGGTATCACCAACGACCATACCCTTGAGTTTTCCGTCACCGAAGGAAATCGTTACTCCTTTTTTTACCCTTTTCCCGGGCTTGACCAATACTTCCCAGCACCCTTCCCTTTTTTCATTAATTAGCAGCACTTCGACTTTAGTCCGGTTCGGCATTTTTTCGCCATAAAGACGGGCCGGGATCACCCTACTATTATTTAAAACCAGTAAGTCACCCGGATTTAAATAATCGACCAGATCTTTAAATTGAAGATGTTCAATATTACCTGTTTCCCGCTGTAACACCAGCAGCCGGGACTCATCCCGGTTTTTGATCGGTCTTTGGGCAATTAACTCCTCCGGAAGATAGTAATCAAATTCCTCAACCTTCATTCAACAAACCTCCCGCCAACTAGTATTGTATTATTACCTGAACTGCTTGATTTAATTTATTTAAAAAAGTGAGTTACCACCCTTTTTAATCTTTAAATGATTATTGGCCGCAATCGTAGCAATTCGTCCCCGTGGTGTTCTTTCAATAAAACCGAGCTGTAGTAAATACGGTTCGTAAACATCCTCGATTGTCTCGCATTCTTCACTAATTGCTGCGGCCATTGTATTTAAACCGACCGGACCACCGGCAAATTTGATAATAATCGTTTCCAACAGACGGTGATCGGTTTTATCCAGTCCCAGTTCATCGATTTCCAGTAATTGCAAAGCACGATCAACAACTTCCGGAGTAATATCCCCATCTGCTTTAACCTGGGCATAATCCCGTACTCTCTTCAACAACCGGTTACAGATCCGCGGAGTCCCGCGTGACCGTCGGGCAATCTCCCGGGCTCCTTGCTCCGATATCGCAATGGCCAGCACCCGGGCTGAACGATTAATAATCCTGGCCAGTTCTTCCCCGTTATAGAATTCGAGCCGGTTAATCACACCAAAACGGTCGCGCAGCGGTGAACTTAACAGACCTACTCTGGTGGTTGCCCCAACTAGCGTAAAAGGAGACAGATCCAGTCTAACCGAGCGGGCACTGGGCCCTTTCCCAATTATTATATCAAGCAAAAAATCCTCCATGGCCGGGTAGAGAACTTCTTCTACCACTTTATTTAAACGATGGATCTCATCAATAAAAAGGACATCATTAGGCTGGAGATTAGTTAAAATTGCCGCCAGGTCCCCCGGTCTTTCGATCGCCGGACCGGAAGTAGTATGGATATTAACATTTAATTCATTAGCGATAATATTGGCTAAAGAGGTTTTACCTAATCCCGGCGGTCCGTATAAGAGGACATGGTCTAACGACTCACCACGCCTGCTGGCTGCTTCAATAAAAATACTTAGTTTTTCCTTTGTTTTTTCCTGACCAATAAAATAGTCCAGTTTCTGTGGTCTGAGGTTCTGATCAAATAATAAATCCTCTTCATTCTTAGTGGCAGCTATGATCCGGTTATCATCCTTCATGCTAAACTCCCCTTACCCAGATAAGATAACACCATCTTAATTTTATCTTCAATCCGCCGGTCCGGCTCGAGCTTAACCTTGCTCAGGGCATTTTCAATTTCCCGGATCGAATAACCCAGACTAAGTAAGGCATCATATAAAACCTGCTCATTCCTGGTGTTATCCAGTGCCGGTTTAAGTCCGCCGGCAAGCTTATCAACCCTGCTTTTCAACTCCAGAATTAAACGCTGTGCCGTTTTTTGACCAATACCGGAGATTCCTTTCAAAACAGGTATATTCTCTGATAAAATCGCCTGAATAAACTGCTGATAATCCAGGGTTGATAAGATATTAAGGGCAGCTTTCGGCCCAATTCCGGTAATCCCCAGCAACATCATAAAAAGTTCCCTTGCGGCCATATCTCTAAAACCATATAGTGTTAAAGACTCTTCGCGGACGTATGTATAAATAAAAAGCTCAATCTTTTGGCCGAGTTCGGGCAGTCCTGCTGAATTAGTAACTTCTACATAATACCCTACCCCGGCAACATCAATAATAATCATATTCCCACTGGCCCAGACCAGTACTCCACTTAAATGCCCGATCACCTTATCCACCCCATTTCCGATTCAAGCCCAGGCTGTTACCGTGACAAAGGGCCACTGCCAGAGCATCTGCCGCATCGTCCGGTGTGGGGATTTCATCCAGTTTCAGCAAGATTTTAACCATCTGTTGCACCTGATTTTTCTCGGCCCGACCATATCCCACTACCGCCTGTTTAACTTGCAATGGGGTATATTCAGCTATGGGCAAATTAGCCTGGGCTCCGGTTAATAAAATAACCCCCCGGGCCTGTCCGACCCGAATTGCTGTCTTTACATTTTTACTGAAGTATAGTTCTTCTACCGCCATCACATCAGGTTTGTGTTTTTTAATATAATCAAGCAACCAGCTATAGATATGCTGCAATCTTTCCGTATTACTGGACTCGGTCGATGTACTTATTACTCCGTAATCACCAACCAGGTAATGATGATCCCTTTTCTCAAGCAGTGAATACCCTACTATGGCCAGACCGGGATCAATCCCTAAAATTAACACAAAACCACCCCATAACTAATATCGGTAATATCCTGCCGCCAATAAGGGTATGACAAGATATTTTTAACTTAATCATCAATACTAACCAGGCCTTCCAGGATCGACAAGAGTTCTTCCTGGGAGTAAATCTCAACACCTTGTTCCAGGGCTTTTTGTTCACTTAATGGTAATTCTTCAACAGATATATCAGTCATCTTCATCAGATATTTTTGCCCGGATTGTCCATAAAAAATGGCAACACGACCATCTTTAATACCCAGGTGCATAGTTTCTTTATCGGCCGCAGTTAGATCATCAACCTCTTGATATAAGATGAGTGCCTCGCTAAAGTCATGAAATTTGACCTGCCATTCATTGGCGATTGCAATGAGGTCTTCCGGCGATAACCCGACAAATGAATCAGGCATACTGGTGATCCGTTGAACTAACTGTTCGCTCCCTTTATAATAAGTCTGAATAATTAGCGGAGTATTGGAGGAAATTAAATCCTTGTTGGTCAATGAACGAAAATCTATGAGCAACCGATTATTCTTAAGCAGTCTCGCTTGTTTATCCCTGGCCCGCTCTTCCACTAAGGCAATTGAACGAGCCATATCCTCCGGTAATGTTGATAATCTGACCGGTGGAATTAAAAAAGAATCATTATTATTATCTTGAACCCGGAGCATTGACTGATTCCAGATTAAAATGATCGTAATGATGACAATTACAACCAGCAAAACCTGTTTTTTTCGACCCTTAATCATCATACCCATCTCCTGTATATTCTTTAGTTATATCTTAACCATATTACCAAAAAATATACAAAAGACACTTAAAAACAGTGTCTGCTTAATCAGTTTCCTCATTAATCTCCGCCATAATCTGTTCCGGTATATCAAAATTGGAATAGACTTCTTGAACATCATCATGTTCAGTCAGGACATCAATTAATTTTAAGTTTTTTTTAGCAGTTGCTTTATCAAGTGTAATCGTATTATCGGGAATTCTGGCTAGATCGGCCGCTAAAAATTTTAATCCGGTATCTTCCAGCTTTTTCCGGATATCCTCCAAATCAGTCGGAGCAGTATAGATAGTCATCAGATTGCCCTCGACCACTACATCCTCGGCACCAGCCTCCAGCGCTTCCATCATTAATTCATCTTCATCATAGGCATTAGCATCCAGGTCGACAATTAATTGCCCCCTGCGCTGGAACATCCAACCTACACAACCGGATTCTCCCAGATTCCCGCCATGTTTTGATAAGATGTGCCTGATCTCTGCCGCCGTTCGGTTACGGCTATCACTCATTAACTCCAGAAACAAGGCAACTCCGCCGGGCCCATAACCTTCATAGATAAATTTCTCATATTTAACACCCTCCAGGTCACCTGTTCCCCTTTTAATCGCTCGCTCAATATTATCATTAGGCATGTTATTGTCTTTAGCCTTTTGAATTGCCAGCCTTAAATCTGCATTTATTTCAGGGTCCCCACCGCCCTCCCGGGCAGCCACCGCGATCATCTTACTAAATTTGGAAAATAGATTGCCCTTTTTAGCATCTTCTCTGGACTTCCGATGTTTGATATTAGCCCATTTCGAATGACCAGCCATCTAATCATCCTCCTTTTTAAAATAGCTCGAATTTCATTTTAACATAAAATTACCGGATTTTCAATCACTTAAGAACATTAGTTTAGGGTATTTAGGATGAGCGACTCCTTAAATAAAAATGTCAAGGAATATGGTATTAAAATCGCTTCCTTGACATTTCGAGATGAACTATTTTCTATTTACTGTATTTTTTTCAGGTCTTTGATCACTGTCTCCAGTTTTTCCTTACCCTCTTCCTGCCACATTTTTAAAAACTGATTTAATTCTGCCAGGTCTTTCTCCCTTATTTCATCTTTGCCGTCTCCGGCAAAGGGATCTGCCGGGTCAACCCTTTTGATCAGGTTAATCGCTTTCTTTAAAGGATATTGGATCTTATAATAGATTTGATCAGTCATCTTTACCACCCTCTGCCATTGTATATACTTGTTCCGGTAACAAATCCCGAATTTTTGATAGTTTAGGGATGCCTTCATTATTCAAAAATCTTAAATACCCCTCCAGGGTTATAATCCGGTTATCAAGTACTCGCTCACTTAATTGTATACCTTCAATATCAAATCCCTCTACTTTATTTAAGGCAGATTTCAAGGTATCTACAGCATCTAAAATATTCACTTTTTCCATGTTAACACCTCATTTTATTTGTTATTTATTATTATAATAATTTTTCCTAAAAATAATTCAATATTTTAGTTAAAATTTCATGCTACCACAACCCTATTTTTTCCATCATTTTTGGCCTGGTACAAAGACTGGTCAACCTGATTAATAAAAAATTCCTTGGTCCAACCCGATTGATAAACCGCTACCCCCATACTGACTGTAATATTCAAAATAATTTCCCCGTCTAAGACCATTTGGTTTTCAGCTACTGCTTTTTTTAATCTCTCCGCAAAATTAATGGCCCATTCTCGTTCTGTTTCCGGAAGTAAGATGACAAACTCCTCTCCACCATATCTGGCAACCAGGTCACCATCTCGGCAATAATGTTTCAAAAGATGTGAAAGCTCTTTTAAAACTTGATCACCAACCAGATGACCGTAGTAATCATTTACTTTTTTAAAGTCATCAATATCAATCAAGATTAAGGACAACGGCATTTTACTTTTTTCTTCAATCAATAAACTTAATACATTTTGAAAATAAGCATGATTAAAAAGATTGGTCAAACCGTCTCGCTTCGCCATATCTTCCTGTTTGCGGTACAAATTAGCATTTTGCAGGGCGATACTAAAATGATTAGCAAGAGATTCCAAGAAATTATTGCGAATGGTATTAAGGTGTTCCAGGGTTAGATCGAAAATATTAATTGATCCGTATAATTCATTGCTTTTAAGAACCGGAAGAATGATAAATTGTAGTTTGTCCCCCAATTTAATCTCATTGGAAGGTAAGAGGTTAAGTAATTCCTGATCAGCAGTAGTAAAATCAGAGATCGATGTTTTCGTCCTGGTTAGTTCTCGATAAATACCCTCGTTTAAATTTATTACCACTTCTTTACTCTGATTAACAGTAGTAATCAGGGCCCGCTGTTTTCGAGTAAAAATATCGTCAAACAGTTTATCGGTAAATACGGTGATCGAACAGGTTCTAAGACCAATTAAACCGACAATAGCATCCAGGGTTAAATCGATCAATTTCTCAAAATCGAGGGTAGAGTTAACAAAATCACTTACACTCTGTAAAGTAATCAGTTCGGCTAAACGCTGTTCCATCTTATCGTATAAGAGCTTTTTATTGATAATTACTGTCAGATACTTGGCAATTGTCATTAATAATTGAAAAGATAGACTATCTAAATTATAATCTCTGCCTCCATAAAAAAATAAAATTCCCAGAAAATAATCGTCTTCAATTAAAGGCAAGAGTAAAACCCATTTCAATCCGTATCTTTCTTCCAGTTCATCGATAAAAGTATTATTCTCATCTATTTCACTAAATAAAAACCGCTTATTATTTTTGAGCTGGTCGACCAGTTGTTGATTGACCTTAAATGACTCTGGTGTAACTTTCTCTTCGGTCATCAAAAAATTGAGCTGTTCTTTTTCGTTGAAGTATAGACCGGTTCCTTTTAGATTGAGCGTCTGCACTGCAAAAGAATGGATCGCCTGAAGAATCCCCCTGGTATCAGTAGATATATCTAGTGATAAGCAGAGACTTAAAAATTCATAAACAATTCCAATGTCTGACATTATTCCCCTCCAAATCTGATCAGGCACAAAACAAGAGGTCCGGTGTCAGTTACATCCTGAATTAAGAATAAAAAGAAAATAGCATAAGCTGGCCGATAAGCCGAGTTCTGTCTAGGATGATCATCTATCTAAGATATTAGTTGCCTGATATCTTTAGCGTCCTTACCCGGAGAATGGGCGGGCCACCCAATATTTCTCTCTATTTGGACTTTCTCCAGATGGGGTTTACCTAGCAGTCCAGTCACCTGAACCCTGGTAAGCTCTTACCTTACCTTTTCACCCTTACCTTTAAAAGTTGAACCTTCTAAAGGTGGTATATTTCTGTGGCACTTTCCTGGGAGTCGCCTCCACTGGATGTTATCCAGCACCCTGCCCTATGGAGCTCGGACTTTCCTCAGCTACTTATTGTAACCGCGATCATCTGGCCAACTTATACTATTTAGCTTACTCAATAGATAGTATAACACCGGAAAAAACTAATGTCAAGGTGCAGGTATTTTCGAGCAAATACTAACTTCTGATCGCACCCAATAAATCTTTATAAGTGTCCGGATCCATCCCTACTTCAGTTCGATGAAAGATCATATCTGTTCCTAACTTTTCAGCACATTCTTTACAAATTCTAGTTTCAGGGAGGACCTGAAGTCTTTCCGGATTAATTTGCCGACCGCATTTTAAACAGGTATGAAAAAAGAAGATCATCCATAAATACCCTCCCATTTTTATTAAAATACAGACCAAGGATTTGTATTAATCGTTGACCTGAATAGAGCAACATCACTCAATTTTCCCGTTAAATAATTATTAAGGAAATCCCTAACAATAATCTCGGTTTCGTAATGGCCGGCCTCGACCAATCCCAGTTCAATCTGCTCAGCTAGTTGAGCATCATGATATTTTATATCTCCGGTAATATAGAGATCAGCCCCGGCATCACTGGCTGCCCGGATCAAATCGGCTCCGCTCCCACTACAGACAGCAACCCGTTCGATTATACGATCCCCACTCCCTACATATTTAACTGAAGGAAGAGCCAGTTTAGCTTTAATGAGCGGCAGGTAATCATCCAGCCGCAGTTTCTCTTTTAACCGGCCGATTCTGCCCAGACCGTACTGTTTCCCTTGATTAGCCAGGGGATAAAGGTCATAGGCTACTTCCTCATAAGGGTGGGCCGCTAACATAGCTTTAATTACTACTTGCAAACTCCTCTCCGTTACAATCGTTTCAAAACGGATCTCCTCTACTTCGGTCAACTCATCCCTTTTTCCCAAAAAGGGATCACTAGCTGCTAAAGGTTTAAAAGTACCGGTCCCTTTACTCCGAAAAGAGGTATGACTATAATTACCGATGAATCCTGCCCCTGCTTCCCAAATAGCATCTTTTACCTGATGATAGTATTCCCGAGGAATAAAAACAACCAGCTTGTAATTCTGATCTTCAGTCATAATTTGCAGGGGTTGACATTTATCCAATCCGAGTAACTCGGCCAGATAATCATTTAAACCCGGTGCGGCTAGATCCAGATTGGTGTGGGCAGTATAAATATTAAGACCGGCTACAAGCGCTTGCTGTAAAATCTTCCCCAATTGATGCTGGGTATTAATCTTTTTAAGTGGCTGGAAAATCAAAGGATGATGAGTAATAATTAATTCACAGCTCTTTTCCAGAGCTTCTGTTACCACCTCTTCGGTTATTTCCAGCGCAAGCAAGACTCGCTTTACTTCCCGGGAATAATCACCGAGCAATAAACCGACATTATCCCAGTCATAAGCAAGTTCCTCCGGGGCCAGTTTGGCCAATACAGAAGTGATCGCTCTTACAGTTGCCATTAATCTCCCTCCATTATTATATTCTTAACCAATTAAAGTGGTTACAATTAAAAAAACCCTGCTCTGTTTCAGAACAAGGCTGCTTTTTAATTGGTGGGCCCACCAGGATTCGAACCTGGGACCAACCGGTTATGAGCCGGTTGCTCTGACCAACTGAGCTATGGGCCCATTAGATCATATCGGATTTGTGCAAGGCAAGACATATTATATGATATTATAGCTTTGGGGTCAATTAGCCTGAAACGTCTTAACCAACATCCTATGGCTATTATGTCATATAAACTGTCTATTACTAAGAAATACGCCTCATTACTTCTGGATTAATCCAAATAATCTTTTAGTTTTTTACTCCTACTTGGATGCCTCAATTTTCTTAGAGCCTTGGCTTCAATCTGCCTTATTCTTTCTCTGGTTACTCCAAATTCTTTCCCAACCTCTTCCAAAGTCCGGGGGCGTCCGTCTTCTATCCCAAATCTTAATTCCAGCACTCTTTTTTCACGCTCAGTTAGGGTATCCAGCACATCGTCCAGTTGCTCCTTTAATAAAATAAAGGAAGCTGCTGAAGCAGGTGCTGGGGCATCTTCATCTTCAATGAAGTCACCTAAATGGCTATCTTCTTCTTCCCCGATTGGGGTCTCCAGCGAAACAGGCTCTTGAGCAATCTTCATGATCTCCCTGACCTTTTCAGCCGACATCCCCATCTCTTCACCAATCTCTTCCGGGGTTGGATCTCTCCCCATCTCTTGTAGTAACTGTCTTGATACCCGAATTAACTTGTTAATCGTCTCGACCATATGAACCGGAATACGGATCGTTCTTGCCTGGTCGGCAATGGAACGTGTTATGGCTTGTCGAATCCACCAGGTCGCATAAGTGCTAAACTTATAACCCTTTTTATAGTCGAATTTCTCTACAGCCTTAATTAAGCCCATATTACCTTCCTGAATTAAGTCGAGAAACTGCATCCCTCTACCCACATATTTTTTAGCAATACTGACTACCAGCCTTAAATTTGCTTCAATTAATTTTCGCTTGGCTGCTATATCGCCATTTTCCATCTTTTGAGCTAACTCTACCTCTTCTTCGGCGGTTAATAATGGAACCTTACCAATCTCTTTGAGATACATCCGGACCGGGTCATCAAGCCCAACCCCATCGGGAATAGTAATGTCAAGGGAATCATCATGCTCATCACCCTTGTCAGTTTCCTTGCCCTCCTCTAAAATGTCTATATTCATCTCATTAAAGAGTTCATATATCTTTTCAATATCATCGGTATTTAAATCAATTTCTTCTAAAGCATCCATAATTTCTTCATAAGTTAATTTACCTTCATCTCTGCCTTTTTCGATTAATCCCTTTACTTCTTTTAATTTAGTTGGATTTATTTCTTGACTTTCAGCCATCTAATATCCCCCCTTCCTTAAGAATAGCAGATAACTTCTGAAATTCTATCAGTAAACCGTTTAAATGCTTAAGGCTGATTTTATTGATTTGTAAATCGGTATAAATTCTGGTTTTAAGCAGATAAATATATTGATTGATCAACAGCTCAATTTTGTCCGGTAAAATCTTTTGCTCCTCACCAACTGCCAGGGCTAACAATCCCTTTTTCAGAGCATTATCTTCCAGCTTACTAATAATTGTTTTAATATCATCATCGGCATGCCGCCAAAGTAATTGGGCAATATCATGATGAGAATCGGAAAAAAATCCAGGCTCAAGACATTTATGAAAAAAAGGCCTCTTTTCCGGATAATCAATATATATCTTTAAAATTATCTTTTCTATTTTATTTATATTCCGGGTAGTATTTGTCTCATTATCCTTTTTAGTATAACTGGTTTTATAATTTTTATCCTTTTTTTTACTATCTTTATTCTCTGTTACCCTAATTAATTCTTTTTTTAATAAAGCCAGATCAAATTGAAATCTCTGAGCAATTTTTTGTAAATATACCTCCCTCTCAATATTATCTTTAACCTTGGCCAATATCCCGATTATTTCTTTAGTTATATCTATTCGCTCCTTAGTTTGGGAAAGATCCCGCTTACCAATAACCTGTGCAATCTTAAAATCCAGTAAACTTAAAGAATCATCCAGTAATTTTTCAAACCCTTTTTTGCCCTCCTTTTTTATTAGCCCATCGGGGTCCATGTCTTCCGGAAGCTGCACAACCCTAACCTCTAATCCAGCTTCCTTAATTATATCTAATCCCCGCAGGGTTGCTTGCTCGCCGGCCGAATCGGCATCATAGGCAATATAGACTGTTTTGGCATATCTTTTTAATAACCTGGCCTGATTATTAGTCAGAGCAGTCCCCAGTGAAGCAACAGTATTTTTTAGACCACTTTTATGGCTGCTCAATACATCAGTATATCCCTCCATAATAACTACCTCACCACTTTTTCTGATCTGTTCTCGGGCCCAGTTCATCCCATATAAGTTATCACCCTTTTTGTAAAGTAAAGTCTCCGGAGAATTCAAGTATTTAGGGGATGACTTGCTCTTAATAATAATTCTACCACCAAAAGCCAATACCTCCCCATGGCTATTAAAAATAGGAAAAATAATTCTCTTGCGAAATCTATCATAATAATTACTATTATTGCTAATAATCAAACCGGCAGCGATCATCTCTTCTGCTGAATATCCCTTACCGGTTAAAAACTTATATAACGACTGCCAGCCCGGTGCATACCCCAGGTTAAATAATTTAATGTCTTCCTGACTATAACCTCTGGCGGCTAAATACTTAAGTCCTGCTGCCGCCACACCTTCATTAATTAAGAGATAATGATAAAATTTAGCGGCCAGATGATTCATCGCAAAGAATCGAGCACGCCGATCCCTTAATTCTCGCTGATACTGATTTTCTTCCGGAATTGCAAGTCCGACCCGTCTGGCCAGTATTTTAATAGCCTCCTGAAAAGTAATATTCTCGATCTCGATTAGAAATTTTATTATATCCCCGCCGGCTCCGCAACCAAAGCAATAATATAGTTTTTTTTCCGGATTTACATTGAACGATGGGGTTTTTTCCTGGTGAAAGGGACAGAGGCCCCGATAATTTTTACCCATTTGTTTTAAATCGACATACTCAGAGACAAGATCAATAATATCTGCTCTACTCTTTAATTCCTCGATAAAATTTTCGATAACTGCTGTCATTTATTTCACCCTAATATCTACATTCGGCAAAGGTCTAAAAAATCCTGCAAATATTACTCTCTTTTGTCAACCCAGGGCATTGGCAAGAAAAGCCGTTTACCCACATTAATGGCATAACGATCCGACATTCCGGCGATATAATCAATGATCAGCTGTTCTTTATTAAACTGTCCTTCCTCATATTTAAACTGCGCGGAAATTGCAGTCGGGTTATGATAAAAGTATTTATATAATTCCTGAATCAGCCTTTGGGCCTTTTCTTCCTCTTCTTTGGCCCTGGAACCAATATAAACCTCTTTAAATAAAAAATCCCTTAAATCACCGGTCGCAGCGGCAATCTCCTTACTCCTCCTGATTTCTGGCTGCTCCCAGCTCTGTTTGATGATATCCCTGACCATTTTATTAATCCGTTGGGCATGTTTTTTACCCAATAAGCCGATCGCCTTGGCCGGCAACTCCCGTTCCCCGATTATACCGGCCCGGAGGGCATCATCAATATCATGATTGATATAAGCTATTCGATCCGTTATTCGAACAATTTGTCCTTCCAGAGTTGCCGGAATTTGAGTACCGGTATGGTTTAAGATCCCATCTCTGACTTCATAAGAGAGGTTCAATCCCTCAATATAATCAACAATCCGTAAACTATGTTCATTATGGGCAAATTTCTTTTTGCTCACCGCACTTAGGGCCTCTTCGCCCGCGTGCCCAAAGGGGGTATGGCCCAGATCATGTCCGAGAGCGATTGCTTCGGTCAAGTCTTCATTCAGAGCCAGGGCCCGGGCAATCGTTCTTGCTATTTGGGCTACTTCCAGGGTGTGGGTTAAGCGGGTTCGATAGTGATCACCGGCTGGTGCAATAAAGACCTGAGTCTTATGTTTGAGCCGTCGGAATGCTTTGGAATGAATAATCCGGTCCCGGTCCCGCTGAAAAATTGTTCGAAAATCACATTCTTCTTCCGCCGACTGCCTCCCTTGGCTGTTTTTACTTAAGCAAGCAGTTGTCGCTAACATTGCTTCCTCTCTATTTTCCAGATCAACCCTGAGCAGCACTAATTATCCCCCCTTATTTGTGCTGTTAGATTATGTTAAATTATCTCCTCACTAGTATAATATTAACCCTTTATTCTAAAACTCCTTTATTTTATAAATAATTATTGCTTGGGGGCTAAGTCCAGCTTAAAAGCAACAGTAAAAACCCCATCCCGGAATAAAGGATGAGGGAGGATGGTAAATATTCCTTTAATTATTTTCTTCGCTTGCTTCTTTTTTGGTAATCTCCAGCGAATAATCTTTATACATGGCCGCCGCTCCGGCCAATAATGTTAAATAGGGGGCGAGTACTAGACTAAGCACTCCGGCCGTAACCGGTATTTCCAATAGGGTTTTATCATCATTTTTAACTACAATTTTATTAACATTACCTTCCCGGACCAGTTCCTTTATTTTCCCGATTAATTCCTGCCCTTTGACATTAATCGTCTCGGTATTAAAAGGATTAAAGTTAAATCCATCGCGTTTAGTAGCTGCTTTCTCCAGTTTTATTAAAGCCTCAACTACATCATCATTGGCTTCATCTAAAGCCTGATTAGCCTGTTCATAGCTTACTCCCAGTCTTTCCCTGATCATATCAATTTTTTCGATTTTTTCCATTAAATCACCTCATATATAAGTTTAACCCATTTTTTTAATCATATTCAAAAATTCCAGCGACTTTAGTTTTAGATCCAGATGGTAAAGGATAAAATTATCAATTAAATGATTTAACTGATTTTCGCCCGCTGCCGATATCCTGAGATTTTTAAAAGAGTCGAGACCACTATTAAAAAGTCTCTTTAAGATCTGAGTCGCCTCACCCGTAATTTGCATACAATCACTCTTACTACTAAGGCAGTTTGCACACAGGATTCCTCCCTGCTTAATATTAAAATAGTTTTGATAATTAGTAGTTACTGGCTCAGCACAGAGGACACATTGGGCTAACTGTGGTTTAAAACCAATAATGTTCAAAACCTTTATCTTAAAGATTAAATCAATAAATTTGATGCCTTGCTCTAATTTTAATAATTGATGAAAACTACTCAGCAAAAGAGAAAAAAGGGGTTGATTAGGGTCATTTTCCATTCCGACCCGCTCCACCAGTTCGGCCATAAAAGAAGCATAGGCCATTTTTAACAGATCTTCTCTTAACGGAGAAAAGGGATAGATATTTTTAATCTGGTTAATGCGGTCGAGCGAACGGCCCCGATAAATAGTAAGGTGATTATAACTAAAGGGAAGAACCAAACCGGAAATAGGGCTTTTACACTTTCTTACCCCTCGCGCCACTGCCCTTAGCTTCCCTTGATCCCTGGTAAAGAAGGTAATAATTTTATCAGCTTCTCCCAGATCAAACTGTTTTAGTACAATTCCCTCGGTAGTAAATGCTTCCATTAGTATTCTTCCGCTAAACCCTTTCCGGTAATAATCACTACTCCGGAGCTGGTACCAATTCTATTGGCCCCGGCATCAAGCATCGCCAACGCTTGCCGATAATCCCTGATCCCCCCGGAGGCCTTGACCCCGATCTCCCGACCGACCGTTTTTCGCATCAGACTAACATCCTCGATCTTGGCCCCATCTATTCCGTATCCGGTTGAAGTCTTTACGAAGTCGGCCCCGGCATTTTTGGCAATATTACAGGTCGTTACGATCTCTTCCTGTGTTAAATAACAGGTTTCAATGATCACTTTAACGATAATATCTGAAGTCACGCCGGCTGTTTTGGTCGCATCGACAACAGCCTTGATATCGGCCTTAACCAGGTCAAAAGCATTTGATTTAAAAGCCCCCATATTGATGACCATATCAATTTCCTGTGCCCCATTTTTAATCGCGTTTCTGGTCTCAAAAGCCTTGGTCTCGGAGGTATTGGCTCCCAGCGGAAAACCAATGACAGTGGCAACCTTGACCGAGGTATTGGACAATAATTTGGCTGCCATCGGAACAAAAATAGGATTAATACAGACCGAAGCAAACTCATATTCCTTTGCTTCTTCACATAGTCTCTTTATATCTTCGACAGTTGCTGTCGTTTTGAGTAAGGTATGGTCTATCATTTTAGCCATATCTCCTGGTTTTATCGCCATAAACTTTCACTCCCTAGAAAGAAGATTTTATATAGTATTTCTCCATTATTTCAAATAATCCTTTATTTCGATCAACTTTTATATCCCATCCGTTTCAACAATCCCAGCTTATTTCTCCAGTCCTTTAAAATCTTTACCCACAGGTCGAGGTAAACATCGGTCTGGAGTAACTTTTCGATATCGCGACGGGCTCCCTGCCCGATCTCTTTTAACATCAAACCATTCTTGCCAATAATGATCCCTTTATGGGACTTTTTCTCCACATAAATCGTCGCCCGGATATAAAATAAACCATTATCCCGTTCTTCCATTTCCTCGATCAGCACAGCGATCCCGTAAGGTATTTCTTCCCGGATCAAATAAAAAATTTTTTCCCGGATCAGTTCAGCAATGATGAACTGTTCAATCTGGTCGGTGATCATATCAGCGGGATAATATTGCGGGCCTTCCGGTAATAAAGAAAAAATCCTTTCTTCCAGTTTAGTCAGATTTTTCTTTTTTAGAGCGGAGATCGGGATTAGCTCCAACGCACTCTCTTGCCGATAATTTTTGACCCTTAAGTTCTGCCGCTCCTGATCTAGCCGGTCAATTTTATTCAGCACGGCAATAACCGGAATCCCCTTCTCCTTAACCTGTTTGAGAATATAGCTGTCACCTTTACCAAAAGAAGAGGTGGCGTCAAAAAGGAGCAAGACTAAATCAATTCCATCCAGCCCTTGATAGACCTGCCCTAACATGTATTCATCCAATTTGTTGCGGGCTTTATGGAAACCGGGAGTATCAACAAAGACAATCTGTCCCTCTTCCCTGGAAGAAACGGCTTTAATTCTATTACGGGTAGTTTGGGGCTTAGGTGAGGTAATAGCCACTTTATCCCCAACTAAAGCATTAATCAGGGTAGACTTACCGACATTGGGTCGGCCAATTACGGTTACAAAACCCGATTTAAAAACCATTAATCCAGATCCCTTCGGTTAAAAGCAGCCGGTAATAGCTCCCGACTCTGATATTGGACACTGTCACCCTGTAAATTCCTCATTACTACGGTAATATCTTCACCAAATTCAAATATAACCTGTCGACAGGCTCCACAGGGGGGAATCGGCCGGGCCGTATCCGCAATCACCACCATCATCTTTAGCTCGTAGTGGCCGGCCGAGATCGCTTTAAATATGGCCGTTCTTTCCGCACAATTAGTCAATCCGTA
>JAKSCG010000133.1 GCA_022360715.1 Halanaerobiales bacterium
GCAAAGGATTTTCCAGGAGTTCCGCAAAAGAGGAATAGAAGTCAGTGCGTATCTTATCAAGTAAATCTTCAGAAATGATTAAATTTACATCTATGTTACAGGCGAGCAATTTAGCCACTATCTCATCAGTGTTAGGATAAAGGAATGTGGCAATAGCACCATAATAATTCGATACGATAGGTTCCCGGGTGGACTTACCAATAGTTTCAGAAGTTTCTTTTGTAACAGAGTAAATGTCAGGGACACTATATATGTCTGAAAGACAGGGACTGACCACATCACATTTTCCGAGCTTACTTATTGTTTTCAATAGCTCGTTTGGGATCTGATCAAGCTTACGAGTTCCCCAGTAGTTGATATCATTGTCAAAAACGTTTATTATATCCTGCAGGGGTTTTATCTTATCAACCACCAATCTCCCGATAACCGTTAATTTGTAAGTGTCATGCACCCGGGAAAGGAGATGATAATCTTCCAGTATCTTTATTTGCGGGAGCAACGCCTGTCTCCTTACCTCCAATGACTCAAGGATGAAATCCATCTCCTTAGGCCCGTCATGCAACAAAAGCAGCATATTTTTTCTTTTTTCAGATGCGAATACCACATCAACCAAGGACTTCTTTATTGCCAACTCTATCCTCCGAAAAATGAATCTCTCTTACATTTATTTATACGTATTGTAATACTTAAATAAATGTAAGATTTTTTATTCATTTTGTTGGATAATGTGGCGGGTGTTTTACTTGCACAGATTTTCTGCTTTTAAGTTCAATCTCCATTCTAATTTCCCACTCTACTGTTTGGAGAATAACATTCAGACTTTTGAAATAGATTCGTACATTTGATGAATGTATAACAAGGTATTAAATTTCCAGGAGTGAATGCAAATTTTAACATTACACATAGTTAAAAGCCAAATGCTTGAAAATTAATTCGCTAAGTAATTTATTGCTAATACAAAGAATATGTCTATATTTTGTAGTACCTGACTAAAATTCGAAATACTTATAGTCAATAAAAAATCATAAAGACAATGAGTGCTATGCAAAAATATGTCAGCCAAAAACAAAGAGTTGTATTTTTAGACATAGCCAGAGGGCTTGCAATTTTGTTCATGATTGCTCAGCATAGCATGCTGGTACATGAAGTAAATGAAGGTGAAGGGTCCAGCATTCTTGGTAATATTTTTCTTTTGCTGGGTACCGCTCCTGCAGCTCCTGTATTTCTTATTATCATGGGAATATTCATAGCGAATTCTAAAGCAAGTACTCAAAGAAATATAATCAGGGGGATAAAGATATTTTTATTGGGTTATGTTCTGAATTTTGCACGGTTTACAGTCCCGCTGCTTATTGCAGGAGCACTAGGTAGCCCGTATACTGAAGGAGAAACACCTTTGGATTACTTTCTTGCAGTAGATATCTTACAACTGGCAGGTCTCTCGATGATTTTCGGAGCTCTGGTCAAACCTTATGTAGAAAATAAATTCATTATCCCATTAATTATA
>JAKSCG010000199.1 GCA_022360715.1 Halanaerobiales bacterium
ATTGCCAAAATAGTGATGATGGCGATCTTAATTCTAGTATTACTCTTAACCGCACTTCAGGCCGAATTTAAAGATATAAAGCTTGCATCAGGGAAGATAGCCTTTGTATCAAATAGAAATGAACATTTCGAGCTTTTTATGGTTGATCATCAGGGCAATGATATTGAAAAGATAGTGGAATCAGATGATCAAATAATGGATATAGCGATTAGTCCGGATTTACGATATGTTATTCTAAGAGAGGTAGAAACAGTTAAGAATAACATTGAAATAGGGCGGCTATATCTTTATGATCGGGAGAAAAGGAGAAAACGCTTAATCGATCATAGAGGCACTCTTCCGGTCTGGAGTCCGGATGGGGAGAAGTTTATATATGTAAGAGTAACTGATGATTTTAAGTTTTCAATTGTATTAACTGATCCCCAGTTAAAAAAGAAAGAAGTCCTTTTATACGGAACAGGATACTCGATTTTTTTGGGATTATCCTGGTCACCTGATAGCAGTGAATTGTTGCTTATACCATATGTATATGATTATAAAGAAGAGACAATAGATACTCTGTATCGATATATAATTAAAGAGAAAGAGTTAAAAAAGCTTAAATTAGATCAGCCGTATAATCTATATAGTGTTAAATGGTCACCGGTAGAACGTGTAATAGCGGCAGGGATTTATGACCCTGAGCTAGCCAAAAATGCAATTGCCTTAATAAATCCTGATAGTGGGGAGATAAGGCAGTTAGCAACAATAGAAAATCACTTTTTTACTACTTTAAGTTTATCGCCTGATGGTAATTACCTGGTGTTTTCAGTATTAGATCCTACTAAAAGTAAAGATGATGAATCGTGGGAAAAAATGAATATAGAGGTTTATGTATACGACATTAAAAATGATCAAATCAGAAACATATCCAACTCACCATTGGTAGATTATGTGGTACAATGGATACCTTAGGATAAAAAGCAGTTTACAGAAATTAATATATGTTTTAGAGAAAGGGCAACTAAAAAATAGATTGCTAAAGATATAGAAGGTGAGGACATGGACAAAGAAAAAAATAAAGTATTTGGGAAAAAATCATTTATATCTGTAAATACATTTTTTATCTATGTTTCTATTTTTATTATTTTAATGTGGATAATAGTATTTTATTCGGGGGTAGATTCAAGTTTATATATAGTCTGCCAAATAATATTAACTATATTATATTTTTCTATTTTTACCAGTATTTCGGAAAGAATCGAATTTACATCTAAACACTGTATTCTAGATTCTGCACCTTTCTTAAAGCATAAACATGATCTTATGGATTTAACTATAATAATCAAACATAGAAGATTTATTTTTTTAAGATTTAATGAACCATTGGTTAAATTGCCATTTTATTGTTTATTATTAGATAATAAAGAGATAGATCTTTTTATTAAGTATATTACAACTAGAAAGGATATTCATAGAGTTAAAATGTAATTATAGACAAAATACAGTGAATAGAAAGGTCTTTACAATAAGTTTAACATATGATGGAACTGATAACAGAAAAAAACAGAGGGAGTAGTAAAAACATGGAAAACAAAATTTTTGAAAATAAAAAGAGACTTAGAAGTGCAAATATTTTCTTTATATGGGTGATAATATTTACATTAATGGTTTTTGCTTTATTTTATTCTTCCACTGCCCCAATATATGAAAGATTATTTATGTTATTAAACTTATTTCTGTTTTATGTATTTTTTACAAGATTCACAAGTAGAGTAGAGTTTACTGCTGACCTTTGCATTGTAACGACACCTCCCTTTTTTAAACATAAGCATGAAATAAGCGATATGACTTTTATTAACTTCAAAGGATTATACTACATAAAATTTAGGGAACCTTTTTATAAAATACCATTTTATATGATAACACTTGATGATCAAGAAAATGAAGATTTGGAGAAATATGTTAAAGCAAGAGAAGATATCAAGATAAAAATAATATAATGCATTTTATCTAAGGGGTGATATTATGGCAATTTACTGGGTCTATGGCCTGTCTACATTTGCAATTTCTACGATTATAGTGTTTATTACATTAGGATATCATTTATATGAAAATGTTCAATTAAATCAATTTGAAGAAAAGTATTTTTTTA
>JAKSCG010000052.1 GCA_022360715.1 Halanaerobiales bacterium
AATTGCTATTAATGTTATTTCTTGGGCGGTTTCGGTTGATACCAGCAAGAAAAACTATTTAAACCCCGACTGCCATTCACCCCTACTTTGATGATTTTATCAACCACTTTCTTTAACATTTTATCACCTCCTAATTGAAAAAATGTAATTTTAAGAGGATTTTCCCTCTTTGTCAAGAATACCTATAAAAAAGCCTTGTGAATGGGAAAGGAGTAAAAAATGAATGTAATAAAAGATTGTTCAGATTTTTTGGCCCGGCAACTCACCAATAGATTTAAACTCGCCGAGCGGGAAAGCAGCTACCTCGATTATGGCCTCCAGCTAATCCTCGGTTACCTCCTGGAGCTAGTGTTTATTTTACTTGTCGGATACCTACTGGGGGTCTTCTGGCCATTAGCATTTGCCCATTTTTGTTTTGTTGTCTTCAGATATTATGCCGGTGGTTTACATATGCCGACCTATTTTCTTTGCTTTACTACTACATTGTTGGTTTTTATCGTGATCGGGTTGTTGATCCGTTTTGTGCTACCGGGACTGCCGGCCCTGTTCATCTGTCTATTCGTCGTGACTCTGCTCAGCATCTTGCTGGTTAATAAATACGCACCGGCTGATACTGAGATCATCCCAATTAAAGACCCGGTGTTGAGGAAGAAACTCAAAAAGAGAGCCCAACAGGTGATCACTGGCTGGTTTATACTCTCCCTTCTGCTAATCTATATATTCCCTGCTTCGCAACAGCTTGTCTTTGCCGGTAGCCTGGGGATACTGGCCGAATTACCCTCACTCCATCCCTTTTTTTACGGTCTCATTGATCGCTATTTTCCGGCACATGATTAAGTAAAAACTGCTTTTTTCCATATCTTTATCTATATTATACTATAACTTTAATAAAAAGTCAAAATGTAACAAATACAGTGAGTTATGTTGTAAACGGGGTCTTTTAGTCATCAGAGGTGGGTTTTAGTGTAGCAAACGGTCTTTCTGGCATAAATCAATATTATTTATCTTCTTTTCAGCGGAGCTACCCTAAAGTCCCGCGCGATTTTATCCAGCTCATCTAATACCGTGCCCATTACTGAAACGCCGGTTTTTAACTGCTTCTTGGCTGTTCTACTTTCCAATTCACCCGGAATAAGTATTTCATCAAAACCATCGGCCAACCTGGATTTTTTTAATACATTAATAATATAATCAACCCTTCCTTTAAACTGCTCAATCCCCATAAAAGCCTCTACATTTAAAGCCATTACCATATGACCGATATTGGTAGGGAGTGCAGTTTCCTTAAACCACATTGGAATTTGGGTTAAGAGACCAGCCCCGGACAGTGCCCCAGCCAGGACTTCACCGACCACGGCCAGACCATAACCTTTGTGTCCCAAAGCCATTAAAGCCCCACCATCAGGCAGATCATTAGGATCATCGGTTATTTTTCCATATTTACTTATTACCCAATCTTCAGGAATTCTTTTCCCCTGCTTAGCGGCTAGCCTGACCTTTCCCCCGGCCACCTTACTCATAGATATATCGAAAACAATTGGTTCGTTCTCTTGAGCAGGGATCGCCCAGGCAATCGGGTTATTGCCGATGATACGAGCACTGCCACCCCAGGGAGCCATAACTTTAGGACCATTACTCCAGACCAGTCCGACCATATCATGGGCTAGCACCTGCATGGCATAATAAGCAGCCGCACCAAAATGATTGCTATTATTGATAACAACAAAGCCAATTCCGGCTTGCTCTGCTTTCTTAATAGCCAGTTCCATCGCTTTATAGGTAACAACCTGTCCCATTCCGTTATCACCATTAAATACAGCAGTTGCTATTGTTTCCCGTTCTAGATAAAATTTAGGTCGGGCTTTGGTTCCGCCGTCGATAATCCGCTGCATATAAAATGGGAATCTGATTAAACCGTGCGAGTTTACACCGCGCAAGTCGGCTTGCACCAATGTATCAGCCACTATAGCGGCATGTTCAGCCGGCAACTTGCCTTTTTTAAGTACTTTTATACAAAATTCTTTTAATTTTTCGACCGAAATTTTATATTTTCTTGGCACTTTCTCACCTCATTTTATCGATGAAATTAATCGAAAACCCTTTTCACATGTTCAGGATGATTCCTGGGTATCCTCACCAGGGGAACCGGCCCAAGTCTTTAACTTTTTAACCTGATAAATCATCATTAACAAGCCTGAGATAGGCATCGACATATACATATAGACCATTGGCACCTGTAAAAATACTGAGCTCTGGAATCTTACCAAATAAGCCAGTTGGGCACTTTTTATCGTAAAAACTCCCAGAAAAAAGGTGATCAGTATTTCGGCAATCAATGCAAGTCCTTTTTGTAAATTCCCGGAGACTAACTTGCGTATAAACCTGATCTTAATGTGTTTTTCTTCAAAAAAAATCGCTGCTGCTCCTAAAAATGTTATCCAGGTTAACGAAAAATTTGATACTTCTTCCAACACCTGATAAGAGGTATTAAACCCATACCTTAACAAAAACTGCATAAAAACACAAAATAACATTATTACCATGATAATTATAAGGATATAAAAAAGGAGTATCTTCAAGGTTTTTACCATTATTACTGCTTCCCCTTTCCTTATAGTGATAAATTAGGAACATAAGTTACCATCGCCGGAAATGTTATCATTGTAATCACAATTATGATAAAAATAATGATAAAGGGAATTGACGCCTTTGTAATCTCTTCCACACTACAACCACTGACACTGGAAGCTATAAAAGTACATAAAGCTACCGGTGGAGTCAATAAACCAATCGCCAACGATGCAACCATTACCACACCGGCATGAATTAAGTCGATCCCTAGCTCATTCATTACCGGTAATAATACCGGTACCGCAATTAAAATTGATTCGTTTACTCCGATAAACATCCCGAGCAATAAACTGAGTACAAACAGGATAAAAAGGAAAAAAGTAGGTGTTAGCTTAAATTGGCTGATCAGACCGCTTATTAACTCAATACCGCCTTCCATATTGATAATGTAAGCAAAAGCTGAAGCAGCAACAGCTACAAACATAACCATTCCGGTTGTTTTAGCCGAAGCAGCGATTGATTGGAAGAAGTCTTTAATCCTTAGTTCACGGTAGAAAAGCCCTAAAAGCAAGGTGTAGACAACAGCTACCGCGGCAGCTTCGGTCGGTGTAAAAATTCCGAAGAGAATACCACCGATTAATAAAACAGGTGCAAACAGAGCGGGTAAGCCTTCTTTAGAAGCACTAAAAATCTCTTTTATGGAAAAAACACTATGAGCCCGGTACCCTCTTTTCCTGGAGATAAAATAACAGTAGATAATCTGAGACACCCCGACTAAAATACCTGGTATCATCCCACCCAGAAATAAATCTCCAACCGATACTCCAGCTATCCAGCCAAAAAAGACCATCGGGATACTCGGAGGAATAATAATTCCAATCGGTGAAGATGCCGCGGTTATCGCGGCAGAAAAACTAAGGCCATAACCTTCATCTTCCATGATCGGTATCAAAGTAGAACCTACCGCCGAAGTATCGGCAATTGCTGAACCTGAAGCCCCGCCAAAGATCATGCTGACCACAACATTAACGATAGCTAAAGCCCCCGGTAAAGGGCCTAATACGGCATTACACAGTCTAATTAATCTTTTCAATACACCGGCCCGGTCCATTAGTTCCCCGGCCAACATAAATAAAGGAATAGCCAGAAGCACCCAGGAGTCTGCCGTTGTCCACATTGTCTGAAAAACCTGTAAAATTGAACCACCACCAATCCATAATGAGACGATACAGGATAAGGCAATAGCCATAGCTAGGGGTATTCCGGTAGCGATCAGTAGAAATAGCAGGATAAACATAGTTAATATAATCATTTCTTCCCTCTTTCCAGCCTAAAGACTACATATAGAATTGTAGAAATAGCATTTCTCAGGCTCATCATAAGTAGGAGAGGAAACTGAAGTTGTTTCCTCTCTCAGTCAGACTAATGCGGTTTATTATAAACCGGTATTTATGATCCGGTCAAACCATTCTCCAAATATTTTCCTGTATTCCGGGAAGGCCTTCTCTTCCAGAATCTTTATAAAGGCTTCTCGCTCAATTTGCTCGGCATGAACTACCTGCATCTTCTTTGCCAATTCCTCAATGGCTTTTTCATCACCACTTGCTAGTTTGGCCGGGGCTAGTATTGCTGTTTCCCGGGCTGCTTCCAGTACCATTTTTTGTTCTTTGCCACTCAGTTTATTCCAGGCCGAATTACTGAAAGTCAAGGTATGTGGAGTACGGGCAAAATTAATGACACTAATATGTTTCTGCACTTCATAAAATTTAACACCCATTACATGTAAAAATTGATTATGTTGTCCATCAACTACTCCTTTTTCAAGAGCCATATATAATTCAGGCCAGGCTATTGCTACCGGTATAGCTCCTAAAGATTCGATCGCCAGCTGAAAAACGGGCACTTTGGGGTTCCTAATCCGTAAACCGGCCAGATCTCCCGGAACTTTAATCGGTTTTATATTGTTTGTTAGCTGTCTACCCCCGCTTTCCCAGGCATAATCCCAGTACGTAAGGATTTTTACCCCGGCTTTTTTACTGGCCTTAGCCAGTATCTCTTCCCCAATCGGTCCTAAAAGTACTTTACGCGCATGGCTTCCATCCCTAAAGATAAAAGGTGTTTCAACTATGCCTACTAAGGACTCATACCCGACCCAGGCTGCACCGGAAGTAACCGCCGCATCAATTGTGCCAATTGATAATCCTTCTCCTAACGCCCTTTCATTCATATTACTGGTAATTATCTTGATCTCTACTTCCCCATCTGTCTTATCCCTGACCAGTGCTCTAAAGATCGTACTGGATACTTCATGAAGACTACCGGGTCCTGCGTTATAGACCAGTTTAATCGTCGTTTTGGCTGAGACCATCCCCGAAATCAGCCCTATCAAAATTAAACTTACCACCAAAAACATTATTTTTTTCATTATTAAAATCCCCCTTTTTTGAAAATTATCACAAATTATCTACTTTTTATCCCCTTAACCACCTCCTTAAGCTGTTCACTAATTTCCATAATTAAGCTGTCGTTTTTTTGTATGCTTGTATACAATAAACTTAAAGAAGTCCACTTCACCAAAACTAAAGTTAAACTATTAGTCTATCTCTAAGATTCTTTAATTGACTCAGTGTTGTTTCTTCAGCCCTGGTTAGATGTTCGAGCATTTTCCCCACAGCCTCCTCAGCCCTTCTTTCTTTAATTAAGTCGAATAATTCAAGATGTTCTTTCGCAGCTTCATAAAACCTTTGATTTTGGTGCATGGCAATAAAGGAATACCTGCTGATCTGGGTTTGGAGTTGATTTAATATTTTAATGCAAACTTGATTACCGTAAATTTGACATAGTTTGTTATGGAAGGATGCATCAAGGCTCAAACGCTTTAAAAGACTACATTCTTTATCCTTTTTAAAGTTTAATGTATCTTTAACTTTTTGTACTATTACCGCTAATTGATTAATATCGATCTCCTTCCATTCTAAAGCAACATGCTTAACGATCATACATTCAAGCGCCTTTCTCACATCATAGATCTCCTTAAGCCTTCTCTCTGACAGTTCAGAAACTTTAACCCCACCACTATTAACTCTGGTTAATAGTTCTTCCGTTTCTAATTTCTGAATAGCTTCCCGGAGTGGAGTTCTACTTACATCAAACATCTCTGAAAGTTCTTGCTCGATAAGCCGTTGGCCTGGCTTCAATTCGCCTTTAATGATCGCTGTTTTTAATTGGTCATAAAGAATATCCTTTATTGATTTTGGTTCAATCTTATCTATCTTCATCTACCTCACCCACCTATTGACATAACAAGTACGGCCTGATGCATGCCTGTATACAAATATATTATACTATATTTTAGAAAAAAAAGCAAATTAGCTAAAAGAAAATTCTTAATTGTTGAATATTCTGTTATAATATCTGCTTCTAGCCCAAATCCCTTAGCCCTAATTCCGTAAGCTTTTTCTTGGTAGGAATGCCCATGTCATCCCACCCCCGCGCTTGATAGTAATCACTGACCAACTTCCCGATCGGCGGTAACTCCGGTCCTCTCTTACGAACCAACATTCGGGGAGGAAGGGTATCGTCCTTACGACTGATTCCGCATCTAATATTATATAATCGTTTTAAATTATAAAGACGCTCACCGATTAGCATCATTGCTCGACTGTTTAGCTCTAATCCGGTTACTGCCTGATAAAGACTAACCAGATGATTTAATTTAACACCACCTATTATCGCAAATTTGCAGAGTTTAATTGCATCAAAAATACACATCAGGTTTTGCAATTTGGCAGTAAACTCACCCTTTCCCTCAACCTGATGTCTGGGGTGGGGCTCATTTATCCCTATTTCAGGCATGGTAAAGCCTTTTTCAAAACCGTGGGTAAATCCCTGAAGATGACAGGCCCCTCGATTGGAGGTAGCATAAGAGAGAGCTAGACCAAAAAAGGCCCTGGGGTCATGGGCCGGGAATTCCAGACCCTTGACATGAATGGCAAATTCTTCGGCATTATTACCTAATTCCTGAGCGGCAGCTCTAACCCCCTTACTTAAAAGCCTACCTAGATATCCATCCTGGCGGGCTATCTTGTCAATAGCTGTCAGCATGGCCGTCGAACTCCCGAATTTCAGTTCCAGACCATCAGTATCCTGAAGAGTTAATAAACCCTTTTCAAAGGCCTCCATTCCAAAAGAAATAGCCCCTCCGGCTGAGATAGTATCCAAGCCGTAACGGTTACATAACTCGTTGCCTTTAGCAATAGCTTCCAGGTCATCGACCAGGCATAACCCCCCTAGTGTACCAAAAGTCTCATATTCAGGTCCGGCTCCTTTTACCCCTTTATAAGCGCCTTTGGTAATCTCAACTTCCCGACCACATCGGATAATACAGGTCTTACAGCGGTAATAACCGGTTAAAATGGTCTCTTCCATTTTGATCCCATTGATCTTACTGGCCCCTTCCGGCCACCTTTCTTGATACCAGTTCTTTAGAGGAAAATTCAACATTTCTTCATAGCCCTCAATCCCACCGGCAGTACCATACTTGCGAAAACCGTCCGTTTTTTCGACCATAGCCGGAGATATTTCTTTTATTAACTTGGCTAGTCTATCCGGATCAGCTACTTCTACTTGCTTAGTCCCCCTAACAACAATTGCTTTTAGTTTTTTCGAACCCATTACAGCCCCAACACCACCCCGACCCAAAGCCCGGGCATCAGGTCCGTCGGTCATAATGCTGGCAAAGGCTACCATTTTTTCTCCACCGATACCAATACTGCTTGTTACAGCCTTTTGGTCCGTCTCTTCCTTCAGAATAGAATCAATTTCATAGGTATCTTTCCCCCAGATGTGACCGGCATCCCTGAGCTCGATCTCTTGGTCATTTATCCACAAATAAACAGGTTTACTGGCCCGTCCTTTAATAATTAATCCATCATAACCGGCTTGTTTAAATTCATAGCCCCAACTGCCACCCACATCAGCTTCGGCCCAGATACCGGTTAAAGGGGATCTGGTTACCACAGCATGCCTTCCTGATGTAGGTATTCTCGTACCGGTAAAAGGACCGGTCATAAAGACCAGGACATTTTCCTTACCAAGGGGTTCGGTATTTTGATCAGTCAGTTCATAAAGCAACCTGGCTCCTAGTCCGCTACCTCCAATGTAATTTCTGGCTAATTCCGGATCAAGCATAGTTTCTTTTATTTCCTCAGTGGTCAAATCTATTTCCAGTAGTTTTCCCATATAACCATACATTCTTTTTCCCCCTTTTAATTTTTATCCCCCGCTCATCGGAGAAAAAATTTTAATAATATCACCGTCTGTTAACACAGCTTCCGGCAAAAGAAGGTTACCACTTTTTAAAACCGTTATATTTTGGTATATTATTTCAATGTTATCGGTAGAAAATAGTTTTAAGAGCGCCGGGTAACGGGTGATTATTTTTTTTAATAATTCCCGCAAGGTTATCGTTATTTTTTCCTCAATTTCTAATTCTATTTTTTTAACCCCGATTATCTCTCGAAAAGGAAGATAAAATTCTATCAAGATCTTCATTATTTTATTCCCCTTAAATTAGGATTAATCAAACCCTTATATCAAGTTACATCCTAGATATAGTTCTCAAAACTTTTGTTATACCTTTTTCCTAATTTGACAAGTTCAGCAAAGACAACCTTACCTAACGGTATTCCATTTGCTAAGCGTTCTTCCCGGATCTGAAACTCGATTTCACCGGGTAGGTATACTTCTTTAAAACCTGGTGCGGCCGGAACCCCTTTTATTTCCTTAATGAGCTGCTTGATTCTTTCCTGGAATTGCTCAAGAGGCATAAAACCCTTGATATTAATCGCTCCAATAAAATGTCCTACCTGCTGGGGATCTTTAAAATCGCTCCACATCGAATTTAAGTGGGGACCCCAGCAAGCCCCGGTTAAAACCCCACTAAAAATATCAACCATCAGAGCCAGCGCCGAACCTTTTGGGCCGCCCAGTGGTAAAACTGCCCCCTCCAGAGCGGCCCGGCTATCAGTCGTTGGATTCCCACTTTTATCAACAGCCCAGCCTTCCGGAATACTCTTTCCTTCTTTTTCAGCTAAAATAATTTTTCCCTGGGCGACAACACTTGTCGCCATATCGATCACTATCGGTAATTCCGACCCGACCGGAATAGTAATTGAAATTGGATTAGTCCCGAAATATGGACTACTCCCGCCAAAAGGGACCATTGTCGAAGGGGCATTAGATAAAACCAGGCCAATGTGACCTGCTGCACTGATCTTCATCCCAAAAAAAGCGGCTGTACCAAAATGATTACTCTGCTTAACTCCGATCCAACCACTACCTTTCTCCGTAGCCATTTTAATTGCTTCTTCAGTCGCCCTCATTCCCACCACCTGTCCCTGTCCATTATCCCCGGCAAGGATTGCCGATGTTTCGGTATTCTTTAGCAGTTTCATTTGTGGTTTGGCCTTTACAACCCCTTCGGCCAGCCTCTTTGTATAGATTGACAACCGACTTATACCATGAGTATCTACTCCCCGCAAGTTGGCATCAATGAGAGATTCAGTGGTAATCGCAGCATCATTTGCCGATAGTCCAACTTCCATTAAGATATCTTGGCTAAATGCCGCTAGTCCTTGGCTATTAACGCTAACTTTTACAACCATAAGTTCACATCCCTGTTATTTAATCAAAGTGACTTTCTACAGATCTCAATTAAATCAGTTAGATCCGGTCGGTGGGGATTGACCAGATTATTTCCACTTTTTAATACCTCTTCGGCAATCTTGGGGATCATTTCTACATCTATATCAACTACTTCTTTGAAATGAAGTGGTAGTCCGATATCAGTCATTAAGTTTCGAACAGCTTCGACCGATTTTCGGGCTGCTTCCATTAAGGTCAATCCCTGCGTTTTTTCTCCCATTAATTCGGCGATCTTGACAAATTTCTGTGGATTACCAATTAAATTAAACTCCATTACATTGGGCAGCAAGATCGCATTAGCTACTCCGTGTGAAACCGGATAAAAAGCACCAAGCGGGGAAGACCAGGCATGAGCAATGCCTAAGCGGGTCTCATTAAAAGCCAGGGCAGCAGTTAAACTACCCATCAACATACCATCTCTGGCCTTGATATTTTGGCCATTGGCTACAGCTAATCTTAAATTGTCCGCAATCAGTTTAATCGATTTTTCGGCCATAGCTTCTGAAATTGCTTGGGTAGCTGTATTAACATAAGATTCTATGGCATGGGTTAGGGCATCCATCCCGGTAGCCGCAGTTACCTGAGGAGGCAAACTCAAGGTTAATTCCGGGTCACAGATCGCCACCCTGGGCATCAGCTTCATACTACCAATACCTGTTTTAATCTGGTTAACTTTATCACTAATCACCGCCCAGACCGTCACTTCACTGCCGGTTCCAGCCGTAGTCGGGATTGCTATTATTGGTAAGGGATCACTAGAAAACTGATCTAAACCGGCATAATCTAAAATCTGCCCTTGATTATTTGTCATTAAAGCAACTGCCTTAGCCGTATCCATCGAACTACCGCCACCTATTCCCACGATTAATTCACATTTATTTTCTTGGGCCATTTTGGTAGCTTGCTCAACTATTTCAATGCCGGAATCAGCAACTACTTGATCATAGACAAAGACTTGGCTCCCAACATCGTCCAAAGATTTAAGAATTGGTTCCAATATCCCTGCTTTTTGGACACCACGATCAGTTATCAGTAAAACAGAGTTTAATCCCATTGCCGCAACTTCTTCACCGATTTTCGCCACAGCTCCTACACCGTAGACAATCCTGGTAGGCATTTCATAAGTAAATAGATGGTCATTAATTTTCATCGATTTGTATCCTCCTTTTTTAAAAAATAAAAACAGATTAATTCCCTCTTGCGGTCTACCTTCATTATATTGAAAATAAAGATAGTAAAACAATATATTAAGAATATAAAAAAAACCGGTTGGAAACAGATTTATTTATACATACTGCACATAAACTTAATTAATCGGTTGCTTTTACACTTGCTAAAGCTTTCTGCCAGGCGCGATTAAGCATCGAGTAATCATGGCCTATTTCAATCATATTAATCCCCAGTTTACTATATTTTTGTGCTTCTTCTGCCCAGGGCTCTCCAATAGGTAAAATCATTGACTTACCATTCGCTTGGGCTGTTTCCGCCGTAAGTTTAATTGCCTCCTGTACCCGAGGGCTTTCCTTGTCAGGCTTAGACAGACCAATCGAAATGGAATAATCGGCCGGCCCAAACATAACAAAATCAAGTCCTGTTACCGCCATAATCTCATTAATGTTTTTAACTGCTTGTTCGTTTTCGATCATAATACCAACCATTGTCTCTTGATCACTCCAATTTTTCCATTGGTCAGCCGGTATCGTCCCATAACCACCGGAAAAACATAATCCACTAAAACCTCTTTCCCCCATCGGAGGAAATTTAGCTGCTTGCACGATCGCCTTGACTTCTTCCGCATTTTTTATATTAGGTATGATAAAACCGGCTGCCCCAATTTCTAATACCTTTCTGATCATAGCAGGATTACCCTTGTCTACCCTTACCAATGGTACTATATCAGCAATAATTGCCGCCCGGATCATGTGCTCAATCATCTCATCTTGCCGCCAGGCATGTTCATTATCAATCCGACAAAAATTATAGCCAAGCAGACCGGCTAGTTCTACCAGATTAGGGCTATAGGCACACATACAGGTTCCATAAGCAATCCCACCGTCTTGTAACAATTTCTTTAATTTATTCGGTCTTAGATTCATTCTTGATTACCTCCTCTTTTCATTTTTAAAACTAATTCATATACATTCCACCATTAATGTCCAGAGTATGACCGGTTACAAAGCCTGCTTCTTCTGAAGCGAGATAACAGATCGCAGCAGCTATTTCTTCAATGCTTCCCACCCGCCCGCACGGAATTTTACTAACATGTTCATGCATCAATTCAGAACTGCGCCAACTAATCATCCGGGTATCAATCATCCCGGGTGCCACAACATTAACGGTAATCCCATCTTTGGCTACCTGATTAGCCAGTGCCTTACTAAAACCAATTATCCCGGCTTTGGCGGCACAATAATGGACACCAGCCCCAATAGCTCCGGTTCTACCGACAATCGAAGATAAGTTAATAATCCTTCCCCAACCCTCTTTTTCCATATGCGGCAAGGCTTTTTTACAGCAGTTAAAGACACTCTTAAGGTTTATCGCCAGCATCCGGTCCCATTCTTGTTCACTAGTATCCCTAAAATCTTTTGGTTCGGTTATTCCCGCATTATTAACTAAAATATCCAATCGGCCCAACTTTTTTATTACCTGATCAACCATGTGCTCAACCTGGTTCATTTGAGAAACATCAGCCGGCAAGAGAAGACAATCCCTCCCTAATTTGCATATTTGATCAGCAACTTCCTCTGCCCCTGCTTTATTGGAATGGTAATTGATTGCAACAGCAGCACCCTGCCGGGCAAACATCCGGGCAGTAGCCTTTCCAATTCCCCGTGAAGCCCCAGTTATCAGCACTGCTCTACCTTCAAATTTCATTAACTAACCCCCTTTCCTGGTCTGGATGGCAACTTAAACCCTCGATAAGCTTCAGCTAACGCTCAAAATAAGTCCGGTGAAGCTGACTTAATTGCTCATTGGTCGCTTTCAGTCTTCCGTATAGTTCCTTATAGATTGCATATAACTTCTGATAAATTTCTCTATTATTTCTATTTGGAAGCTTAGTTTCAGTTATTGCGGGATTAAATGATTCATATCCGGAGATTAGACCAGTTCCTTTGGCAGCGAGGAAAGCAGCTCCCAGCGTTTCGGTCTCTTGATTAGCCAGCAGGTGTACTTTCACCCCCAGGACATCAGCCAAAATTTGTCGCCACAGGCTGCTACTTGCTCCGCCGCCGCTGATCTTTATCTCAGTAATCTTAATTCCTAACTCTTCTCCAAAAACATCCAGATTATGACGAAATGCCAAGGAAATTCCCTCCAGCAAAGCCCTAATCAGGTCAGCCCGTCGGTGGGATAGTTTCAACCCCAGAAAAGCTGCACTAACATTGGAATCCCAAACCGGGGATCTTTCAGCAGCCAGATAGGGGAGATAAATTATCCCCCGGGCCCCGGCCGGGGACCTTGCAGCTTCTTTATTCATTAGCTCATAAGGATTATCACCGGTTTCCTCGGCCAATAGTCTTTCCAACTGACCGAAGTTATCCCGAAACCAACGGTAGGAAGCACCTGTCCCATTGATAGCGGCCATCGAAAGCCAGGAACCCGGCAGTCCGTGGCAACAATTAACCATTCTGTTATCAAAAGTAGGTTTAGTCACGCAAATACCTAATCTACCTACTGTCCCAAGGATAGAAAAAACCTCCCCATTCCTGCTAATCCCACTTCCCAGCGCAGCAGCAACAGAATCCATACAACCGGTAACTACTGATGTACCGGTTTTAAGCCCGGTAATTTCCTCTATTTCCTTGGAAGTAAAGCCAACAACCATATCGGCGGGAGTAATCTTAGGTAGTAGCGGTAATGGAATTCCGATTGCTTTACATAATAAAGGATCCCAGTCCTGTTTACGAAGATCAAATAACATCGTTGTAGACGCTCTGGAAGGATCGATACTATAGCTCCCGGTTAGCTTGTACACAATATATCCGGTCGGGGCTAAAAACTTATAGGCCTTTTTAAATATTTCCGGTTGATTATTTTTCATCCATAAAAGTGCCGGGACGGAAAAGGTTCCGGGGGCAATACGATTACCGGTCACTTGAAAGATCCGTTCTTCACCAATATTACTGTGAAGCCACTCAATTTCATTATCTGTCCGCTGATCAAGCTGCATAATGGCTTTTCTTAAGGGGTGACCTTTTCGATCAACAGCCAGGATAGCATTGGTACAGCTAATACCGATCCCTTTAATTTTGTTAAGAGCAAATCCTTGCTTAACAATCCCCTTTAAAGTATGCCTTACTGCATCCCACCAGCGGTCAGGGTGTATTTCAACCTGTTTGGGACCAGGGTAATCAAGGAAATATTCCTGATAATCTCCAATAACCTTCCTGCCTTCCTGGTCATAAACGGCGCTCTTGCAGCCTGTTGTCCCGATGTCAATTCCCAGAAAAAACTTACTCATCAAAACTCCCCTCTGAAGTCGATAAGAGCTTTGAGACCTTCATAATTACTTTTATTTTCAAATCCCTTTTTCCAGTCTTTCAGCGGAAAGATATCAGTAATCAGGGGATCCATTTTTATTTTACCGGAAGCAATTAAATCAAGGACAATCCGATGATTTGCCGGTGATGAGGAAGAAGCACCGGTAAATTCAATTTCCCGGTAGTGAATCCAGTTAGGATCAATGGTAATTTGTGCTCCTTGCGGACAACCCGCAAAAAGAACGTAACGACCCCCTTTTTTGATATAATTCAAAGATTTCTCAATAACATCAACTCGACCAACATCCATCAACAGACAATCTACGCCCTCTCCTCCCGTAAAGTCCTTTAGAGTCTCTGCAAGGTCTTCTGCTAAAGGATTAAGACATAAATCCGCCCCTAACTCTTTAGCCAGCTTTCGTTTATTCTCCATTGGTTCCGAAAGAATAATCTTGTCGGCTTCGAATATTTTTGCTAACTGTACATGGAAAAGTCCAATCGGTCCACCACCAATGATCAATACTGTCTCTTTACCCTTAAGTTGGCAGCGCAGCATACCGTTATAGGCCGCAGCTAAAGGTTCTGACGCTGCTGCTGCAATATCACTTACTCCTTCAGGTATTTTGATTACATTGCCTTTTTTAATCGCTGCTGCCGGTAATTTAATGTATTCGGCAAAACCACCATCAATTTCGTAACCAATGGTTTTTCTGTTAACACAAATATTGGTTCGGCCTCCTTTACAGACATAACAATCTCCGCAATGGAGCATCGGATAAACTGTTACCCTTTCCCCTTCCCGATATCCTTTAACCCCCTGACCCACCTCTACAATTACCCCTGCCAACTCATGACCGGGAATTCTGGGAGGGGTAATTTTCTTTGTTCCATTATAAATACGGGCGTCAGTACCACATATTCCGGCATAGCTCACCATAACCAGGATTTCGTCCTGATTAATCTTCGGCTTACTTACTTCATCAATCCTTATATCTTTGATTCCATGAAAAACTAGGGCTTTCAAGATCCCTCACCTCCTCTCCGCGATTGCAGCGCTTTTATTTCCTTAGAAGATAAAGGTGCCATAACATTACCATATTCAAGAAAAAGCCGGGCATTAACCTCTATATCTTCAATTAGGTTAAAAACCTGGCGAAAATCTTCCCCGGCAACGATAACCCCATGATTTCTCATTAATACTCCCTGATGTTTGGCGATCGACCGAGTCACTGCTGCTGAAAGCTCCTGACTCCCCGGTTGGTAATATCCGATCAAACCTAATTGACCTACTTTAACTACATATCCGGGAGTATAGCAAGGAATGTCTTGTTCACTTCTGATATCACGATGGGAAGCCACAACTGTCGAATAAAAGGGATGGGCATGAATTATTACCTTGACTTCTTTCTTTTTATATATCGCAAGATGCATGCCAGCTTCTTTTGATGGTTTAAGATTATTGATAAGATTACCGGCTAAATCAAGCACAGCAAGATCATCAATTGTTATTTCGTCCAGTGCGATCCCGGTGGCTGTAACATAAACCCTCCCCGCCGAAATAAAACTTATATTTCCTCCTGAAGATACCACCAAATTTTTTTCAGCCAACATTCTACTATATTTAACCAGTTCTTTTTTTGCCTCTTCCAGCCTCATTTAATACCTCCTACCTTGGCTATTTGTATTTATACTATCAATTGGTTTAGTACGCAATTACCTATTTAAAAGATTAGGTAAAAAGGTAATGATTTTCGGAAAGAAAGTTATTAAAAGCATTACCAAAAGTAAGGGAAGATAAAAAGGTGCAGTTTTCCTGACCACAGCACCGAGGGGACGCTTAGCTACCTTTGAAACAGCATATAAACAGACACCAAGGGGTGGTGTAATCAGCCCAATCATTAAAACAAGGTTCATCAAGACACCAAAATGGATCGGGTCTACCCCCAATTTAATCACTACCGGGACCAGAATTGGGGTCAGAATTGTAATCGCTGCCAAAGACTCCATAAACATTCCAACGATTAAAAGAAAGGCATTAATTATTAATAAAATAACTACCGGATTCTGACTGAGAGTAACTATCTTATCCGAAATCATGATCGGTAGCTGAGCCCTGACAATTAACCAACCGTAAAGGGAGGCAGTTGCTACAATGAATAAAATCATCGAAGTATCTTTTAAAGTTTCTTTAAAAATATCCCATAAGTCCGCTAATTTTACTGTTCGATACACAAACATACTTAACACCAGGGCATAAACTGCAGCGACAGCGGCGGCTTCTGTAGCCGTAAACCACCCGGTAATAATCCCTCCTACCAAAATGATGGGGGTTAACAAGGGTAAAAAGGCTTCCTTAAAACTACTGACGATTATTTTTGTTGTTGGTAAAGGTTTCCTGGGATATTTAAATTTGATTGAATAATACCAAATTAAAATCATTAAAGAAAGACCCATTAAAACTCCAGGAATTATACCACCAATAAGTAATTTCGAAACAGAAAGATTACCCATAACACCAATCATTACTGCCGGAATACTTGGTGGTACGATCGGGCCAATAGTTGAAGAAGCAGCGGTAACTGCTGCTGAAAAGTCCCGGTCATAACCCTCATTGTCCATCGCCTCTATTTCAATTGTACCCAGCCCAGCAGAGTCAGCAACTGCTGAACCACTCATCCCGGCAAAAATGATACTTGCTACCACGTTCGCATGACCAAGTCCACCGGGCAAATAGCCAACCAGGATATTGGCAAAGCCAAAGAGTTTATGGGTTATTTTGCCACTATTCATCAGTTTGCCGGTCAATAGAAAAAGCGGTATGGCCAGAATGGTAAAATTATTAACACCATAAAGCATTCGCTGGGCGATCATTGTAAATGGTATATCCCCGATCCCATTCTGCATAATTAAATAAAAGATTGATGTTAATCCGATACTTATTGCCACTGGAAATCCTAACAGGAAAAAGGCAATTAATCCACCCAGAAAAATAAACAGTTCTACCATCCGCATTCACCTTCCTCTCTTCTTTCATTTTATAAAATATTTTTTTAACTTATTTGCCACTTGTAGTATGATAAAAAGTACCATTGCGCCGAAACCGATGAGCTGAGCTAGATAAAGGTAGGCAACCTTAAACTTTGGTACTGCTGCCAGACCGATATAATCCATTGTTCTAAACATCTCGTACGCTCCAATGAGAGCAATTATAATAAAAAAAACGGTTAATAAGTCAATTATAACTTCATAAAGCCAGTAAAATCGTTTATTGAGTCGCTGGATAAATTCCGGTAAGAATTCAGCCCTGATATGGTCCTTTTCATACTGGACTACAGCAGCCCCAATGAAGGTTAGCCAAATTAAAAAAGCGCGGGCAATGTTTTCCGTCCAGGGGACAACAGTATTGGTGAACCGGAAAATAACCTGAGCTAAAAGAAGTATGAAGACTATTGCACTAATTAAAGCACCAAAATTTTCTAAGAAAAAATAAAGATATTTAAGAATTCTTTTGAACATCTTTTCCCTCCTCATCCAATAGCTTATGAAATTAATCCCTTTTGTTTAGAAAAATCCCGATATTTATAGTGGGGACTCTGAGCTGAGTCCCCATCAAGAACACTCTGTTTAATGCTGTAAATTATTTAATATTATCTAGAAGTATTTTTTGATATATTCCCAGACCCGCGGATCCCAATTATTTTTAGCCATTTCTTCGATAACTGTTCTAGCTTTTGCCCGGAATAAAGCCTTATCTACTTGGGTAATTTCCATTCCCTCGGCAACAACTTTTGCTTGGAATTCACTTAACATATCCTGAGTTATCTTGTCACCATATGCTGCCGCATCTTTAGCTGAAGTCAGTACTATTAATTGTTGATAGGGAGTAAGTTTTCGATAAACCGGTAAGCTTAAAGCCCAATGGAAGACATTTTGCAAATGGCCGGTTTCCATTACATAATCCTGAACCTCATAAAGCTTGGCTGCATAGATATTGGAATAAGGATTTTCTTGCCCGTCTACAACTCCGGTTTGTAGAGCGCTATAAACCTCAGGCCAGGCTACTGGTGTCGGTTGGGCCCCGACGGCTTTCCATAAAGTAACCCAGGTAGGAATCTCCGGAACACGTAGTTTCAGGCCCTTTAGATCTGCCGGGGTCTTAACTAATTTACTGGCAGTAAGATGACGGGCTCCTCTTCTTTGCAATCCCACCACCATCATATTTCCACGTTCCATAATTTTTTCTTTCATCAGGTCACCGAGTTTACTTTCCCACGCAACAAATACCTCTTCTACATTGGGATAGATAAAAGGAATAACAGTTGGTGATACCTCGGGCGCCAGTAATGAAGGAAGAATATCTCCAAATATCGCTAAAGCAACCTCACCGGTCTTTAACTGTTCAATATTATCCTTTTCACCACCCAGAGCGGCTCCAGGGAAGAGCATGACTGATATACCGCCATTAGACCGCTCTTCAACCAGTTCTTTAAATCTAATGGCCGCCAGATGGGCTTCCGTCTGTGGGGCAGTATGGATGGCAAAATGCAGGACAAGTTGCTCAGCCGCCAGGACAAATGAACTGCTCGCTAATATAAAAACTACTAATAATAAAAATAAATATTTTTTCATTTTTTTCCTCCTTGTTTTTAAACAGATTGAATCTATTAAATTATCTTCCCGCTAATCACCCCCACCAAATTATTTCAGTACATTTCGCAATTTTATATTATTAATTTTATTAAAAAAAACATATTGACACAATATACATAATATATAAAAAAAACAATAGATTATGAATCTTAATTGTCTGCTTTACACAATTTTAAGCTAATTTTCGTTTTTAACCGATTATTTTCTTCCACCCCCTGCTTTTTTTGCAACAAAAAAAACGGACTTGATCCCGGAGGAATCAAATCCGCTCCAAAAATATCTATTTATTAAACACATACACGGTTTCTCCCCTTCTTTTTTGCTTTATATAATGCTTGATCAGCTGCCTTAATTACCTCTTCCGGGTTTTTATTTTGTTTATCTCGCTGGGCTATGCCAATACTAACTGTAATATGTAAGGGTTTATACGAACCTGGCTGTCTATATTCCAGTACTGACTCCGGTTTCTTTTTCGGCCGCTTCTTGCTGCGAATGATAAAGTCTTTTTGGCCAATGCTTTCCCTTAAATCTTCCAGATGAGGTCTTACTTCATCTGCATTCCTGCCCGAAAACAGGATAATAAACTCTTCCCCCCCATAGCGAAAAACCTTGGCCCCACCGATCGTTATTTTCATTACTGACGCTACCATTTTTAAGACATCATCCCCAACATCATGACCATATTTATCGTTAAACCCTTTAAAAAAATCAATATCCAACATTGCGATCGAATAGCGTTCCCCCAGTTTCATTAATTCTTCCTGCAAAGCCCTTCTGGAAGGTAAGCCGGTCAGTTCGTCCAGATAAGCCATATAATAAGAACTTCTAATTATTCCAATATTCAAGATCAAGCCGGCAATTAAAAAGAAAATAACCATTAGTTCTTTTCCCGCTCCGCTAATAAAAAATAAAGACAAGAAAAGAGCAATTAAAACCCCGCTCAAAGACATACTTATTGTATCTTTACTCCGGATGACTAATATAATTAAAGCAATTAAAATAATAATTCCCAACAGGGTATAATCTAACTGCTCGATCCTCAATTTAAGTTTGATCTGCTCTAATTTTATAAATAAACCAATATATAAACCAAGACCCTGGCCCAGGATAAAAATGATCCTGGGTATGCCCCATAAAGATGTAATCCCCTGCTCCCGGAGAAAAGAAAATACCAGGAGATTAAAAGGGATTAGCAGATAAATCAGCCAGAAAACTACTTCCGAATAGTAATCCAGCTGGAGGGCACTCTGGATTAGAAGCATGATCAAAAAAATAAAGAAGGTTCTACTACTATTAAAAAAATAACTTAAAACTAAACCAACTATCAAGAGAATATATGGCATAAATTCAATGATCACGGCATATGTTTCACCAAGATGATATAGTCTTAACAGATAAACATAGGCCACATAAACTATTCCAAAGCTTAACAACAAGGTCAAAACAGTCTCAATTACTCTTTTGAAGACTACGGTCAGTTCTTTTATGGAAAAAAAAATCGTATATTCCCCTTTCAATCAAAATAAATATAATATTATCACTACTGCTCCCGTTTAATTTTATCACCGGTTAAATAAATAATCTATCCGATAAAACTACTAAATTAAAAGGAAAAACCGGGTATACTCCCGGTTCTTTTAAAATATCATACTCTTAATAAGCATATATCTTCCCGTACGGCCGGCTGGAGACAGGGATAAGCTTCCAAAAGTCGGCAGAGATAATCTCCTTTAAAGAGAAATCAAACTCCCGACAATAGTCAGCAAGCAGCCTTTCTAAATCATCCCAATCATCTTGACCGAGCTTTTCCGGCCTGACCTCCCGCCCCAGTTTATTGGGTTCCACTTCACCCCGTAGATAGATTACTCCACCGTGCATCCCCACCGCCAGGTGATTACCAACCAGCGCTTCATCCCTGATGCGGTTTAAACCAAGTAAGATTATTTTACCACCGGCCATATATTCTCCCAAAAAATCACCGGCAGTTCCGCCAATAATAATTACCGGCTCTTGCTCACGATAGCCCTTCATGTGAATACCTACCCGGTAACCGACCTTTCCCTTAATATAAACCTGGCCTCCGCGCATACCGTATCCCAGGATATCACCAGCATGACCGTGAACAATAAGTTTACCGTCATTCAAGGTATTAGCAACTCCATCTTGCACATTACCATGCACAGTGATCTCCACCCCACTGGCAAAAGCAGCCAGATCGTTTCCGGGGGTACCATTTATCTCCATTCGGACAGATGATGCTAACCCATCCCCGATATAGCGCTGACCGTTCACATTGATCAAATTGAACTCCCTTTTACCTTGACCGATCAATCGCCGGACCCTTTGATTTAAGTCCCGGTAATGAATCCCCTGCGCATCTATTTCCACCATCAAATGTCACCCCTTCCATAATTTCTCCCTTCTCCACTCCTCGGCAAAACTGAGGTAACCAAAGTCATTGCTCAGTAGCTGATCCTTTAATCCCCCTAAATCCCTTTTTTCTTTAATCAAACCGGTCAAAATCCCGGCCCGGTCCACCGCATTAAGATTAATAAAACCAACCATTCGATTCTCCCTGAGCACAACCTTTTTATATGTTTTTTTCTCTAAACAACCGGTAGTTAAAACCTCATATCCTGCCTTTGCCGCAAGGTCTTCCGCCGGAGGGTCAATGATACCGGCTGTTATCACCGGCAATCCGAAAAAACTGATTGCATTTCGGGCAAAACCCTCATCATAGCTAGCATTCCCCCCAGCCATGTTTTGTCCGGCTACCAGTCCCTGATTATAGGCATTAGGCCAGAGCGGAATAACCCTCCGTAATCCCTTAAGCATATCATAGCCTTCGGCGACATCACCGGCAGCATAAATATCGGCTTGAGATGTCTCCATCTGCTGATTGATTAACAACCCCTGTTTAGAGACAATAAGATTGTCTGTAATATTTGGTATATTAGGCTTGACCCCTACAGCAATTACGGCCAGATTACAGTCAAGGATTCCCCCTGATTTCAAGTTAACTTTCAGATGGTTGGAATTCCCGCCAAATTCAGTAATAGTATCACCCAGGATAAAATCCACCCCATGCTCTTCCAGATGGGATTGAAGCAGTGCAGCGGCCTGCTCGTCCAGAATTGTACTCAATATCCTTTCCGATAGTTCTACTACCGTCACTTTCAGCTTCGCCTTAATCAGGGCTTCGGCAGCCTTCAAACCAATCAAGCCTGCTCCCAAAATTACCGCCTGACCCTCAATCTTTTTTTCTTTTAAATCCTTAATCTGAGCTAAAAGAGAACGGGCATCATCCAGCTTGGTAAAACTAAAAACATTTTCCCCGGACTGACCTTTCAACGGTGGAATAAAAGGTTGGCCCCCGGTGGCAATCAATAACTTATCATAAGTAACCCTTTGACCCGATTGGAGTTCTAATCCTTTTTCAGCCGGTGCTACCCTGAGAACCCTGTCACCCAATAATGCTTCAACCCCGTTTTGCTCATAAAAATTATCCGGTCTATACTTAAGCTTCGCTAGCTCGACCTGTCCGGAGAGATAATAAGATATTAAAGGTCGGGAATAAACATGCTCCTGTTCAGACGAGATCACCGTAATTTTTCCATCTCGATCCAGCAATCTGATCCCTTCAACTGCTCCAATTCCTGCTGCTGAATTTCCGATAATGACATAATTCATTACTCCACCCCCCTTTCATTTGCTTCTAATTCCTTATAAATCAGGGCATTATTGGGGCAATGGGAAACACAGGACGGTTCCCCCTCTTCAGCACAGAGGTCACATTTGGAGATAATACTTCTGCCGTATTTATCCCGTCGGATTGCTCCATAAGGGCAAGCCATAATACAGGTCCAACAACCGACACACCGCTCGGAATCACAACTAACTATCCCGGTTACCGGATCCTTCTGCATTGCTCCGGTAATACAGGCCCGAGCACAGGGGGCATCATCACAATGCCGGCATTGCAGGGCAAAAGAAGTATCACCGCTGCTTTCTATAATCACCCGGGGAGTAATTTCTTCCGTTTTATGTGCCTTTACCAGATCTTTTGACACTGAGTGGCTAGCCACACAGTAAACTTCACACAGCTTACAGCCAAGACAGTGTTCTTCCAATGCATAGATTCTTTTCATTCGCAGGGTCTCCTCCCTTCTACTCTCCTGCATGTTTAATCCCCAGGATCTCTAATTCATTTGGATTAAGATCAATACCCCTGAGCATTAAACGATTTCCTCTCAGACTTTCAATCGCATTAATACCCATTCCCCCCAGCATTTCTTTGATTTCATGGGACCAACCCTTGACAAGATTTTTTAACCGCTCCACCCCAATCTCGGGATTAAGCCGCTTAACTAGATCCGCTCTCTGTGTCGCAATTCCCCAGTTACACTTCCCGGTATAGCACTTCTGGCAAAGATGACAACCCATCGCAATCAAGGCGGCTGAACCGATATAAACAGCATCAGCCCCTAGAGCAATTGCCTTAACAATATCAGCACTATTCCGGATTGAACCCCCTACTACCAGCGAAACCTGGTTACGCAACCCTTCTTCCCGCAGTCGATCATCTACCGCCGCCAGGGCCAGCTCGATCGGGATCCCAACATTATCACGAATCATTGTTGGTGCAGCACCGGTACCACCACGATACCCATCAACCGCAATAATATCAGCTCCGGCCGAAGCTATGCCGGAAGCTATCGCAGCTACATTATGGACTGCCGAAATCTTAACCGAGACCGGTTTGGCATAAACCGTAGCCTCCTTTAAGGCATAGATTAATTGCCGGAGATCCTCAATTGAATAGATATCATGATGGGGAGCCGGAGAAAGGGCATCAGTCCCCTGTGGAATCATTCTGGTTCGGGAAACCTCTTCTCCTACTTTCTCTCCGGGCAGATGACCCCCGATCCCCGGTTTAGCTCCCTGCCCAATCTTGATCTCAATAGCTGTTCCGGCATTCAAGTATTCCTTATGGACTCCAAATCGGCCGGAGGCTACCTGAACAATTGTATTTTCGCCATATTGATATAAGTCTTGATGTAATCCACCCTCACCGGTATTATACATCATATTCAGCTCACTGGCCGCCCGGGCCAATGATTTACTGGCATTTAAACTGATCGAACCAAAAGACATAGCTGAAAACATAATTGGCGTCCCCAGTTCCAGTTGGGGTGGAAGGTTTACTATATTACCTTCGCCGTTAAACTCTACCCTTTCCGGTTTCCGACCCAGAAATGTTTTCAGCTCCATTGGCTCCCTTAGCGGATCAATCGAAGGATTGGTAACCTGACTGGCATTTAGGAGAAGGTGATCCCAATATATCTTCTTCCTGCTCGGATTGCCCATACCGGTCAGGAGCACCCCCCCGGTCTCAGCCTGTTTAAAGATATTATTGATCATCTCGGCCGACCAGTTATAATTTTCTTTGTATTCCAGCGGATACTTACTAATCCGTAAAGCTTTGCTCGGGCACAGGGTCACACAACGGTGACAGTTGACACAATTAAGGTCAACCGCGCTCATTTTACTCAAGTCATGATCATAATAATGAACCTCATTGGCACACTGCCGTTCACAAACCTGGCAATTGATACACCGATCATCATCCCGGTCAATCAGAAACTCGGGGCTTTTCATCGTTAAACTCACTACTGACTCCTCCCTTCTAGTTCCCCGATCACCGCTTCTCCGCCCCGGGGGAAATAAAGTCGGGCCGGTTGGGGACAGACTTCTCTAATCGCTGATTCTTCACTGGCTACATAAATCACATCTTGCTCCTCTGCTACCACCAGCGGCCTTAACTTGATTCGGTCATTTAAAGCTAAAAAACCATTACGATGTCCTAAAATAATTGAAAAAGGACCATTTAAAAGGGCACTACCATAAATAGCCCTAATGGCCTTGAACTGTCCGGCTTCCTTTTCCTCCATCTGTTCGATCTCACTCCATAATGGTGCGGCCAGGGCTTTTACCACCAGATTCATAGGTAATTTTTTCTTCCTGACCAGTAAATCAAAGAGATAGGTAATGACTTCCGTATCAGTCATCAAACTACATTGATAACCATACATCTCCAGAAAACGCTTATTAGCCCCATATGATGAAATTTCACCATTGTGTACAATCGACCAATCGAGTAATGTAAAGGGGTGTGCTCCCCCCCACCAACCGGGAGTATTAGTCGGGAATCTACCGTGGGCTGTCCAGAGATAAGCCTGATAATCTTCTAAACGAAAAAATTCTCCAATCTCTTCCGGATAGGCCACTCCTTTAAAAACACCCATATTTTTCCCGCAGGATGCAATAAAAGCCCCTTTATACTGAGCATTAATTCTCATCACACACTGTACCACATACTCATCTTCAGTTAGATTCGACCGCTCTAACCTCTGGCGATCTGCTTGAATAAAATACCGCCAAATTAAGGGAGGTCTGCCGATAGCTTTTAATTTTCGGGTTGGAATTTCCTCGGCCAGTGTAATACAAAAATGCTTGTTAAAGAAATGCTCGACATCTTCTCTGGCCTTGAGATGATCATAAAAGATATGACAGGCATAAGCATCACTATGCTGCGGATAGATCCCATAAGCGGCAAAACCACCTCCCAGACCGTTCGACCGTTCTCTCATCAAGGCAATTGATTTAATGATCGCTTCTCCGGAAAAGCGCAAACCCTTTCGATTAAAAATACCACTAATTGCACATCCGGATATATCTTTTTCTCCTACTCTCCTGCTCAACTACTCCACTCCTTACTGTTGAAATTTTCCAATCCTGTCTTTAATTCTCGGCTCCTCGCTTACTATCTGCCGGCAAAAAAACTGTTAAAAAAATACCACCCGTTTTTCCGGGTAGTTTTGTTTAATAATTATACATAATTTTTTATAAACTGTCAACACGCCTTTGACTTCATTGATTTAATCTTTCCTTAATCGCTAGCCCGGTTGGGGTTACAGCCAATCCGGCCAGAGCAGTCTCTTTGAGTGAAGCGGGCATAAGACAACCAATCTGATGCATCGCCTCAATCACTTCATCCGGGGGAATAATACTCTCAATCCCGGCCAGGGCCATCTGGGCAGCTGTCAGAGCATGGGAAGCAGCAAAGCCATTCCTTTTGACACAAGGAACCTCGACCAGTCCGGCCACCGGATCACAGGCTAAGCCCAGTAAATTTTTTAAAGCCAGGGCGAAGGCCTGTCCGACCATATTCGGATTCCCGCCACAAAGTTCAACGGACGCACCGGCCGCCATCGCTGAAGCCACACCGCATTCAGCCTGACATCCCCCGGCCGCACCGGCCAGAGTAGCCCGTTTTGCTACTACATTGCCCAGACCGGCCGCAGTAAATAATCCGGCCGTCAGTTGAGCATCGGACAACTGCAAGTGTTCTCCCAGGGCCAGCACTACAGCCGGAATTATCCCGCTGGACCCGGCAGTAGGTCCGGCTACAATCTTACCCATACCGGCATTGACTTCTGCAACAGCCAGGGCATTAATAATAACTTCCCGGTAAAAGTTACCCGGAATTAAGGTATTATTTACCCTTAGTTTAAGGGCATCTCCTCCGACCAATCCGCTGGGGGACTTGATCTGGCCTGCCCTCCCTGTGGCGACCGATTCTCTCATCACCCCCAGATTTTCCAGCATGGCCTGCCAAATCTCCTCCCTACTTTGTTCAGTCTCCCCGATCTCTACCCTCAGTACTACTTCCGAGATTGGCAATCCCTCTTTTTCTGCTAATTCAATTAGTTCTTTAATAGTAGCGTAATCCATCGCTTAACCTACCTTAACTATAGTCTTAGAGGGGTGGTATATACCTGACCTGGAGGATATTCTTAATATCTTCCAACCGTCGGAGCACTGCATGACCAGGTAAATGGTCCAGTTCAATTATACTGGACCCAACCGTTCCCCTCTTTTTTCTAAACACCTGCATAAAAGCAATATTTAAAGAATAACTACCGAGAACAGAAGTTATAACCCCGATCTCACCAGGTTGATCTTGATGTAAAACCCAGATTGTCGGTAACTTCCCGGAAATATTAACTTGATAGTCGTCAATCAAGTTTACAATGATATTCCCGCCCCCAATTGATGAACCAAGCATGGTCAGTGATTGTCCCTTACCACTTAATTTGATCAAGAGGGTATTGGGGTGCACTTCTTTCAGCTTAATCGTCTGATAAGCTATATTAATTCCCCGCTCCCGGGCGAGCTGTCGGGAATCTTTAATCCGTTCATCATCTGGCTTAAATCCAAGGATACCTCCGGTGACCGCCCGGTCTGTGCCGTGCCCCCGATATGTTTCAGCAAAAGAACCATGAAAAAAAATCTCGGCTGCTTCGATCTTACGATTAAAGAGTAGTGAGGCTATTCGGCCCAGCTTAGCCGCCCCCGCGGTATGAGAACTGGAAGGGCCAATCATAATTGGCCCCATAATATCAAAAACACCCATCTTATTTCCTCCTGTAATTAGCTAGCACGCTGATGTTCTAAAACCGGTGACGATTCAGATTGTCGAGCAGATTTAAGATACTCAATCGCCCGTTCCAGTTGGTTATCACCTTCATAATCAGGATCATATTCTATCTTGATATCCGGTTCTATCCCCATTTCGTGAATAAAACGATCAGAGGGGGTATAATATTTGGCGGTAGTTAATCTTAAAGCCGAACCGTCACTTAACGGAATTACTGATTGGACTGTCCCCTTACCAAATGTTTTCATGCCAACTAGTTTCCCCCGGTGGTAGTCCTGAATAGCACCGGCCACAATCTCCGAAGCGCTGGCACTACCCTGGTTGATTAAGACGACCAGGGGCAGCCTGGTTGATTTAATTGAAGGGAGGACATTATAGGTACTATCTTTACCGGATTTCTGTTTGACCGCCACTACCATACCTCGGGCAATAAAATTACTGGCCACTGAAATTGCCTCATCAAGCAAACCCCCGGGATTATTTCTCAGATCGAGGATTATTCCTTCTGCCCCGTTAGCACTGAGCTCTGTCAGTGCCCGCTCCACCTTAGCACCGACATTTTGGACAAACTGGGCAATAAAAATATACCCGATCCGATCATTTTTCATCTCCCATTCAACATAAGGAATTTCGATTAGCGCCCGGATAATATGGACCTCGAACGGTTTTTCCTCTGTTTCCCTTTTAATCGTTAAAACAACCGATGTACCCGGTTCACCCCGCATAATATCAACCGCCTGTTTCTGGGTCATCTCTTCTGACGATTCACCATTAATTGCAATAATCTGATCACCGGGTTTTAAGCCGGCTCGTTCACCGGGTGTACCTTTAATTGGCGAAACAATCGTCAAATCGGGAGTTATAACGATACCAATACCGCCAAAATGTCCCTCAAATTCAACCTGCATTTCTTGATATTCCTCAGGAGAGAGATACTCGGAAAAGGGGTCCAGGGTCTCGACCATCCCTTTAATTGCCCCGTCCATAATTTTTTCCATCGCCGGGTCTTCGATATGATAATTCTCAATCAGGAATAAAACCTCTTGAAAAACCTGAACCGGAGCGTCAGCAGCCTGAGTGGCGACCGGGTCAATTCCGGTCAATAATATTACTAAAATTAAGTATTTCCAAAAATATTTTGTCATATATCCCACCTATTCCTGTGATCAAGCATCTAACGGGCTAAACATTATCTATTAATTTCTAGATTAATCTCCTTATTTCCTGCCTTTGTCTGAATTTTTTCCTGGGCAATAATTCCCATTATAAATTAAACCTCCCAATTAGTAAATCTTATTCTGCCAAAAAAGATAATTACTGGCAGCTATTATTGCCCCGATCGAACTGAGTACTAAAACAATAATTAAGGTAGTATCAAACATTGTAAACTGTAATAAAAAGAAAAACTTTTTTTCCAGGAGTTGAAAAAGGGTATTATAGACCAAAAATACCAGGCATAGAACCGTAATAATTGCTGAAGCATTAATCAGATAAGCTGAATACAAAAGAGGTCGTTTCCGCAAATGGGCGGGACAGTCCAATCTGGTCATCAGTTTTATTTCATCAAGATAAAAGAGCAAATAACGTTGGAAAAAGATCTGGTTAATATAATATAAACAAAACCCGAGGGAACAACCGATAAAAATTTGAAATAACAACAGGGGGTCAACTGTATTGCTCCTTGGTAGGGATAGGATCTCAAAAAAATAATTGGTATTAACAAAAAAAATAAAAGTACCGGCCAGCAGAAACAGGTTTAGGGTGAGCAACCAAAAAAAGAGTAAACTACTATTTTTATTTAGAATAATATTCCGATAAGCCTCTTTAAAGACAAAGATCTCCCTTTTAAGCATAATATCCTTCCTTTTGAGTCCCCGTTTGATCAGCCGTCAATTTTATTTTTCTGCTCTGTTTACCCAAAACCAGACTGTGATCACTACTCAGCATAATCACTGTAATCTTATCCTGATTGATCGCCCGGAGCAGGTGGATAATTGCCTGGGAATTTACTTGATCAATCTCTAAGGTCGGATCAACTAAAAGCAAGACAGACGGATAATGTAGCAAAGCAGCGGCAATATTGGCCCGTTTTAACAGATATAAGGGAAGCTCGCTCGGTCTAAATTGACAGTATCGGTCGAGTCCGCTTAAATTGATCACCCGCTTAATTCGGGTCTTAAAAAAGCCACGCTCTAGCCCCCTTGCTTCCATAATAAAACAGAAGTTTTCCAGCAGTGATCTCTTTGGTAATAATATATCTTCCGGATAGACCAGACCAAGATCCTCTTTGAGGGATTGGCTCGTTAAATCCGTCTGGTTTAACCAGTTGACTAAACCATGCTCCGGTCTTTTCTCCAGGCAGATTAATTTCTGGATTGGATCAAGCAGTCCTTGCTCCGGGTGATAAAGACAAACAAATTCACCGCGGTTAATCATAAAACTCAAATTGGCGATATTCTGGTGATAAACCTGATTAAATACAAGCATATTGACAATCTACCCCTTTAGCATATCCTACTGTTTAAGTTCTTATTTTTATTAGTATGCTTAGAAAGGGATTGTTCTATCAAGAAAAACCAGAGGTAAATAAAACTACCTGTGGTTGATAATTCCTCATTCTATTTCTTTAAAACCTTCACCCAATGCTTCGTGGACATTGGTAATGATCATAAAGGCATCAGGATCAACCTGATAAACCAACCTTTTTAATTTTACCACTTCCGAGCGGGAGATAATACATAACAAGACATTTTTATCATCCCCGGTGTACCCGCCATAACCCTTCAGTACGGTCAAACCCCGGTCAAGCACATTAATAACCTCAGCTTTTACCCGCTCCGACTCCGACGAAATGATTAAAACTGCCTTGGCAAAATCAAAACCCTCCTGAACAAGATCGATCGTTTTACTGCTGATCAAAATAGTTATCGCTGCGTAAAGGGCTACTTCCGCATTAAAAAATACCCCGGCCAGTAACACAACAAAACCATCAGCCAATAATAAGCCTTGACCGATACTAAAACTGGTATAATGATTGATCAAGCGGGCAACCATATCGGTTCCGCCGGTTGTTCCCCGGGAATTAAAAACAATTCCCAGGCCAAGACCGGCCAATGCCCCACCATAAATTGTCGCTAACAAAAGATCATTGGTCAGTGGTGCGACTAATGGTTGCAAAAGGTCGGTAAACAAGGAGAGAACAATCATCCCATAGATCGTTCTCGCCCCAAAGGAAGCCCCTAATACCCGTACTCCCAGGAAAAATATCGGTATATTAAAGATTAACATCATTATTCCAACCGGAAAATTAGTCAAATAATAGACTACGGTGGCCAGACCGCTTACTCCACCTGCGGCAATCCGATTAGGGATTAAAAAAACGGTCAAGGCCAGTGCGGTTAAAGCCGAACCAAAAGTAATCCCCAGATAGTCCAATATTACCTTATTTTTAATTAAACGCATCGCTGACCACCTGCTTTAACCCGCACAGCTTGAAGCAAAACCAAATAAATAAAGCGGGGCAAAGCCAGCATTCTAATCCATCGGCTTGGTTCTTGGAACAAACGAAATAACCATTCCAGATTGAGTCGCTGTAACCAGAGTGGGGCTCGTTTCACCTTGTCGGCCAGCACATCAAAAGAGCCCCCGACCGTCATTGCTACCCTTACCTGGAGGCTGTCCAGATGTTCTTTTAAAAACTTCTCTTGCCGGGGAAAACCCATTCCAATAAATAATAGATCAGGGGTCAGCCGGTTAATCTGATTGAGCACTCGCCCAACCTGTTCCTGCGCCAGATAACCGTGATGGCAACCACTAATCTTTAAGGCAGGATACTTTGTCACTATCTTTTCCCGGGCCAGTTGAACCGTCCCCGGTCTTCCCCCCAACAGATAAACACTATATCCTTTTTCGGCGGCAAGAGCCAGTAATTCCTGCATCAGATCAAATCCGGCCACCCTTTCGGCCAAGGGTCGCTTCAATACCTTAGAAGCGAGGACAACTCCAATCCCGTCCGGAACACTTAAATCAGCACTATTTAGTATCTGCAAAAACTCCTGATCTTGCTGGGCCAGAACGATCTGCTCCGAATTGGGTGTTACCACCATTCGCTGTCCCGCTCCATTTTCAATAAAATCAGTAATCATATTTTTAGCCTGCCCCATTTTCACCCGATTTATCGCAACACCTAGAATCTCTATCTTCTCAGTCATAATCCAGCCCCTTTCCGGCGTCAGTTCATAG
>JAKSCG010000124.1 GCA_022360715.1 Halanaerobiales bacterium
GTCAAACTGGGGCCAATAGCTCAGTGCCACATACTTATCATTGTAAGCATTGATTTGCACCTCCACCAATCGGACCCGGTACTCGTCACCCCATAATCCCTTCTCCATCTTGGCTACGAAGATATAGTTTTTATCGCCCTTCTTCACCAGCACCGTTGCGGGATAGCCGCTTTCAGTGAAGGAACCTCTTGCACTAGAGGTGATATCGAGCATTTGTCCTTTTATCCGTGCGGGATTTATAGCAAAGCGCCAAAATGATCCCTCGGGTATGAGATAGATATGATCATTCAGCGCTCCCAGCTTAATCTGTCGCAGGATCATCTCACATGTGAAGGTCTTGTCATCATAGTGTAAGGTGTAAGTATTTTCTGGCGCGATCACTTCGGAGCTCAGTCCATTCGTATTGACAATCATAAAGGGGTTGTTTTCGATGGAGTGTTGATAAAGCGGTGTTTCGCCACGATAGATTTGACCAACCTTTACATCGATCTGGTATATGATGCCTTTGTTTTCCGCTTTGTACTGTGTGATGCTTTTGATCCGAAGCAGTTCGGATATATCCTTTTCTAAACGGTCTATTTCTAGCTTTAGAGCTATCCATTCCATCGCCATATGGAAATGGGCGTTATATCCATACAGACTTGTATCCAGCTCAGTAACCAACTCGTCAAATGTCTGCTGCATTTGTGCATAGGCTGCCAGCTGCTCCATGATAGTTTCCGAAAGGTCCGGTATTTGTGAAAGCACTTCCAAGCCTTCCTTCGAGAAGGATATTTCTTCATCACTTAGCGGCGTTTCCTCTTTTAGCTGGGCAGTAATCTCAGCGCGTAAGCGCAGCAGATCTTTGTCCATCTCCAGATAAGAAAACGTCAACTCCGTCTTTTTACTATCAAAATTAAAGTTTCTCTTGAGCATGGTCTCCCGCAGCTTCAATCGAGATGCGATCAGCGCATCCAATGTCTCAAAGTGTTTATCCAGCTGCTTGTCGACGCTATGATAGGCTTCTACATCAAATAACACGTCCCCTGCTGCCACCGTATCACCCGCGTTCACGTGTACGGCCTTGATGACCATTGGATATTCCACAGCATCACTCCAGTAGATATCCCTGGCATCAGGCAGCTCCACTGTCCCCTGCAGCTTGAAGTCCCGTAAAATTCTCCGGGGTACCGGTTTTAAAAATTCTGCTTTGGGTGTCCAGACCGACGAGAGGGTCCTGGACAAAAATACACAGGCAATGATTACGATAAGAAAGATGATACCTATTCTTATGGCCTTCTTCTTCATTGGCTGGCCTCCTTCTGTTAATCCTTAAATTCAAATTTCTCAATGCCCTTGACGATATTGTCCTGAAATATGAGAAATAATATAATCACCGGCATCATAAACAGCACCGATCCGGAA
>JAKSCG010000128.1 GCA_022360715.1 Halanaerobiales bacterium
AATGGCGAAATAAAGATCAATCAGCTGATGCCTTTACAGGATGCGGTTGACCAGGTGGAAAGGAAATTGCTGTTGCTGGCTAAAGAAAAAGGGAGTACAACCTATCAAATGGCTGATATTCTAGGGGTAAATCAGTCGACCATTGTCCGGAAGATGAAAAAACACTTCAATTAATGCGATAAGGCATTATTCGATGCATTAACGCATTAAACGTAATAAAATAGGCATGCTGATAATTTCGGCATGATCAAGAGTTGAACTGAAATTTATCAATAAATGATCATGCCGATTTGCATTATTAGCCAGAGACCCAGTGACAGAGGGTCTTTTTTTGATCTATTTAAAACTAAAGAAGACTGTTATAACAGGGAATAACAAAGAATTGTCAATAAAGCGATTGTTGGCATGAATAATGCTTAAGTCTTTAAAGCGGGATAGATGTGAAATAAATATCTTATTTACGCAGGGAGGAGGGATTAGTTTAGCTTTTAATGAGAAAGATATCACGTTCACAAAATAATCCAAATTACGATAACTTTTAGAGGGGGTTGAAGCATGTCTGCTTTGTTAGAAAAGGAGTTGCAGGAACTAAAAGAAGTGGATTGGAGCCGAATCAGTCCAAAACTGGAAAAGCAGCTACTGGAAAAAGAGGGAGATACAATCATTGATGTTGTCCATCAAAATTTGGAAACGATTATTGAAAATAATCGGGGTAAAGAAGAGGCCTTAATTGAGGTACTCCACCAGGTTCAGGATTTAATCGGTTTTATTCCGAAAGCCGTTCAGAAAAAAATTGCCCGAGGATTAGGCGTGTTACCCACTGAGGTTGCCAGTGTGATTTCTTTTTATTCCCATTTCTCAGAAAAAGCAAAAGGAAAGTACCAAATAGCACTTTGTAAGGGGACAGCCTGTTATGTTAAAGGATCAGCCGAGATAATCGATAAGATTAAAAGAAAATATGGGATTGAGTCCGGTGATACTACTGATGACGGCTTCTTTTCATTAGAGGTAGTCAGGTGTCTGGGGGCTTGTGGTTTAGCACCGGTTATGACAGTTAACGGGAAGGCCCATGGCCTTTTAAATCCGGAAAAAGCAATTTCGGTCTTAGAACAGTATAAAAATGGTGAAATGTAGGGGGGATAATATGGGAGCATTAGGTGATTTAAAAAATATTAAGCGCTTAGATTCTTTAATCGAGTTAAGTAATATTAAACAGCAAGCCCTGAAAGAATACAACAGTAAAAAGGTGACCAGAATTATCGTCGGGATGGGTACTTGTGGTATTGCCGCCGGGGCTGAAGAGGTCTGGGAAGCGGTGTTAGATGAAATTAAACAACAAAATATTAAAAATGTCGAAATCAGTAAGACCGGTTGTCTAGGTTTTTGTGCGAAAGAACCTCTGCTGGAAATACGGCAGGGTAATACCCGGGTAATCTATGGCAACTTAAATGGTGAACGAACCCGGGAGGTAATCAACCAGAATGTTAAAGAAGGAAATATAATTGCGGAGTGGATTATTTCAGAGCAAGACCCTTTTTTTGCTTCACAAAATAGGATTGTTTTGCAGAATTGCGGAATAATCGACCCCGAGGATATTGAAGCGGCAATTAAGCATAATGCCTACTTTGCGCTGGGTAAGGCTTTGACGGAGATGACCCCGGAGGAAGTGATTAATGAGATTTCGCTCGCCAACTTAAGAGGCCGGGGGGGAGCCGGTTTTCCAACCGGGTTGAAGTGGAAATTTGCTTATGAGCAAACAGCTGATCAGAAATATGTAATTTGTAATGCTGACGAAGGGGACCCCGGTGCTTTTATGGACCGAAGTGTTTTGGAAGGGGACCCGCATAAAGTGATTGAAGGAATGGCGCTGGCCGGTTATGCGATCGGGGCCAGTAAAGGATATATCTACTGCCGGGCTGAATATCCGCTGGCAATCAAGCGATTGCGAAAAGCGATTGCTGATGCCCGCGACCTGGGATTGCTGGGCGATAATATCTTTAACAGTAGTTTTAGTTTTGAACTAGAGATCCGTCTCGGAGCCGGGGCTTTTGTCTGTGGTGAAGAGACAGCATTAATGGCTTCGATCGAGGGTAAGCGGGGAGAACCTAACCCTAAACCCCCGTTCCCGGCTGAATCAGGCCTTTGGGGTAAGCCAACCATTATTAATAATGTGGAAACCCTGGCCAATGTTTCGGAAATAATCAGGAATGGGAGCGACTGGTTTAAAGCGATCGGAACCGAAGATAGTCCGGGGACCAAAGTTTTTGCCCTGGCCGGTAAGATTAAAAATAACGGTCTGGTTGAGATCCCGATGGGAACTACGCTCGGGGAAATAATTTTTGATATTGGCGGTGGCCTGGAGAATAATGCTAAGTTTAAAGCGGCGCAGACCGGTGGGCCGTCGGGGGGGTGTATCCCGGTTGAGCATCTAAATGTGCCGATCGACTATGATTCCCTGCAAGAGCTAGGGACAATTATGGGATCAGGTGGTTTGATTGTACTGGATGAACAGACCTGTATGGTTGATCTGGCTAAATACTTCGTCGATTTTTGTAAAGATGAATCCTGTGGCAAGTGTACCCCGTGCCGAATCGGTACAACCAGGATGTTGGAGATATTAGAGCGGATCAGCAATGGTCAAGGTAAGTTAAGTGATCTGGACCTGCTGGTCGAGATGGGAGAGCAGATTAAAGATTCCGCTTTCTGTGGTCTGGGTCAGACCGCACCGAATCCTGTTTTAAGTACGATCAATTATTTTAAGGAAGAATACCTGGCCCATGTTGAAGAAGGGTATTGTGAGTCTTCACGTTGTGCCAAGTTATTTAACTCTCCTTGCCAAAACTCATGTCCGGCTAATGTGGATATCCCGATCTATGTTGATCTGATTTATCAGGGTAAATACAAAGAAGCCTATAAAATAGTCCAGGAAGAAAACCCGCTGGTGCTAATTTGTGGTCGGGTCTGCTATAATTTGTGTGAAAAGGCGTGCAATCGAAACTCAATGGATGAACCGCTGGCAATCAGGGAGTTAAAGCGTTTTGCCAGTGATTATGTTCTGAAAACAGAAGGTGGTTTCCCGATTCCGGCAATAAAAGGGGAGAAAGAGCAAAAAATTGCTGTAGTCGGTTCCGGACCGGCCGGATTGACCGCAGCTTTCTATCTGAGAAAAGAGGGATACCAGGTTACTATTTTCGAAGCACTGCCGGTAGTAGGTGGGATGCTGGCGGTTGGTATTCCCGAATACCGTTTGCCCAAAGATTTATTAAATGAAGAAATAACGGTTTTAACGACAATGGGGGTTGAGATTGTAGTTGAAACGAAGATTGGTAAGGATCTAACCCTGGAAGATTTGAAAAAGCGGGGATACCAAGCTGTTTATCTGGCGGTAGGTGCCCAGCAAGATCGTCAATTGGGTATTAGCGGTGAAGAACTGGATGGTGTTTACTCCGGACTCCAACTATTAAAAGATATTAATCTGGGGAAAGAGGTAGAGATGACTGGCAAACGAGTTGCCGTTATCGGCGGGGGTAATGCAGCGATTGATGTGGCCAGAAATCTGGTCAGACTGGGAGCCGAGGAGATAAATATCGTTTACCGGAGGAACAGGGATGATATGCCGGCCCATCTGGCCGAGATTAAAGAGGCAGAATATGAACAGGTTAAGATGAACTGTCTGGTCAATCCATTAAGGATCATTGGAGAAGATGGCCGGGTTAAAGGGTTAGAATGTATTAGAATTAAGGGGGGAGAATTTGACCATAGTGGACGGAGAAGACCCCAGGAGATCGAAGGCTCTAACTTTGTGATGGATGTTGATATTGTTGTTTCAGCTGTCGGGCAGAGTGTGGCGGAGAATTTCAATAGCGGTCAGATCAAAGTTGATCTGGTTAATCAATCCCTGATTGAAGTCAACGATGATTTTACAACCAATATTGAGTGGATTTTTGCCGGCGGGGACTGTGTCAGTGGTCCGGCGACAGTAGTGGAGGCAGTTAAACAGGGTAAGGAAGCGGCCCGTTCAATTGACCAATACCTGGGTGGAGACGATCAGATTATTGACCGGACAGAAGTGGAGCGGGTAATAACCAGGCCTGTCCTGGAGACAGAGAAGTCAAGGGTCAAGATGCCGAAGATCCTCCTTTCCGAAAGGAAGCGCGGGTTTAAAGAGGTAGAAAAGGGTTATTCGGAAGAACAGGCCGTAGAAGAAGCTTGTCGTTGTCTTCGTTGCGATGTAGAAAACAAGTGAGGGGGAGTGGAAGATGATTAAGCTATGGATTGATGGAGATATGATCGAGGTTGAACCAGGTGCGACCTTATTAGAAGCAGCAACAATACTGGGTAAAGAGATTCCAACGCTTTGCTATTTAAAAGAGATAAATGAAATTGGAACCTGTCGCCTCTGTCTGGTGGAAGATGAGCGGAGCGGTAAATTGATGGCATCCTGTATTACACCGGCAACTGATGGAATGAAAATCCATACCAATACTGAGCGGGTAAGAAAAACCCGGAAGTTAAACCTGGAATTGCTGTTGTCCAATCATAAAGTGGATTGTCCGACCTGTATTAAGAGCGGAGATTGTGAACTGAAAGAACTATCGGAAAAAATGGGGATTCGGGATAATCGTTTTGCCGGTTTGAAGAGTAGTTTGGACCGGGATGATTCCACCCCTTCTCTTTTCCGTGATCCCGAAAAGTGTATTCTCTGCCGGCGTTGTGTTAGTGTTTGTCATCAAGTACAGTCAGTAAAGGCGATTGTCCCCGAAGGCAGGGGTTTTAATACTGTTGTTGAACCGGCTTTTTATAACAGCCTTTCCGAAAGTCCCTGTGTGCTCTGTGGGCAGTGTTCGGTAATCTGTCCGACCGGGGCCATTACCGAAAAGGAATATATTAATCAGGTCTGGGAAGCCCTTGATGACCCGCAAAAACATGTTATTGTCCAAACTGCACCGGCAGTTCGGGTAGCTCTATCCGAAGCCTTTAATCAGCCGGCCGGATCGATTGTGACCGGACAGATGGTAGCCGCACTGAGGAGGTTAGGCTTTGATCAGGTCTTTGATACCAACTTTACCGCTGATTTAACGATCATGGAAGAGGGGACAGAGTTAATTAAGCGAATTGAAAATAATGAAACTCTACCGCTTTTTACTTCCTGTAGTCCCGGTTGGATTAAGTTTATTGAGCACTATTATCCTGAATTTATCTATAACCTCTCCAGTTGTAAATCACCGCAACAAATGTTTGGGGCGGTCGCTCGAAGCTATTATGCCGAAAAAAACGGGATCGATCAAAAAGACCTGGTAGTAGTTTCAATTATGCCCTGTACCGCTAAAAAGTATGAAGCCAGCCGTTCAGAGATGGCCGGTGATGTTGACTATGCCCTAACTACCCGTGAACTGGGCCGGATGATCAAACAGGCCGGGATCAATATTATCGACCTCCCTGAAGAAGATTTTAACCAATTACTCGGCGCTTCTTCCGGGGCAGCCGATATATTTGGAGCTACCGGTGGGGTAATGGAGGCAGCTTTAAGGACTGCCTATGAACTCTTGACCGGTGAAGAACTGGCTGCGCTCGATTTTAAAGAGGTCAGGGGGATCAAAGGGATCAAGGAGGCAGAGGTTAAAATCGGTGACATGAACTTAAAGGTTGCGGTGGCTAACGGTCTGGGTAATGCCAGAAAGATATTGGAACGGATCAAAGCCGGCGAAGAACTCCATTTTGTAGAATTTATGGCTTGTCCGGGGGGCTGTATCGGCGGTGGCGGTCAACCCCTCCCGGCAACTGAAGATGTCCTGGAGAAGAGATTGGAAGCCCTTTATGAAATTGATCGGAATAAAAAAATAAGGAAATCACATCAGAATCCGTATATTAAAAAGATATATCAAGAGTATCTGGAAAAACCGGGCAGTCACAAGGCCCATCAATTGCTTCATACCCATTATGTAGTCCGGGGGGTTTAAAATGAAGGGGGTGCCTGCTCCAACGGTTAAAAGGCTTGTTCTTTATTACCACTATCTTGAAGAGTTGATCAGAAATGAGCGAGAGCAGATAATTTCATCGGTTGAGCTGGGCAAGGGGGTCGGAGTATCGGCGGCCCAGGTTCGAAAAGACCTTTCCTATTTTGGTTCACTGGGGTGTAAGGGTGTTGGTTATCAAGTTGATATTTTAAGAAAACAATTGGGCAAGATTATTGGATTTAATCAAAGATGGCCGGTAGTATTAATCGGAGCAGGTAACCTCGGCCGTGCCCTGGTTTATTATGAAAAGTTTCGCGAACTGGGGCTGGAGATAGTAGAAATATTTGATTGTGACCTCAATAAAATCGGCAACAAGGTAGCTACTATTCCGGTAAGAAGTAATAAAGAGATGGAGGAATTAGTCCGTCAAAAAGGGATTAAGATTGCGGTAATTGCTGTGCCGGCAGAAGAGGCCCAACAGGTTGCCGAATTGCTTGTAAGGGCCGGTATTCAGGCAATCTGGAACTTTGCCCCGGTTCACTTGAAATTAAGAAAAGATATAGTGGTAATTGCCGAAGACCTTTCTTCTGGAATCGGTTGCTTAATTTTTAATTTAAAAAATATAATCTAAACTAAAAAAAGGCCGGAAGGAATTCCGGTCTTTATGATCCCCTAAAATCTAATATGATGCATTATTGCATTATATTGATGAATAAAAACATTAAAATTTTCACAAAGTGTTACCATGAACTGGAGGATTTAAAACAATAAATTATAATGCGGTACCGCATTGAATTGAACACCCAAAACGGGTGCTTTTTTTATTACCTCAGTATAAAGGCGGGTATAACAGCAATCAATAATTATTTGTTAAGTTGGCATAATTTTTGCTATTTAAAATAGTTAAACATAAAATGTGAAAATATTTTCAAGTAATAGGAGAAAGGAGGAATCATCAGCTATTTTTTTACTTTGATAAGGGATAATTTTCACAAAAAAAGGAGGTAAAAATAGTGGAATATGCCAGTTTTTTAGAGAGAATGCATACTGTTCAGGATACTTACGGTTATATCCCTGAGAATGAGATCGATAAAATAGCCAAAGAATTCAATATACCCAGGGCTAAGGTTTACGGCACAATCCGTTTTTATTCAATGTTCTATACCGAACCTACCGGAAAGTATATTATCAGAGTATGTGATAGTTTATCCTGTCACATTAATCAATCTAAAGAAATAGTGCAGATTATTAAAGATTACCTGGGGGTTGAACATGGCCAGACTACTGCGGACAAAAAGTTTACCTTAGAGATTGTAGAGTGTCTGGGTTATTGTGGCGAAGGACCGGTAATGATGGTTAATGAACATGTTTATACCCGGGTTAGTGGAAATATGGTTTTAGATATATTAAAAAACTGTGTTTAGGGGGGAGCAGGGTGCAAGAAACCTTATTTTTAAAACATCGTGAATCAGAAAACATAAAAGATTATCCCTTTTCAGCCTTAAAAAAGGCTCTGGCAATGGAACCGGCCGGAGTTGTTGCCGAGATTAAAAAATCCGGCCTGAAGGGAAGGGGCGGGGCCGGTTTTCCTACTGGTGTTAAGTGGGAACTGGCTTTACAGGAAGAGGCAGATCAAAAGTATGTTATTTGTAATGGAGATGAGGGTGAACCGGGGACATTTAAAGACCGGTATTTACTGGAAGGCACTCCCTTTAAGGTTCTGGAAGGGATTATTATCGCCGCGTATGCCTGCGGAGCGGAGCAAGGCTATATCTATATTCGCGGTGAATATGACGGACCGATTAGGATCTTTAAGAAAGTGCTGGAAAGTGCCCGGGAAAAAGGCATTATCGGGCCTAACGTAATGGGCAGCGGTTTTAGTTTTGATCTCTACCTGGTTAAGGGAGCCGGTGCTTATGTTTGTGGTGATGAGACATCACTGATCAATTCAATTGAAGGTAAGCGGGGTAAATCTAGAATTAAACCCCCTTATCCGATTACCAAAGGCTTATTCGACCGACCGACCATCGTAAATAATGTGGAAACCTTGGCCGCTGCTGCCGAAATAATTAATCAGGGAGCTGAGCGCTATTTATCACTGGGGACGGAAGATAGCCGGGGAACTAAACTGGTTTGCCTCAGCGGAGATGTCTGTAATCCCGGAGTATATGAAGTAGAGTTTGGACAGGTGACACTGCAAGAAATTATTTATGATTTGGGAAAAGGAATTAAGAATAATCGACCGTTGAAGTTTGTAGTACCCGGGGGGATTTCTACCCAGGTTTTGACTGAACAAGAAATAGATATTCCCTATACTTATGAAGATATAGCAGAGGCCGGGAGTGGTCTGGGGTCCGGGGCGGTGGTAGTGGTAGCTGACGGTCATGACCTGGTCGATCTAATGTTAAATGTTTCCAGGTTTTTTATGGATGAGACCTGTGGTACCTGTTTCCCCTGCCGTGAGGGTAACCGTCAAGTCTATCATATGTTGAAAAAAGTTAACGGTAATCTTAATGAAGAGAAAAGCCGGATCATTGCCGATATTGGTAAGACGATTCATCTGGCGGCACGCTGTGGGTTGGGGCAAACTTCCCTGAATTTTATTAATTCGGTGCTAAAGAAATTTGAGAATGAGTTGATCGTAAGGGGGGATAGTTAATGATCAAGCTGACCATTGACGGAATCAATTTAGAAGTGGAAGCAGGAAAAACTATCTTGGAAGCGGCCAGTGCTGCCCATATTAAAATACCGACACTCTGTTATGAGGAAGGACTGACCATATATGGTGGTTGCCGTCTTTGTGTAGTTGAGGTTGAGGGGGAAAGATTATTGCAACCGGCCTGTGCAACTGAGGCTAAGGAGGGGATGGTTGTGAAAACCAATACACCCCAAGTACGGGAGGTTAGAAAAACCCTCTTTGAGTTAATTGTCGCTTCCCATGATATCAGCTGTCAGTTAAACTGCTTGACCTGTAGTAAAAACGGAAACTGTGAATTGAGGGAGGCAGCAGAGATTATCGGGATTAGTGAAATGCGCCTCCTGCCGATTGATAAAGGTTATGGTGAAGACTGGTCAAGTTATTCGATTGTGCGGGAACCGAATAAATGTATTACCTGTGGTCGCTGTATTCGAAAGTGTGAAGAGACTCAGGGTATCGGGATTTTTACGATGGCTAATCGCGGACCGGCTACAATCGTCACCACCTACGGGGATAAAGGAATGGGTAATGTTGAATGTACTAATTGTGGACAGTGTATTCTGTCCTGTCCGACCGGGGCCCTCCATGAAGTTTACCATTATGAAAAGGTCTGGGAAGTCTTAAATGATCCGAAAAAACATGTGGTGGTACAGACTGCCCCGGCGGTCAGAGTTGCCATCTCGGAACCCTTTGGAGGTGATCCGGGAACGATTGCTACCGGCCAATTGGTATCGGCTTTGCGGAGATTGGGATTTGACCGGGTCTTTGATACCAATTTTACGGCCGACCTGACTATTGTGGAGGAAGGGACAGAGTTAATCAAGCGGATTACCAAAGGAGGTGCTTTACCTCTATTAACTTCCTGTAGCCCGGGCTGGATTAAATTTATCGAACATTTTTATCCGGAGCTACTGGATAATGTTTCAACATGTAAGTCACCACAGCAAATGTTCGGGGCTCTCGCCAAGAGTTATTATGCCGAAAAAAATGAGATATCCCGGGAAGATTTGGTAGTGGTTTCAGTGATGCCCTGTACGGCCAAAAAATTTGAAGCACAACGGCCGGAGATGGCCGGGGATGTTGATTATGTGCTTACGACCAGAGAACTGGCCCAGATGATTAAGACAGCCGGTATTGACATGGAAAAGCTGGAAGAAGGAGAATATGACCAACTGATGGGTACTTCCAGTGGAGCAGCTGATATTTTTGGTGCGACCGGTGGAGTGATGGAAGCTGCCCTGCGAACTGCCTATGAATTAATTACCGGCCAAGAGTTGGGCATGCTTGATTTTAAGGAAGTACGTGGATTGACTGGTATTAAAGAGGCGGAGATCGAAATAGGTGATTTAAAGGTTAAAGCTGCGGTGGCTCATGGGCTGGGTAATGTTAGGCACTTGATGGAAAGGATCAAAGCGGGAGAGGAGTTCCATTTTATCGAGTTAATGGCTTGTCCCGGCGGCTGTCTAGGCGGAGGAGGACAGCCCAGTCCAACCAATCAACATGTCCGGGAAAAAAGGATGAAGGGTCTTTACAATATCGACAGCCTGAAAGAATTAAGGAAATCCCACCAGAATCCCTATATTACCAAAGTATATGAAGAATATCTCGGAGAGCCGGGTAGCCATAAGGCCCACCAATTACTTCATACTGAGTATACAGCGAGGGGAGTTTAGAAAAAATGAAAGGGGTTCCTCAACCAACACTTCAGAGGTTGGTCGTCTACTACCGTTATTTAAAGAAATTGGCTGAAATGGATGAAGAGAAGGTAGTGTGTTCTAAAAAGATGGGTGAAGATGTCGGTACATCTTCGGCCCAGGTTAGAAAAGATTTATCTTATTTTGGTGAATTTGGATGTAAGGGAGTAGGTTATGAGATAAGTACTCTGATGCGATGTCTGGAGAGAATTCTGGGCGTGAATAAGCGATGGAAGGTCGTGCTGGTTGGGGCGGGAAACCTGGGCAGGGCACTGGTCAATTACCAGGGGTTTAATCGCCTGGGTATTGAGATAGTGGAAGCCTTTGATAATGACCTTGATAAAATAGGCAATAGAGTAGGAGCGTTGGCGGTTAAAAATGATAAAGAGATGGAGATAATTATCAGAAAAAATAATATTAAACTGGCGATACTTGCTGTCCCAGGGGAGGATGCCCAGCAGGTAGCGAGGAGATTGGTAGCTGCCGGGATCAGAGCGATCTGGAATTTTGCCCCGGAAATGTTGCGACTACCTGCCGATATACATGTTTATGATGAAAATCTGGCCATAAGTCTGGTTACTCTTATTTATAAGCTCAATCAGGATATAAGTTCGGATAGTGTTAAATATATTGGTTAAAAAGACGGGTTAGTTATATCTGTAATGAGCAGGATATGGCTGACCCTTTTTCTTTTTGCTTGACACCAGGCCGGTTAGTTAATATATTTAATATATGTGGTTAAACTAGCAGGGGATGTGATTTAGTGGCCGGTAATCTAAAAAAGGGTGATATAATCGAACTTGTTCTTGATAACCTTGCTCATGGCGGGGATTGTGTCGGGCATTGGTCCGGACTGGCCGTATTTATTCCCGGCGGGATTCCCGGGGAGAGAATTAAGGCCAAAATTACCTCCTGCCAGAAGAGCTATGCGCGGGGTAAAATATTAGAGATCTTAGAAAGTAGTCAAGAAAGGATTGAACCGGTCTGTCCGGTGGAACAGGAGTGTGGTGGTTGTCAACTCCAGCATATGAATTATCGCGCCCAGTTAATTCATAAAAAAAGGGTAGTGGAAGACCTGCTCAGGAGAATAGGCGGGTTTAAAGATATAGAAGTCAATCAAGTCATTGGGGCGGATTTCCCTTATAATTATCGCAATAAGGCTCAGTTCCCCCTGTCCAGAGATCAGCGCGGGCTAATCGCCACCGGGTTTTATCAGCAAGGGACTCACCGGGTTGTATTTCATGATCATTGCGGAATTCAGCATCCTTTACTTAACCGGGTGATGAAAAAGACTATTGAGGTCTTAAATGAATATAAGCTGACTGTTTATAATGAAGAAAAACACCGGGGATTATTGCGACACCTGGTGATCAGAGCCGGTATTTGTACAAACCAGGCCCTTTTAATTATTGTCACTAAAAATGCCCTTTTTCCGGTCGGAAAGGAGATAGCCAATCGTGTTATGCAAATGGTTCCGGAGTTAACCGGGGTAATCCAGAACATTAACCCCCGGAGAACAAATGTGATTATGGGAGAGCAAATGGTATTATTAGCCGGACAGGATTATTATGTCGATTATATCGGACCGGTTCAGTTTGCTATCTCACCGGCATCTTTTTTTCAGGTGAATACATTACAGACAGAGCGGTTGTACCGGATTATTCGCCAATATGCCCGATTAACCGGGCAAGAAACTGTAATTGATGCCTACTGTGGGATCGGAAGCATTGCCCTCTATCTGGCAAAGGATGCCGGTCGGATCTATGGGATTGAAGGGGTTGAAGCTGCGATCAATGATGCCCAAAAGAATACCGAATTAAATAATATTACTAACTGTTTCTTTCAAACCGGCCGGGTTGAGTCAGAACTACCCCGCTTGCTACAAGAAGGGATCAAACCGGATCTGGTAATCCTGGATCCCCCCCGGAAGGGTCTGGCTGATCCGGTCAAAGAAGCCCTCTTAGCTACCGAACCGGATCGATTAATTTACGTTTCCTGTAACCCGGCTACCCTGGCCCGTGACCTCGCTGTACTAAGCCGGAAATACCGGATCGAGCTAGTACAACCAATTGATCTGTTTCCCCAGACCCATCATGTGGAGACAGTGACAGTAATGCAAAGAGAAAAAATAATAGGGTGACAGTTGTAATTCAAAGCATTGTTAATACAGGGTTAAGATAGATTTTTAAGTAAAGCAAAGCTGATAAGATTTTAATAATCTTGTCGGCATTTTTGTATGGAAAAATAAAAATAGAAGGGAAGTTTGAAAATGTGTGAAATTAAAGAGGATACGACAAAAATATTTAAAGCAGCATTATTTTGATTCCTTGAATTGTCCTTCCCCCTATTTGCTGGACACTAAGATAAGATATATAATAAACTCAGGAGGTGCCTAAAATGGGAGAAAGAAGAATTCAAAAAAGAACTGTTGACCTTAGTCACAATTCATCCAGGAGCACAGTAATTAATTTACTGTCCAGAAGCTTTTACAGGTATTAAATTGTTTCCCGGTCAGGATATTACAGATTCTTAGACAAAACACTCAATCAAAGACAGTTAACAAATGGATAAATAATGTCAAGAATAGCGAAAATTTACTTACATACACAAACTTCATTCAAGAAAACGAGAAAAATATGTCTAAACTATGTGTCTAATTTAATGGGGAGAACTTCAATCCTTTACCAAAGAGGAGGATAAGCGTGAACAACACTTTTCTAAATAGTTGGTATAAAATTTTAAGAAATTGTAATTATGATAATACATACAAAATGGCATGGGCAAAAGCAATAGTTGAAATAGCACTTGAAGCTGATTATAGGAATATTGTTGAAATGTACGAAATAACTTTAGAATTTATTGCTCATAAGGTTATAAAATATTATTGGAACCAAACAATCTTTTTTAATCTTATTCAAGGGAGTAATCCATTAAAACCACCTAAAATTCTTACGCTTACGAAGGAGCTTATAGATAAGTACAAGTCTTTGTTCTTGATGCAACCAATAAGATTTGAGAAAGTACATCATTTATTAACTAATGACAAAGTATTATCTAAACACTATACAAATACTATTAAAAAAATAATTACAACCTTAAAAGCGGATGTTAGTTATCGGTTTCTAAATATAGGTGGTCAAAAGCTTGAAAAAATATATCAATATGAGAAAGGGGATGCAAGTTTATTTATTCGCAAACAAGATCTGAAAACATTAAAGGACAATGCACAACAAATATTTGATATAATTAACTACAGATGGTCGTTGATCCTTGAGACATTTAATAGCACTCCACGAATATGCAAAAAGGTAAAAATTATTGATGATATTGGGATAAGAAGAAGGCCATTAAATCGATATATTAAATATTTAGATATGGATAATCCAAATCACATTTGTTTTATATGTGATTTAAGAATAGAATCAGGATTATTATCTATAGATCATGTGATACCGTGGTCATATTTATATTCAGATGATCTATGGAATCTCGTATATACACATAAAGGATGTAACTCTGCGAAAAGTAATGTTATTCCCGAAGAACGCTTTATAAGAAAATTAGAAGAACGCAATAAAAGATTATTGCAAACTCTTAGCTTGTGGAAGAACTCCGGTTTGCCGTAGGAAATAATTGCGTTCAGAAGTTTTGGATCGCATGTCAAAGTTAATAAATTAGGAGAGATAATTAATGCCGACCTATAATAAATTAGTTAGGGATAAAATACCTAAAATAATAGAGCAGGATGGTAAAAAAGCCAAGGTTACTGTTCTAGATGACATAGAGTACCATAAATGCTTAATTAATAAATTACATGAAGAAGTACAGGAATTCATTGAAAGTGATGATGTGGAAGAGATTGCAGATATTATAGAAGTAATTGATAGTATTTTGAAAGTAAAAGGGATTACTTGGTCACATATTAGAGATATACAAGATAATAAGAGGAAGAAAAATGGTGGATTTAATAAGAAATATTTCTTGATTTCTGTAGAAGGTTAGAAATAGAAAACTCTTAATAAATAGGGTTCACAGTTTTTTTTTATTAATTATACGATAGTGAGTAATCAAATCGCCGTATAGAAAATTGAAATAAGAGTAAAAATATTGAAACATATATAACAGTATGCAAATAGTGATTTAAATCACTGTTTTTTTCGGAAAAGAGCACTATAATCAAGACAAATAGAACTACATGATTGGAGGAACCCTTTATGAATTATTGGCAAGGTTTCAAACCAGGTAATTGGCAAACACAGATTGATGTTGCTGATTTTATAAAGCAAAACTATACGCCGTATGAAGGTGATGGAGTTTTTCTCAGGGGAAAGAGTCCAAAGACGACAGTTTTATGGCATAAAGCTGAAAAGCTGATTCAAGAAGAAATAGAAAAAGGAATTATTGATGTCGAGACCACCCGGTTTTCAGGTATAGACTCTTTTGAGCCCGGTTATATAGATCAGGCTAATGAAGTGATTGTCGGTTTACAAACCGATGAACCTTTAAAACGAATTGTTAACCCTTACGGTGGATACCGCATGGTGAAGAAATCCCTGGAAGCTTATGGCTATGCGATCGATGATGAGTTGGAAACCCGTTTTCAGGAATTCCGTAAAACTCATAATGATGGTGTTTTTGATGCCTACACTGCTCAGATGCGTTTGGTTCGCAGCACAGGTTTATTGACCGGGCTGCCAGATGCTTACGGACGAGGTCGTATTATCGGAGATTACCGGCGTATTCCGTTATACGGAGTCAATGCCTTGCTGGATGCTAAAGTTGAAGACCTGCATAAAATTAATGGTCCGGCCACTGGTGAAGTGATCCTTTTGCGCGAAGAACTCTCTGAGCAAATTCGGGCCCTTAAAGCCATGAAGGCGATGGCGGCCGCTTACGGTTTTGATATATCTAAACCGGCCTCCAATGCCACCGAGGCTGTTCAATTCTTATATTTTGGCTATTTAGCCGCCATTAAAGAAAACAATGGAGCCGCCATGTCCCTGGGACGTAATACTGCTTTTATTGACATTTTTATTGAGTACGACCTGGAGCGCGGGCTTCTCGATGAAGAGGGCGCTCAAGAGCTGATTGACCAGTTGGTTATTAAACTGCGGATGGTTCGTCACCTGAGAACTCCTGACTACAATGAGCTTTTCGCCGGTGATCCTAATTGGGTTACTGAGGCGATCGGAGGTATGGGAACAGATGGACGATCCATGGTTACCAAAACCTCATATCGTTTCCTGCATACCTTAACCAACCTGTCACCGGCACCAGAGCCTAATATGACGGTGTTGTGGTCCCAAGAACTTCCGGAAGCTTTTAAAAAGTACTGCAGTAAGATGTCTCAAGTTACCGGGGCTTTACAATATGAAAACGATGATCTGATGCGTCCGATCTATGGTGATGACTACGGCATTGCCTGCTGCGTATCTGCCATGGGGATCGGTAAAGCGATGCAGTTCTTCGGAGCCCGTACCAATTTAGCCAAAGCATTATTATATGCAATCAATGGTGGTGTTGATGAGCTTAAACGTGATAAAGCCGGGATGCCGGTTAAAGTGATGGAAGGTATTGAACCTATTAAAGATGAGGTTTTAGACTTTGATAAAGTCTATGCAAATTATGTTAAAGTGATGGATCAATTGGCTGAGATTTATGTTAATACCATGAATACCATTCACTATATGCATGATAAATACGCCTACGAAGCAGGACAAATGGCCCTTCATGACTCTCAAATTCATCGGTACATGGCCTTTGGGGTGGCTGGGGTTTCTTTAGTGGCCGATTCTTTAAGTGCCATTAAGTTTGCTAAAGTTAAACCGGTCCGTGACGAAAATGGGATAGCTGTCGATTTTAAAATAGAGGGAGAATACCCGGCTTATGGGAATGATGATGATCGGGTCGATCAATTGGCTGTTGATATAGTTGAATACTTCAGTGGGTCATTAAAAAAGCACCCTACCTACCGGCAGGCTGAGCATACCTTGAGTATCTTAACTATTACATCCAATGTGGTCTACGGTAAGAAAACGGGAGCAACTCCTGATGGCCGTAAATTGGGAGAGCCTTTTGCCCCAGGAGCCAATCCGATGCATGGACGCGATAAGACAGGTGTTTTGGCGTCACTTAACTCGGTGGCCAAGTTCAATTACGAAAACAGCTGCAAGGACGGCATTTCAAACACCATGAGCATGGTGCCACAAGCTTTGGGTAAGCAAGCTGAAACCCAAGTACAAAATCTGGTCCATATCATAGATGCCTATTTTGGAAAAGGGGCGTTTCATCTCAATGTCAACGTGATGAATCGGGAGATGTTACTCGATGCGATGGAACATCCCGAAAAGCACCCAAATTTAACGATTCGAGTTTCAGGCTATGCAGTTCATTTCAACCGTTTAAGCAGAGAGCAAAAAGAAGAGGTTATTGCCCGCACATTCCACGAAAGGGCTTAGGTGATTGTTATGTTAGGAAGAATCCATTCAATTGAAACGATGGGAATGTTAGATGGTCCGGGTATCCGGACTATCTTCTTCTTGCAAGGCTGCCCTTTGCAGTGCATCTACTGCCATAATCCGGACAGTCAAAAGTGTGATCGTGGTCAGCAGATGACTTCGTCCGAAATTGTAGCCATGTCCTTAAAATACAAAGAGTATTACGATACTTCGGGGGGAGGAGTCACATTTTCCGGTGGTGAACCATTGGTTCAGGGACCTTTCTTAATTGAAGCCATGAAAGGTTTAAAAGCCTCGGAAATTCACGTTGCCATCGATACCAGCGGGTATGGCCACGCTGGGTCGTTTGATCAGGTGCTGGCCCTGGCTGATATGATCTTACTCGATATTAAACACTTTGACGAACAGGTCCACCAACAGATGATCGGAGTATCGATCAAAGGCCTGGATATTTTTTTGGAGAAGCTGAAGCAGTTTAAAGGCAGATTATGGGTCCGCCATGTCATGGTTCCCGGCTATACTGATGACACCTACTCCGTCGATCAACTCTTTGAGCGGATCAAACCGATTGCCCATCGCATTGAAAAGATAGAAATTTTGCCTTTTCATCAATTGGGTATTGATAAATATAAGGATCTTGGATTACAATATAAGCTAAGAGAGACTTCAGAAATGAATCCAGATATTGCCAAAGAGTTTGAGATATACATCAATCAAAAGCTCAAAGGCTACATCACAAAGAGAGTAGGTGGTGAGCAATTACCTTTTGTTGCAAGCAGCAAATAAAACATGTTCAATGTGATGGTGGTAGATGCATATCGCAAATCCCACTGTTGAGCAACCTTGACAGTGATGAAATTGATAAAATTGCTGAAGGGGTTAAAAATTGGTATTTTAAAAATGGTGATAAGGTGTTTTCGGCAGGGGACATTGCCGATCGCCTTTTTATTGTTTGCTCAGGTAAAATGAAGATTTACAAAAACACGGTTGATGGTCGGGAGCAAATCCTTTATATCTTATCCAGCGGGGACTTCATTGGTGCCTTTAATCTATTGAAAGAAGATGAGTTTGAGTTCAGTGCAGAAGCAATTGAGGAATTAGAGTTGAGTACCCTGGCTAAAGAAGACTTTGATCGAATCATTCTCAGTAATCCTAGAATTACTTTAAAAGTTCTGGAAAAGGCTTATGAGCGCATTATGAAAGCGGAAAGTCTGGTTGACCGGCTCAGTACCAACAGTGCTAATGCTAAGGTGGCAGGACTATTGTTGACCCTCATCGGCGATTTTGGTCATGAAACGGCTGAAGGTATTGTCTTGGAATTGACCATTAATCGCGAAGAAATGGGTAGCTACAGTGGTATTTCCCGTGAGACCATGACGCGAAAACTCAAAACCTTTGGTGAATTAGGACTTATTGAGCTTGATGGCCATAAAAAAATCTTGATTAAAGATAAACGAGGCCTGGAAGAACTTCTGAAGGAATGAATAAAAACCTCAGCAGACAAATGAGTTGCTGAGGTTATTTTTTCTGGCGATTTTGATAAACTCGCCCGGTAGGATTCCGGTGCTTTTGTGGAAAAGCGCTTCTTATGTTAATACGACAATTAAATTTTATAACTATCAATTATGAAGAATTATGAAGTTTAATTTTATGATATTGATTTGCAGGAGGCGATATGGTATATTTAGTAATGGCTAGTTTGAAATGATAATCATTATCATTTTTGCTGATAAAGTCCTAGCTACTAAATACAGCTTAGAGGGGGAGTAATATGCAAGGAAATATAAAAAAAATATTATCGGTTTTTTGTTTTGTCATAATGATCACAGCCGTCTTGGCCGGCTGCTCCGGGCCAGAGCAAGCCGAGACTACTACTGATTCACAACAAAAAGTAGCGGAGATAAAGGATGAATTAATACTTTGCATGGGAACAAGGCCACCGGGCGAATTTGACCCAAGAAAAAGATGGGGGCTATATAGTCAGTCGCAAATTCTTCATGATACTTTACTTACAAGAAATGCCGAGCTTGAGGTTATAGGAGATTTTGCTAAATCATATCAAGTAAGTGATGATGCTCTAACATGGACTTTCCATTTAAGAGATGATTATAAATTCTCTAATGGCGAACCGGTTACCGCGGAGGATGTAAAATTCTCTTATCAAATGTTAAAAGAGGATGGGAAACATTGGGATTTAACATTCCTGGATAGGATTGAAATTAAAGACCCACAGACAATCCTGTTCCATTTAACTGAACCAAGATCTACGTTTGTTGCCCAATTAACCGAGATTGTTATTTTACCTAAAAACCATTATGATGACAATTACGCCGAAAATCCGATCGGTTCAGGTCCATACAAGCTAGTACAATGGGATAAAGGACAACAAGCTATCTTTGTAGTTAATCCCTACTATGCAGGTAAAAAACCACATTTTAAAAAGTTCACTTTATTGTTTTTAGATGAAAATGCTGCTCTTGCTGCAGCTAAAAATGGAACAGTAGATATGATCTATGTTTTGCCTGAATTTGCCGATGAAAAAATACCGGGTTGGAAGTTAGGTTCTTATGAAAGTAATGATGTTCGCGGGATTTCTCTGCCAACACACAAAAGTGGTTATGGGACTACCCCGGAAGGATTTGTTATCGGTAATGATGTTACATCAGATCTAGCAATTAGACAGGCCCTATATATTGGGCTAGACCGGCAAGCTATTGTCGATACGGTTCTTAATGGTCATGGGAAAAAAGCCTATTCTTTAGTAGATAAGATGCCATGGTGGAATGAAGAAACTGTTATCGCAGATAATCAGGTAGAAAAAGCCGTTACTATCCTCGCAGAAGCTGGTTGGAAGGACCGTGATGGTGACGGGATAAGAGAAAAAAATGGTCTAAAAGCAGAATTTAACCTATATCATGCCTCAGCAGATGTCATCCGGACCAATATTTCCATTGTTGTAGCAGAACAAGCCAAAAAACTTGGCATCCGGATCAATTTAATCGGAAGTAATTGGGATGAAATCAAGACAAAAATGCATTCAAATGCAGTATTATTTGCCGGGGGCCGACATCATCCTCACCAATACTATTATATGCATCATCCTGATTTAGCAGGTATTGCCTATTGTAACATTGTGTACATGGATAACCCTACAGTAACCGGTTATTTAAATAAAGCGATGTATGCTTCAACCCAAGAGGAAGCAAATAAATATTGGAAACTTTCTCAATGGGACGGCAAGACAGGTTCAAGTGGTTTAGGCGATGCTCCCTTTGTATGGCTGCTTAGACTGGATCATCTTTATGCAGGAGATGCCAGGATCAATGTCGGAAAACAGCCTATCCATACCCACGGTCATGAATGGTCACTACTGGCTAACGTTGGTGAATGGACCTGGGACGCAGATGCTGTAAATAAATAAAATTTTTAGTGGCACAATGTACGCCCATGTAAAACCCGTACATTGTGCTGCTTTTGAAAGGATGTTATGGTGAAGGGTATTCAATATTTTACACGTAAATTTATCCGAGGGATTACTTTATTAATTGGTCTATCTATTTTAACATTTGTAATGATGCAATGTTCTCCCATTGATCCTATCAGTGCTTATGTAGGTGGCGATACATCTCTTACACTGGAACAACGGCAAGCAATCGAAGCCTATTGGGGGCTGGACCGTCCGCCGATTGAACAATACATGACATGGTTAGTCAATTTGTTAAAAGGTGATTTTGGTATTTCCAAAGTACATGGACAGCCAGTAATAACTATTATCAAGGAAAAAGCGTTGGCGTCAGCTGCATTAATGGGCATATCATGGCTGCTCTCAGGCCTAATAGGTTTTATACTTGGTGTGATTGGGGCTGTTCAAAAGGGAAGACTGATCGATCGGATGATAAAATGGATTGCTTATGTGCAAGCATCAATACCGACCTTTTGGATGGGCTTAGTTCTTTTAATTATTTTTTCAGTGTGGTTAAGGTGGTTTCCAATCGGTATTTCTGTCCCGATAGGTGTTGCCAGTGAGGATGTAACACTACTGGATAGAATTCGTCATTTAATCTTGCCGGCCATTACATTAAGCATTCTTGGTATTGGTAATGTAATCTTGCATACAAGAGAAAAAATGATCGATGTACTTAATAGTGAGTATGTTATTTTTGCTAAGGCAAGGGGAGAAAATATGTGGCAAATAATCAAGAATCATGGTTTGCGTAATGTTGCACTTCCGGCAATTACCTTGCATTTTGCTTATTTTGGCGAGTTGTTCGGCGGCTCAGTACTGGCAGAACAGGTTTTTTCTTACCCCGGTCTCGGCTCAACACTAACAGATGCAGGTTTAAAAGGTGATTTACCTCTACTCATGGGCATTGTGTTGATTAGTGCTGTCTTTGTTTTTGCAGGAAACATGCTGGCTGATCTGTTAAATGCCATGATTAATCCAAGGCTAAAGGAGGGACTCTAATGACAAAAAAGTACAACATGCGGACAAGAATGATGCTATCTCTCACTATATCTGTATCAATTATCCTGTTAACCATACTGATCAGCTATCTGTTAAGTCCGGCTAATTTGATTACCGATTTCACTAAAAAGAGTTTATCCCCTAACCTGCAACACCCGTTTGGAACAGATTGGTTAGGAAGAGATATGTTTACTCGAACCTTAAAAGGACTTAGATTGTCGCTTTTTGTTGGCTTTTTAGGTGCGGCCGTTGGAGCGTTAATTGCTACTGTCCTTGGGATTGCTGCGGCAACCCTAGGAAAGAAAGTAGATTCGATTGTCTCATGGTTGGTGGATATGTTTATCGGCATGCCCCACTTAATTTTTATTATTTTAATTTCCTTTGCGGTCGGAGGAGGGATTAGAGGTGTTGTTTTTGGAGTTGCTTTTACCCATTGGCCATCCTTAACCCGTATTATTCGTGGAGAAGTGTATGCCATTAAAAGTTGCGAATATATTCAAATCTCCAGAAATCTCGGGAAATCCAACTGGTATATAGCAAGAAAACATATTTTACCGCATATTCTCCCGCAAATAATGGTAGGTTTTTTATTACTATTTCCCCACGCTATTATTCATGAAGCTTCTATTACTTTTTTAGGTTTTGGATTATCGGTACAGACCCCGTCCATTGGCTTGATCCTTTCGGAGGCCGTAAAACATATCTCCATTGGAGATTGGTGGCTGGCCATTTTTCCGGGTCTTATTTTAGTATGTGTTGTAAAAAGCTTTGATAATATTGGTGAGCATTTCCGGGTACTGATTAACCCTACAAGTGCTAATGAATAGAGGTGTGCAGTGAAGAAAAGCAATCAGATATTAAGTGTACAGAATTTGAAGATAAGTTTTACCCAATATGTTAAAGGTCTTAATACCAGACGAATCACCCCGATTAAATCATTACATGTATCGATTAATGCCGGGGAGATCATGGCTGTAATCGGGGCAAGCGGGTCAGGTAAAAGTTTATTGGCCCATGCTATTTTAGGTATATTACCGGGTAATGCAACCTGTGACGGCGATATTATTTACTGTGGGGAGCCCTTAACTGCAGAGAAAAAAATTCAATTAAGAGGTAAAGAAATTTCCTTGATCCCACAATCGGTAAATTATTTAGACCCTTTAATGCGAGTAGCGGAACAAGTAAAAATAGGTTTACCGAAAAAGGATGCGAATAAAAGACAGCAGGAACTATTCCGTCGATATGGGTTGAAGGAAAAGGATGGGGATCTATATCCTTTTCAGTTATCAGGAGGGATGCTGCGTCGGGTTCTTTTTGCTACAAGTGTCAGGGATAATATTAAGCTTGTCATAGCTGATGAGCCAACACCGGGAATTCATCCTGAGGCATTAAGTGCTATCCTTAATCAATTAAGGGCATTTGCTGATGACGGTGCTGCGGTTATGTTGATTACCCATGATATTGTCTCAGCCCTGACTGTTTGTGACAGAGTAACCGTATTAAAGGATGGTAAAACAATCGAGACGGCTAAGGCTGATAAGTTTTCTGCCGATGGTAAAGGCTTACAACATTGGTATAGTCGGGCCCTTTGGAACGCTTTACCCCAAAATAGTTTTTCTATCTATGAGGAGGTGCAAGCTTGTCTTTAAAAGGGAATGAGTTAGGATTTTATTTTAAACAAGATGAGTGGTTGTTTCGTAATCTAAATATAGAGCTTTCTTACGGAGAAATATTAGGAATATCCGGTTACAGTGGTAGTGGCAAAACAAGCCTATCCAGGATATTAGCAAACTATCTTGCGCCAATAGAAGGAACTGTGGAGATAGATGAAAAATGCTTTGCAAAAAACGAAGCTCAGCCGGTGCAGCTGATCTTCCAGCACCCTGAGAAGGCAGTTAACCCTAAGTGGAGAATGAAAGATGTTCTTAAAGAAAGCTATGAGCCGGACGATGCTGTTTTAGATCGATTTGGCATCAAAAAAGAGTGGTTATCAAGGTACCCGATTGAGCTTTCTGGCGGAGAGCTTCAGCGTTTTTGCATTGTCAGGGCCTTACATCCCAATACTAAGTATATTATAGCCGATGAGATAACCACAATGCTTGATGCCGTTACTCAAACAGCCATCTGGAGTGAGCTGCTGAATGTTTGCCAGGAGCGTAAAATAGGGCTTGCCGTTATTAGCCATGAACCCGCTTTGCTTTCAAGATTATGTGATAGAATTATTTCTTTAAATGTAAGCGTCAAAAAACTAGGTGCATAGCAATCAAATATAGTAGTTAAAAAATTTAATCCGGCAGGAAAATTAACACCCGCCGGATTTGTTTTGGATAGGAAATTTAATGATTGATCGGTAGTATTGATGATCAGCATAGCTTAAAAACTCGCCTTGGTGAAGCTCCATAATTTTTTTGCAGTTCATTAAACCTATCCCGGTACTATTGGTCATATATAAACCGTTTTTAGGATTGATACCATTAGAAATAGTAAATTGTAGGAAATTTTTTTCCAGAGTGGCCGTTATTTTTACAGTAGTACAATGATCACCGTAACGGATAACATTTGTAAAAATATTATCAAATAGTCTTCCAACCAATCTAAGATCATATACCAGTGCATATTTATAGGGTTTAAAAGAAGTTGTGTAAGTAAAACCATTGGCTTCTAATAGAGCCAGATGCTGTTTGATTATAGAGATAAGATTGTGTATTGAGTTACATCTTAGTAGAGCCGTAGTCTCTATTTTTTCCCCGTTGAGATAGAAATGTTCAAAGGCTGAATTAACCAGGTCGTTGAGTTGTAATACCCGATTTAAACAGAGCTCGGTATATTTTATTCGTTTATTATTATCGGTAAACTCATGATCAGATAAAATCTCCAAATAACCGCTTAAGCTGGTTAGAGGTGTTCTTAGATCATGAGAAATAGAGGTTAATAAAGAATTTTGGGCACTCTTTTGCTGTTCTTCGATGATTTGTTTTTTGGCCAGCTCCTGTCTCAATTCGTTAATATGAAAGCTGAGATGTGCTAATTCATCATCACCCTCGATTATAATAGCAGTCTCAATATCTCCGTCTCGCATATTGTGAATGCAATTAATGATATAGTTTAAATAGGACAGGCGTTTTTTTATAAAGATTATTAATAGGACGATATAAAGCAAAAAACATAGAATAATATTTAATATTAACCAGATATCCTTTAACCTATCTGAGAATATATTTATAAAAATACCTGTAGAAAGTTTATATAAAATGAAAAAGGTCACTACTAATAAAGGCAAAATTTTAATTGAAAAAAACAAAAGTTCTCTAATAAGTTTTCCATCTCGTTTATTTTTAGTACACAACATAACCTTTGCCCCAGACAGTATGAATATATTCAGATTTTGAATCGATCGTCTGTAACTTTTTTCTGATATTTTTAATGTGAACCACCACATTGTTATTTGAAGACTGGATATACCTTTCTTTCCATACATTTTCAAAAATTTCTTTAACACTAACATGTGTACCGCGCTGACTAATGAGAAAGAGTAGTGTCTTATATTCAATGTAAGTAAGTCCGACCGGAACGTCATTTAATGTTACCTTATTGGTATTTTTATTGATATAAAGATTATTAATTCTTATTCCCGGTAATTGTTTATTGGAATTTTCCCGTCTTAACAATACAAAGACTCGTGCAAGTAATTCTTTAGACGAGAAAGGTTTGATCATATAATCATCCCCACCACATAATAGACCTTTAATTATATCGTCCTCACTTGATTTTGCAGTTAAAAATAGGATTGGAACCATGGAAAGTTTTCTTATTTTTTCACATAAAGAAAAGCCATCTTCTTCCTCCATCATAACGTCTAAAATTATGAGAGAAATTTGGTTTTGATGAAAATGCTGTAGTGCTTCATTTGAATTTAGGGCTTTATATACCAGATAGCCGGTTTTAACAAGGTGATAATCTAAAATATCTAATATTTCCGGGTTATCGTCAATAATTAATATCGATGGCATAATCGAATCTCCTTGCAAATTATTCTTATTATTATCTTACATTAGTCCTGCCATAATTACAAGAGCATTGATTTAAGGTCGTTACAGAAAATTTTAGTTGAAGAAATACCATTTTAGGGTTATAATAAATTCCGGTGGTATTTATTGATTAATTGAGGAGAGATAATGCAAGTAAAAAAAGGAGATATTAGAGACAAGATTATAAGTTCGGCCCGTAGAGAGTTTCTTGAACATGGTTATCTTGAAGCCTCTCTACGGGTAATCGCAGAAAAAGAGGGCTTAACAAAAGGCGCGATCTATTCATATTTTCAAAATAAGGATGCTTTGTTTTGTGAACTG
>JAKSCG010000229.1 GCA_022360715.1 Halanaerobiales bacterium
TAGCCTTCTACTTGAGGGCTGATTGTAAAATAATCGCTAAGACTGGCAAAATTGAGATGACTAAAAGTAATCTCCACTCCTGTATCCTGCGGTACTCCTGCAAATCTATCCCTGGGCAATGTGGAAAGAACTTTAAGTTTTGCTTTAGTTTGAAAGGCCCACTTCAAAGATTGCTGCTCTTTTAAAGGCAGTATGAATTGATAAATCTGATCTGCTTGTAAAGTTTCTTGGGGGATGAGCATGAGCTCATTACCTGTGCCAGCTGCTTCCGTAACTGTAAAGTCAAAGGACGGCTCTACCCTCAAACTTTTTTCTACTTCCTTTGCTTTAAGAGTAGCAGGTGATTTAATTATAAATGCTGAGTCTGCATCTACTCCCCCACTGTCATGTTTCGTTGGTTCAAGCAAGATTTCTGCAGCTACGGCACTATTTACTTCCAGAGGTTGTTCTTCTTTGTTGCTAAAAGTCACCATGATTATAAGCAGCACAAAGGCAATAATCGCAACTACCAGCTTTCCATACCTACTCAATTCTACCTCTCCTTTAAGTAACTGTTTTAATAATTGGCGTAAAAATATCATAATTTAAAAGATTAGTCAAACCATAGAATAGACGAATATCTTGCAAATATTAGCAATCAAAGAGCTTTAATTGCAGCTTTTGGTAACTTTACTATATTCTTATCAAAGGATCCTCGAAAAATATGTCGAATAGTTTCCAAATGCACAATACTCTTATTAATTTAAAGGAGTTGATCTTTTGACACTAAAAGGAAATTGCTTAATTGCACAATCTGGAGGGCCAACAGCTGTAATTAATAATAGTATTTGTGGTCTCTATAAAGAAGCCGCAAGGAATAAGCAGATAAAAATAATTTACGGTGCTTTATTTGGAGTTAAAGGCATTTTAAACGAACAGTTTATCAACTTGGGTGAGGAGAAGCGCCAAACCATTGACGGGTTACGACATACCCCGGGAGCAGCCTTGGGCTCCTGCAGATATAGGTTAAAAGAAGCTGATTATGAACGGTTACTTGTAATATTTAAGAAATATAATATTCGCTACTTTTTCTATGTTGGTGGGAATGATTCCATGGATACGGCTGATAAAATTAATAAGCTGGCTCTGGCCACAGGATATGAGTTGAGAGTAATCGGGGTCCCTAAAACAATTGATAACGACCTCTTTCACACCGACCACTGTCCGGGATACGGGAGTTCCGCCAAATATATCGCCACATTAGTTATGGAGACCGGTATTGATTTGCAGGGGATAGTTGCCAGTAGCGATATTGTTATTTTTGAATCTATGGGCAGGAATGCAGGTTGGCTAACTGCAGCTGCCGCACTAGCTAAAAATAGTGAAGAAGATGCGCCTCATCTAATCTACCTGCCGGAAATTTCTTTTGATAAGGAGAAGTTTATTGAGGACGTAGCCAAGGTTTATCAAAAATTAGGTTATGTCTATATTGTTGCCTCCGAAGGTTTGAGAGATCAGGATGGTAACTACCTGGCAGCAGAAAAAACAAAAGACGCCTTCGGACATGTCAAGTTAGGAAACGGCGTAGCAAATGCATTAAAAGAAATACTCATCAAAGAACTGAAAGTTAAAGTGAGATGTAATTTGCTAGGAAATTCCCAGCGCAGTGCTATGCATTATGCTTCAATGGTTGATGCCA